>JALWAP010000256.1 GCA_027016315.1 Anaerolineae bacterium | reverse complement strand
CCCCGTGACCGCGACCTCGTATGGCTTGATGCCTTTCTCCTTGACTTTCTTCTCGATGTAGGCAAAAGCCTCCTCCCACGTGGCTTTCCGGAATTTCCACGTGCCCCGTTCGCTTCCTTCGACCCTGATGAGCGGGGCGCGAATCCTGTCCGGGCCGTAAGTCCGCAGGATTCCGGACTGGCCTCTGGCGCATATCTTGCCCTGGTTGTACGGGTGGTTCGGGTTCCCTTCGATTTTCACCACCCGCTCGATGCCGTCCACTTTCTTCACGGCGAACTTGATGCCGCATCCGTTGGAGCACATCCCGCAAACGCTGTAGCGCCACTCGGCACCCACGCTGATGTTCTGGGCGTGCACCTTGCCGTCCTTCGGCCATCGAGGAGCTTTGAAGATACCTCCTCCGGAAGGACGCAGGAAGAGCATGCCGGCGCCCACCGTTGCGCTCCCCTTCAGAAAATCCCTCCTGGTGATTTCTTTGCTCATGGTTTCCCCTCCAATGATCTCACAAAGTTTCGGATCGTCGTCCTTCCACACACTCAACGACACCATCGTGGCGGCAGGGCCTGCCACCACCGCGTGCAGTTTCCAGACGTTCTATGGAATGGGAAATTTTAGATTGCAGCAGATCACGCACAGTTTCGCCATTCTGCCCTCCTGATGTAGCTCGGGGCGTCTGCCTCGAAGGGAAACGCTGAGCCGCAAAGGAAGCAGAGCCGCAAGGAAATCTTTGGATACCTTTGCGCCTTTGCCTCTTCGCGACTTTGCGTTGACGCCCATCCCCCCATTACGACAGCATCCCTCTGATGATGACATCCACGGCGGAATCCTCGTCCAGGCCGCGGGCCATCAGCGTCTCCAACTCTTTTTTGTTGACCGAACCGATGGCGGCCTCGTGGGTCACCTGGGCCCGGTCGTCCCTGACCACCACCATCGGAACGTTCTCCGCCACCGCCTCGTCCCGCACGATCTCCGTGCAATCCATGTGTCCACGGGCGAGGGGCGCGTTCCCTTCCGCGGTGGTGAAGACCCGTATCCCCTCGAAGCAGGCCGGTTCCTGACACGCCAGCGTGATGCCCATCCGGGCGCGCTCGTCGATGGGCGTGTGCGTGATGTCCTTCCCGTCGAAGAGGATACAGCCGGAGTCGGGCCTGTGGCTCTCGCACCCCATGATGGCATACGCGAGGCTCGACTTTCCGGATCCGTTCAGCCCCAGCAGGACGTGAATTTCGCCCTCCGCAACTTCCAGATTCACCCCATCCAGGATGATTTTTCCGTTCCTGCGTATGGACAGATTTTCGACTTTCAACAGCGGCTTTTCCATTGTTTCGCCTCACGTACATGCAATGATTTGCATGAATGTTCCCGAAAAAGAAAACATTATATGCATAACCTTGCATCTATTGCATGAAAAAAAGAAGTCCTATGGACTCCCTGTTTTCACGAACTTCTCCCAATCCCCCTCACCGATGCATGTACGCATCGCTTCCTTTCCTTTTTTCAAGAAGAAAACCGCGTTGGGCGAGTCGCCCAGAAGTACGTCGAGCAGCTTTTCCACCTCCGGGTCTTTGATGTGGTAGCATTTGTACGTACCGGACTTGTGACACGTCACCAGCCCGGCCTCCCGCAGCACCCGGATTTGCTGGGACACGTAAGGCTGAGACTTGCCCAGCACCGCAGTAAGCTGGCAGATGCACATCCGCTCGCGGCGGAGCATGTCCATGATCAGCAATCTGGCCGGATGTGCCAGGGCTTTCAACAAGGCAGCTTTCTTCTCGTAGTGCTCCAAGGTTCCGTTGCCTCCTTGGTTTCTCTCAGTTCTTATTATACATGCAAAATCCTGCATGTCAAATCTTGGAAGTGAAATTTTTGCCAGCGCCCAGAACCGGTGTGATGCCATTGTTGGGGCGAGGACAAGCCTCGCCCCAACGAATTTGCCGCGGCAACGTAGATCGAGCTGTCTAAATCGACCAGGCGAGCCGTCTGGCTCGCCCTACAACTCCCTCCAAAGTACGTCGCACTACCTTCCACGCTACCTAATGAATCTGTAGCGCAAACGACGGCACCTTTGTCAAGCGCACATCGCGAGGGTGGAGCACAGAACCACGCGAAAGCAAGCACCCGCCAGGAAAGGACGCAAGGCACCACACATCCAATCTCATGTCCAAACGCGAGGCCCCCACCGCTCCCTCTCTCCCAAAGACGTATGACAAACAAAATCCGCAACGCGAATTTGACACGCCCGGCGCTCACGAGTATGATATTCCAGAACCGGAATATCGCAGGAGCGATCCGATGGCTACAAGCGAAGCGGTACAAAGGGCGACGAAGCTGGCGAGGCTGCTGGGGAATCCGGTGCGCCTTCGGATTCTGCTGGCGCTCCGGGAGAAGCCCAGGTGCGTCACGGAGTTGATGAAGGTGACGGGACGCTCCCAGGCGAACGTCTCCCAGCATCTGATGGTCTTGCGGGCTGCTGGGATGGTGACGGCGGACAGGGAAGGGATGCGCGTGGTGTACCGCCTGCGGGATCGCCGGATAGACGACCTGCTGGATCGCATCGTTCAGCTCGCCGCTGCATTCGAGGAACTGGACTACCTGGATGGCATGAGGCGCAAGCCATGCGGGCCGGGAAAATGTGAGTGGTAGAGGGCAAACGGCTCTTTTTTTGCCAGACATTATTCCAACATTGGAATCAGGAGGTTGCCATGAGGATAGCTATCACGTCCGAGAGCACAGCGGGGCTCGAAAGTCCCGTCAGCTATCATTTCGGCAGGTGCCCGTACTACATCATCGTCGAGGTGGAGGACGGCAAAGTGACGAAAGCGATGGCCGTGCCCAACGCGGGTGCCGCCGGACATTCGCCGGGGGAGCTTCCGGCGCTGATAAAGCAGTACGGCGTAAACGTGCTCCTGACCGGCGGGATGGGGCGGCGGGCGGTGAATTTCTTCACCCAGTACGGCATCAAGGTCGTCACCGGAGCCAAAGGCACGGTGCGCAACACCCTCGAGATGTATTTCAGCGGTCAGTTGAGGGGACACTCCCCGTGCCAGAAGAGCAAGGGTGGTGCCTCAAATCGTGGAAGTGCTGGGGCGATGGACACTCCCCGTGCCAGAAGAGCAAGGAGCACTCCGGCGAAGGCTGCGAAGGCGGCCGGGGACACGGAGGAGGCTGCAATCATTGAAGAAGCAGGCACCGGCGAGGTGCCTCAATCCCGGAAAGAAGCAGGTGGAAAGATGATGGATGCGTGGAAAGCGGGTTCCAGGCCCTGTGGCTGCCTGTGCTGCCTTGGGGGCTGGATAAAACGTTCGCCGCCGGTGGGTTCGTCTGCGTGAAAAACATCGAAATCGGCTTCGGTACGAGGCCGAAAAACCAACCGACGAACTCAATCCGGAGGTGAAAAAGATATGTTGGCGAAGATTCACAACAACCTGAAGAAGTACATGATTCTGTACGTGATAGTCTCCATCGGCCTGGGGTGGCTGCTGGGGTACCAATACGGGCATGCGGTCAAACACTATCAGCCGACGCTGAAGACGCTGATTTCTGTGGCCGTGTTCCTGATGATCTACCCGATGATGGTGAACATCAGGATGAGCGCGCTGGTCAAAGCGCTGAAGAACTGGAAAGGGCTGGGATTGGTGCTCACCTACAACTTCGTGTGGGCACCGCTCTTCGGCTACGCCATGGGCAGGATTTTCCTGCACGACCCGCAGCTTGGGTTCGGGTTCTTCATGGCGATGGTGGTGCCGTGCTCCAGCATGAGCATCGGCTACACCGGCTTGAGCGAGGGCAATCTGGAGCTGGCGACGGTTTCCGTGGTCACCAGTTTCATCGTCGCCATCGCTGCGATACCCTTCTGGGCGAAGCTGCTGGGCGGCTCCTTCAACGTCCCGGTGCCTATGGGGCTGCTCCTGCACACGATCATCGTGGTGTTGATTCTCCCCATGATCCTGGGCTACCTGACCAGAATCGCCCTGCTGCGATGGCTCAAGGAGGAGAACTTCAAGAAGATCGTTCCGTTGTTTGCGTCGCTGACCCTCATCGGCATGTACATGATCGTGTTCCTGATCTTCTTGATGAAGGCGAACGTGCTCATCAAGAAATGGCAGCTTGTGGCGTTGCTCTTCATCCCGAGCACGGCGTTCTACCTGGTTACTCTGGCGCTGGTGACCGGCATCAGCAAGCTGCTGGGATTCAGCTACGAAGACCACATGGGGATGGTGTTTGCGAGCACCGGGAAGAACGAGGGAACGGCCATCGCCATCGCCACTTCGGCGTTCTCGCCGCTGGTGGCGGTGCCCGCGGCCATGATGCCGATTTTCCAGATCGTGTTCCTGGTGGGGTATCTGAAGCTGGAGGGGCAGGTGCGTAAGCTCTTCGGCGCAAAACCGATCGAGGCAGAGGAAACGATTCCTCATGCAAAGGAGGTGGGAAGTGTTTAAGAAGATTCTGTTTGCAACGGATTTCTCGGAACACGCGGAGATCGCCAAGAAAGTGGCCGTCGACCTGGCAAAGGGCGGGCCGGACAAGCACCTGTGGGTGATGACGGTTCTCGAGCCGGTGGAAGAGCCGCTCTGGCCGGGCGACGAGCCGGCCGGGGTCTCCACGGAGAAATGGAAGAAGACGATCAACCACGAAGTCCGGGAGCTGGAGGAGGAAAAAGCCCGTAGGCTCGAACAGGACATCGCCGACATCGAGGCCATCGGCATCCCCGTGACGAAGCTGGTTCGGGAGGGCGATCCTGCCGAGGAGATCGTGAAAGCTGCGAAAGAAGTCGGCGCGGATGTCATCGTCATGGGCACCCACAGCAACCGCAGCATCTGGGACGTGCTCCTGGGAAGCGTCACGGAGAAAGTGGTCAAGAATGCTCCATGCCCTGTCGTGGCGGTCTCCCGCACGCCGCAGCAGAGCAAAGGAGAGAAAGGCCCTTTTCTCCTGGTGACCGACTTCTCTGATGCGTCGGAGAAGGCGGTCAAGGTTGCGGCGTCCCTGGCAAAGGAGCAGAAGACGAAGCTGATCGTGCTGACGGTCATGGGGCGAGGGCTCGGCAAGCGCGTGGCCCAGCTTGGCCTGGAACACCTGGTGGAGGAACTGCGATCCCAGGGTCTGGACGTGGAAGGGATGATCCGCAAAGGCAGGCACGGCCACATCTACCCCCAGATCGTCGACGTGGCCAAAGAGGTGGGCGCCAGTGTGATAATCATGGGCTCCCACAGCCGGTTGACGGTGTACGACGTGCTGCTGGGGTACGTGGCGGAAAACGTGAGCAAGCACGCCCCGTGCCCGGTTCTCATCGTCTCGGACAGATCGGCGGAGTGAACGAGGGCAAACGCAAGGGCGCAAAGAAGCGAAAGACGCGAAGAATTTTCCGAAAGTCTTTGCGGCTTTGCCTCTTGGCGTCTTTGCGTTGAACCCTGGTCATTTTGCAAGCAAGAGGTGAGGATGAGCGAACACGAAATCGTGATTTTGCCGGCCCATCGGTGCAGGCGAAGCCAGAAAATCATGAAGTATCTGCGTGATCGTGGTATACTTTTCAAGCGGATTCCCCTGGAATCTCCGGAGGGGCAGGCCATCGCCGAGCGGTATGGGATGCGGGCTTCTCCGGGGATTCTGGTGGACGGCGTGAGCCACAATCCGCTGGATTTGCTGACGAGTCCCGGCTGCCGGGTGAACGAAGAAGTGGCACAGGCCGTGTTCCACATCGACGGGACGCAAGGAAAGGACGGTACATGAATTCACACGCCGACGAGGTTCTCAAGAAACGATTTGTCCTCTCCATGCTCCTCACCTCGGCGATCCTGGTTGCGGAGGTGGTTGGGGGGCTGTGGACGGGGAGTCTGGCGCTGCTTTCGGACGCCGCGCACGTGTTCGTGGACGTGTTCGCCCTGGGGCTGAGCTACTTTGCCATCTGGATGGCCGCCCGCCCGGCGGACGCCCGCCACACTTACGGTTACCACCGAACGGAGGTGCTGGCGGCGCTGGTCAACGGCGCTTTGCTGGGCATCATCGTGGTGGAAATCCTGCGGGAATCGTGGGCTCGATGGCAGCACCCGACGGCCATCAAAAGCACGGAGATGCTGATCATCGCCGCCATCGGGCTGCTGGTCAACCTGCTGGTGGCGTTCGTACTCGGCGGGCACCACCACGAGCACAGCGGTGAAAGCGTCCACTCCGACACGGAGAACCTCAACGTCCACAGCGCCTATCTCCACGTCCTGGGAGACGCCGCGGCGTCGGTGGGCGTGATCCTGGCTGCCATCGTCATCCACTACACCGGCTGGCTGTGGGTCGATCCGCTGACCAGCGTCTTCATCAGCGTGCTGATCTCCCTGGGCGCATGGCGGGTGCTGAGGAGTTCGCTGCACA
>JALWAP010000255.1 GCA_027016315.1 Anaerolineae bacterium | reverse complement strand
ACCACCGCGGCGGGAAGGTGATCATTCCATCTTTTGCCGTAGGCAGGACACAGGAGATCGTCTACGCACTCCACCAGCTCATGGAGGCGAAGAAAATCCCGCAGATTCCGATCTTCGTGGACAGCCCGTTGGCGGTGGACGTGACGGAGATCTTCCGCTTGCACCCGGAATGCTACAACCACGAAGTGCGCCAGTTCCTCGAAGCGACCGACGAGCGCGATCCGTTTGGTTTCAGCAGGATGACGTACATCCGGAGCGTCGACAAATCGAAAGAGCTGAACTTCTTGAAAGACCCTGCCGTGATCATCAGCGCTTCCGGGATGTGCGAGACAGGCCGCATCCTGCATCACCTGAAGAACAACATCGAAAACCCGAACAACACGATCCTTTTCGTCGGGTTCCAGGCGGAAGGCACGCTGGGAAGACGGATTTTGGACGGAGCGCCGGAAGCGAAGATTTTCGGCGAGATGTACAAAGTGCGGGCGCATGTCGAATCCATCAACGGATACAGCGCCCATGCTGACAAGAACGAGCTTGCTTCCTGGCTCCAGGCTGTCGGGCCGAAGCGCCTGCGTCGGATGTTCGTGGTGCACGGCGAAGAGGAAGCAGCGAGGGCGTTCGCCGATACCGCACGCCACCTCGGTGTGCGAGACGTGCAGATCCCGGTCAGGGGGCAATCGTTCGAACTATGATCCCAGTGGTTTCCATCGTTGGAAAGAGCGGTTCCGGCAAGACGACTTTCATGGAGAAGCTCATCCCGGCGCTAAGGCGGCGGGGCTGGCGCGTGGCTACGATAAAACACCACGCCCACCCCGGGTTCGATTTCGACGTACCGGGCAAAGACACATGGCGACATGCCAGAGCGGGCAGTTCCACCGTGCTGATCGTCTCGCCGGGTAAGCTGGCGATGATCTGGGACGAAATCGGCCGGGAGCCGAGCCTTGAAGAAGCTGTAGCGATGATCCCGGACGCGGATATCGTCCTGACGGAAGGGTATCACTGGGCGAGAACGCCGAAAGTCGAAGTGTTTCGGCGTGGATACAGCGACGAAATACGAAGCTCGCCGGAGCTACTGCTGGCAATCGTTTCCGATGTGGAGCTCGAAAGTGCGCCTGCGCCGGTGTTCGACCTGGAGGACGCCGAAGGCGTGGCGGGTCTAATCGAGGAAGAGGTCATCGTTCCTGCACTTGGGGAAGATCGGCTCGATTTCCTCGTTGATGGAAAGCCCGTGCGGCTGGGCGAAAGTTCGAAGGAAAGGCTCATGGATCTGCTGAAAGGTCTCGGCGGAGAGGCTAAAGAAGAGGTGTTCGTCAGATGGCGCAGGGAATCGAAAAAGAGGAAGCACGGTTGACAAGAGGAATGAGGAGCAAGAGATGTTCGATACGCTGATATCGTTGTCGGAGCAATTCGAGGGAGGCGTGAAGCTCGATCCCTCCCGATGTCTCGATGTTAACATCAAGAACCCTGTCTGTGCGGCGTGCGTGCAGGTGTGCCCGGTGGAAGCGATCGCGCTCACCGGGGACGTGCATGTGCCGGTTTCTCTGGACGAGGAGAAATGCGTCCGGTGCGGGGCGTGCGTTTCCGCCTGCCCCACTGGTGCGTTCACGCAGCCGAGGCTCGAGGAAGAGCAGAACAATGTTTCCAAGACGCTCCAGAGCCTTCAGGGAGCAGCGGTGGAGCTCACGTGTCCACAACATCCCGGCGACGACGAAAGCCTGGCTCCGGTGGATGCGGTGGTGGACGTGGGGCGATGCCTTGGGTCGCTTTCCGTTTCCAGGTTGCTGAGCTGGACGAAGACACTCGAAAGCGACATCTGGCTCAACGACAGACTCTGCGCGGATTGCCCAATCGGCGAG
>JALWAP010000254.1 GCA_027016315.1 Anaerolineae bacterium | reverse complement strand
GACGACGGTCACCGTCGCAATCGATTCGATGTCGTTCTTGAAGCCGGTCTACGTCGGGTCGCTGGTGATTTGCGATGCACGCGTGACCTACGTTGGGCGCACATCCATGGAAGTCCAGGTCTGCGTCGAGACAGAAGACCTGGTCACGGGGGAGCGCAGGCACACGAACACGGCTTACCTGGTTTACGTGGCATTGGACGAAGAACGCAAGCCCACTCCCGTGCCGCCTCTGATCCTGGAGACGGAAGAGGAGAAGAGGCTTGCCGAAGAAGCCAGGAAGCGCCAGGAAGCCCGCCTTGCGAGATCGAGCGGTGGCTGACGGCAAAGCGGTGAGAGCACACAGGTACCTGCATCTTGGGCTGCTCCTGGGGCTCGGGCTTTGGGCTGCGGGATACTGGGGGCCGTGGGTGCCGCACAAGGATGCCGGGCTGATCATCCTGGGCATCGACTTCGGCGAGTTCGTCAAGTTTCTGCCGCAGGTGCGTGCCGGGAAGATCCACCTCTGGCGAGAGGGCTTCTACCTGCCTGCGCTCACGCTGAGCCTGACGTTGAGCCTGACGGCGTGGCGGAAGGAGTTCCCATGGCCGAAAGCGGTCAGAGTGCTGGCAAATCTGCTTGCAGTCCCTCCTGCGCTTGCGATGCTTCCGCCGATCTGGACGCCTTCGCTGATGCTCCACTCCCACGAGTTCCGTCAGCAATCCATCGCCATAGCCATCGCTCTGGCGGCAGCGGCCATTTCGCCGATCCTCGGGAGACTCCCAGCCAAAGCAATCGGCGTATTCCTGATCGCTCTACTGGCGATCTCTGCCGCGGTGCCGCTATGGGAGTTCTCCAGGATACGCGGGGCTATCGCCGGGATCTATGCGGAAAAACTCGGACTTGGTTGGGGGACCGTGGTCATGCCGCTGGGGGGAGCGCTGGCTGCCATCGCGTTAGCCGGGGCACTTCTTCTCCCCGTTGATGAGCGCCACGACCCTGCTCCATGAATCGCCTTCGCGCCCCATAGGCTCGTCCGCAAAGCGGTAGTCGTTCTTCCGGATGAATTCTTTCAGCTCCCCATCTATCTTTTCGAGCGCAGAAAACTCCCAATCGAGCAGTTTCCTGTAAGCTGTCTCGCTCATGGGAAGCCGCAACGCCTGCCGAAAATGCGGGAGACAAAGAGCGTTGCCAGGATGCAGCAGGTGGTCGATTTCGTCGGAGGAAAGGGCAGAGACAAGCGCTTCCAGGTACAGCTTTTCCACGTCCCTCTCCTGGACACATGCCGGGCACGCGGCCTTCGGGGCCAGGGCGGTTCGGAGTGCTTCCCCGTTCTTCTTGTGCCTTCCGCGCAGCAACCCGGCCTTCTCCCAACCGTCGCTTTTGGAACGGATCGTTTTCATCGCCACCTGGGTGAGGTTCTCGTAGATGATCGCTATGCCCAGCGCGCCGCCCAGTTCGACCAGTTGCCACGCGTGCCTGTTGCAAAACCCTCCTGCTTTGATGATGGCGTCCCGGGTTCCGTAATCGTTGACCCGCTCGTAGATCAGGTCGTCCAGGAACGCCTCCACACCTTCCTGCGCGAGCCTGCAAATCGCGCAGCCATCTTTGCTCAAAGCCTCTTCGAGCTTGTAGAAAGTCAGAATCTCGGCCAATGTATCACACCAGATCGATTTTTCACGCCTGCCATACGACAGACGCCCCGCCAGACGCCCGGCAGGGATATATCCCAGCCTTGAGGCCCGTTGCCTGGGTATAACACCGTGAGACGTTTTCGGCAAACCCGGCCACCGAACTTTCCTCCACGAGCGCAACCGCACAGCCGCCGAACCCCGCCCCGGTCATCCTGGCTCCGAAACATAATAGCTCCTGCCTGGCGCA
>JALWAP010000253.1:332-1863 GCA_027016315.1 Anaerolineae bacterium | reverse complement strand
GGGTTCATCTCCACGGTGGGCTCTACTCCGGCGGCTATCGCTTGCAGCGCCTGCGCTCTTCCAATTTCCCCTCCTTCCACCGTGATGGCGGCGTTGTTGGACATGTTTTGCGCCTTGAACGGAGCAACTTTCACCCCTCGCCTGCGGTATATCCGGCAAAGCGCCGTCACCAGCAGGCTCTTGCCGACGGAAGAAGCCGTGCCCTGAACCATCAGCGCTTTACCCATGTGCCTCCTCCATGGCAGAAATCAGCAGGTCGTTTTCTGCCGGGTGCCTGGGAGAGATCCTGATGTAATCCGGCAACCCGAAGGAAGTGCAGTCCCGAACCATGATCTTTCGATTCACGAGCATCCTGCGCCTGAAAGTCGTGGCGTTACCGACACGCACCAGGAAGTAGTGCACCGGCGACCGCAGCACTTCCCATCCGGCCTGCGCGATTGCTTCCCTCAGCCTGCCGCTTTCGTCCAGCAGTCTTGGGATGGAATCGCGCAGGAATTCTTCGTCCCTTAGCATGGCGATCCCGGCCTCCATTGCCGGAGCATTCACGCTCCAGGGAGGGATCATCTTCCGAAGCGCCTGTACGACGTTCCGGCTCCCCACCGCGTAGCCGAGCCGCAGACCGGGGACAGCGAAGTCTTTTGTGAGGGATCTGATGCGCAGGAGACGTTCCAACCCGTGCAGGGGCTGAAAATCTGGCATGAAGCTGGCGTAGGCTTCGTCTACGACGAACAGCGGCTCCGTAGCGGCGCGATACAACCGCTGTATTTCGGGCGGCGTGAGATATTCGCCGGTTGGGTTGTTCGGGTTGCACAGCCACACTACGGCCGGTTGGACATCTGAGAGCGTGTGCTCCAGCCGACGGACGTCTAACCGGAAGCCGCCGCTTTCCGTCGTCCTCGAGAATCGAAGCACCGCTGCCCCCGCAAGCCTGCTTGCCACCTCGTATTCGCCGAAAGTCGGGGTAACGACGAGAGCCTTTCGCCCAGGTTCCAGGAACGAGAACGCCACCGTCCAGATGATTTGCACCGCTCCATTCCCGACCACGACTTGATCAGCCGATGCCCCTTCCCGTTCGGCAATGGCTTCCCTGAGTCGAACCGCTGACCTGTCCGGGTATCGGTCGAACCTTGCACTGGCTACAGCCTCCAGTACCGATCTGGGCGGGCCAAAAGGGTTCGTGGAGACGCTGAAATCGAGCACTTCGTCGGGCGAGATGCTAAGTGCCATCAGTTCCGATTCGACGATGCCTCCATGATCGTCCGTTCCCGTTTCCATCAACTGCTGTCTTGGTTCTATCATCCCGTCTGCCTTTTTCCAATGTGGGAGACGATGGCGGAGACGAGCGTCACGAGCGCCAGATCCAGCAGAAACGCAGTTTCGATCAGTCGGATGGCTTCGCGAATCGTCCTGTGACTTTTCCGTCGATCGCCTCCTTCCAGCGAATAATGGCCCCGTTTGCTCAGGGTGACGTGCAGCGCCCCGGCTGCCGCGCTCATCGTCCATCCGGCGTTGGGGCTTGCCGTCCTGCTGT
>JALWAP010000253.1:0-322 GCA_027016315.1 Anaerolineae bacterium | reverse complement strand
TGGCGACGATGCTTGCGGCTGCGACGCGGGCGGGGATCCAGTTCAGCGCGTCGTCGGCCCTGGCGGCCGCTTTCCCGAGCCATTCGTGTTCTTCGTCCCTGTACCCGAGCATGGAATCGCAAGTGTTGACGAACCTGTATGCCCACGCTGCGGGGAGACCACCGACTGCGTAGTAGAGCAAAGGGGAGAGGAGACCATCCGTCAGGTTCTCGGCCACCGATTCGACCGTTGCCCCTGCCAATTCCTCCGGCGAGAGTGAAGATGTGTCCCGGCTCACCAGATGCCATCCGACGAGGTGTCTGGCATTTTCTACATCTCCTCG
>JALWAP010000252.1 GCA_027016315.1 Anaerolineae bacterium | reverse complement strand
GTGCTTTCGTCCGTGCCTTCGCTGATCCTGGCGCTGCTGCTCGGTTCGAGCATCTGGCACATAAGCAACCTCTGGCTGGCGGTGGCGGTCGCGGTGGCTTACATCATCATCTTCCAGCTCGAAAGCTGGGTGCTTATCCCGGTGATCGTGGGCGCCAGAGTTCGGCTCCACCCGGCGATCGTCATCCTTGGGGCGATCGCGGGCGCGGAGCTTGGCGGCGTTGTCGGAATTTTCCTCGCCGCTCCCGTGATCGCATCCCTGCGGCTGGTGTTCGAGTACATCTACCGCAGGCTGCTGGACGTCGAACCGCCGGTGCCGATCATCGCCGAGGAGATCGAGCCGGAATACCTGAAGAAGCCGCCGACACTCGTGCCTGACCTATTGCAGGCCGTGTTGTTCGACCTGGACGGCACGCTGGTGGAGACGGACGACAGCGTGATCGATTCCCTGGAAAAGAGCTTCAAGTGGATGGAAAGGATTCCGGGGACTTCGATAAAAGTGCGGCCGGTGATGAGGTCGCTCATCATGGGGATGGAGGGGCCGGCCAACAAGACGATCACCACGTTGAACAAGCTTCGGCTGGCAAAACCCGCTTTTTCGGCAGAGCGGGGCGTGCGCAGATTGCTCGGGTACAAAGCCCCGCCGGAATTCGAGCCGGTGGCTGGCGTGATACCCATGCTCCGATGCCTGAGCCAGCGATACTACGTGGGGCTGGTGACCACCAGGAGCCGGGAGGAAGTGCTGGCTTTCCTGGCGCAATACAACCTGGAGCACGTTTTCTCGGTGCTCGTCACCAGGGAAAGCGTGGAGCATTTCAAACCGAGCCCCGAGCCGATCCTGAAAGCGCTGGAATGGCTCGATGTGCCTCCGGAGAAAGCGATTTTCGTCGGGGACACTTCGGTGGACATCCTCTCGGCAAAAGCCGCCAATGTCTTCGCCGTCGGAGTGCTGTGCGGCTTCGGCGACGAAGAGGACATGAAGGATGCAGACCTGGTGCTCCATTCCACGAGCGACCTGCGGGAAATACTCTGCCGCACCCAACCGACTGCCCAGGAACCGTGACCTGTGCTACTTGTCCTTTCCGCGGATAGGTAGCCCTTCATTATTTTAACTTTTTATGTTGAGCTTGGTGTTCAGTTATCACACCGAGTAGAGCACGACGATCGCTGCCAGGAGCACAACCATTAGCGGCAAATCGTGCTTTCCACGCCGAACTGGCAGCGGCCGGGAGCGCTCCGGCGAGAACCCCCGCACCTCCGCAGCCACAGCGATGTCGTCCACGCGGCGCAGCGCCCCGGCCATCACCGTGACGATACCAAGTTTCAGCGATTGAAGCCGGTCTTTCTTCAGCCCACCCCGCATCCGCAGCGTGTCCCACGTGTTGGCCGCGGAGCGTTCCAGCGCCGGGAGCAGGTTCACAGCCACCCCGAACGTGAACCCCAGCCCTTTCAACCCGACCCGCTCCAGCATCCCCGCCAGTTCGCCCGGAGAGACGGAATCGGCGAAGCCTCGCATGGCTATCAGGATGGCGGCGGTGCGGAGCGCCATCTGCAGCCCCACGTTCAGCCCTTCCCGCGAAAACGCCAGCGGGCCCAGAGTCGCGTTGGCCGCGCCGGCCCAGAGAGTGCTCGTCACCACCAGGATCGCCGTGAAGGCCCAGAACGCCGTTCGCCTCAGCACGTACAGCGCCGACGGGTAGAAGAGCAGCGCCAGCACCAGAGAAAACCCTGCTCCGAGCGCGCTCTTCCACCCTCCCAGCGCAATCGCCGCCAGCAGGGAAGCCAGCAGGCACGCCAGATACCCCGGCGTGCCCAGCTCTGCCTTCGTCAGCACTTCACGCCCTCGCCGGGTAGAGCCGCCTGGCCAGGATGCCGCCCAGGTCCCACGCGATCCACCCGGCGATGGCTCCGGCCACCAGGTGGATCAGGATGAGCGCCGCCACCGCCAGCAGCACCGCGTTGGGGCTGAGGCCGAGTATCCCTGCGGTCTTGCTGGCGAGCCGGTGGTAAATCGTCAGGATGCCGTGCCCGGCCAGGATGCCTTGGGTCAAGAACGGGTGGAAGAACGACCAGAGCACACCCAGCGCCCCGGCAAACGCCAGTTGCCATCGTCCCTGGCTCCACCCGACGATGGCGAGCCCGATTTCGGCCAGGAGAGATTCGGCGAAGATGCCGATCATCGGGTTCAGCACCACGCCGCCGATGCTGAACGCCTTGAGCAGCATCGCCACTATGCCGATGGTGAGCACCGCCCCCTTCTTCGGCACGAAGAGGAACCCGGTCAGCGCCACCAGCAGCCCGATCCCGCCCATGATTGCTCCCAGGAACGGCACGTGAAGAGCGTGGAGCATCGATCCGAGGGACATCTCCAGCACGCCCCAGATGGCTCCGAACACCGCAAGAGTCACGAGATCACGAACAGACCATTTCATTTCGACAACCTCCTGAAACAGATTTTTCCACGCGTTTGACGCGGAGACGCCGAGACGCAGGGGGGCTGGAATTTTCCCCTGGTGGATTGTCAAGCATATTCAGTTGCTGGTGGGCGGGTTGGGGCAGTGTTTCGCCCTTGTCGAGACAGAGACTTCACCAACTGCCATACCCTTTTCGTCATTCTGAGGAGCGCCAGCGACGAAGAATCTTGAACGCTCTTTTGCCAGACACCATTGGCTTGTCCAGAGCATTGCGAGATTCTTCGCCTCGGCACGGGGCTCAGCATCGCTGAGCCCTCGCCTCGGCTCAGAATGACGCCGTCGTAGGGGCAGGGCTTGTCCCTGCCCCAGGGCGAGGACGAGCCTCGCCCCTACGAGTCCGCCGTGGGAATGCAGGTCGAGCTAAACAGCTCGACCAGGCGAGCCAGGCGGCTCGCCTCTACAAGTTCCTCCAAAGTTCGTTCCACCGCTTTTGAGCGCCACCAATTCGTTCGATGCTTCAACTCCGCACCTCCTGCGTCTCCGCGTCGAAGGCAAACGAACGCCCCCGATCGGAAATCCTCCCATCCGCAACGATGCGGCCGTCCTCCATCAGCAGAACCCTGTCCACGTACCTGTGCGCCAGCTTGTAGTCGTGGGTGATGAGGAGAACGGTGCTCCCGCTGCGGTTCAACCGCTTGACGAACTCCATGACCCGCTCCAGATGCCCCCAATCCTGCCCCAAAGTCGGCTCGTCCAGGATCAGGAACCGGGGGTTCGTCGAAATCGTCGCCGCCAGCGCGGTTCGCTGCTGCTGCCCCGACGAAAGAGCGTATGGCGAGCGGTCTTTGAGCGCGCTCAAGTCCGCCGCCTTCATCAGTTCCTCGATGCGGCTCCGGTCGAACCGCCCCCAGTGCAGCGGCCCGAACGACACCTCGTCCATCACGCTGTCGGTCAAGACCTGATCCAGCGGGTTCTGGAACAGAATGCCGATCTCCGGGCTCGGCGAGACTTTCTTCCCCATGAACCGCACCGTTCCGGACTTCGGCTTGATGAGCCCGGCCAGCGCCCTGGCGAGGGTGCTCTTCCCGACGCCGTTTCGCCCCACCAGTGCGACGAACTCGCCGGGGTAAATCCGCAGGTCGACGCCCCTGAGCACGGAGCGCCTGCCGTACCCGGCGACGAGCCTTTCGGCCTCCACCAGCGGCGGGACGCCCGGATCGCTGCCGTTGGGCGAGAGAAGATCGACCCAGTTGCCCGGCGGCTCGTCGGTGGGACGGCGGATGCCCAACCGCCGCAGCAGCGATCGGTCTTCCAGCACATGCGCGGGTTCGCCGTCGGCCACGATGGCGCCTTCGTTCATCACGACGATCCTGTCCGCCACCCTCGCCGCCTCCACCAGCCGATGCTCCACCAGCAGGATCGTCACGCCATGCTCCCTGTTCAGCGAGATCAGCGTTTCCAGCACCCGCCGGAGCCCCGGCACGTCGAGGCTCGCGAACGGCTCGTCCAGCACCAGGATTTCCGGCTTCATGGCAAGGGCGGACGCTATGGCGACCAGTTGCTTCTGCCCGCCGGAGAGCTCCGACGGCACCCGATCCCGCAGTTCCGCCAGCCCGGTCACCTCCAGCGCCCACTCCACCCGCTCCCGCACCTCCGATTCGTCCATGGCGAGGTTGTGCGGCCCGAACGCCACCTCCTCTTCGACGGAGAGGCAGAAAAGCTGCGACGCCGGGTTCTGGAAGACCGCGCCGACCTTTTTCGACATGGCAGCGGGCGTCTCCGCCACCGGGTCGAGCCCGCCGACGGAAGCTTTCCCGGCCACCCTGGCGGGGACGACCTCCGGCATCAGCCCCACCAGCAGCCGAATCAGCGTGCTCTTCCCGCACCCCGACGGCCCCGTCAGCAGGACGAAATCGCCCCGACCGATGGAGAGGCTCAGGTCGTGAACCACCTCTTTGCTTCCGTATGCCACCGACACCGAATCAAGTTCGATCACTCGACCACCTCAGGCGAATCAACGAATGAGCGAATCAACGAATGCCCGGCTTCCGATCAGCCTGACCAGGGCGCTCCGGTTCCTGCCCACGTCCACCACCTCGCCGTGGGGCCAGCGTTCCAGCGCCGGCCGAATCAACTCCGGTCTCACCACCGCCAGCGCGAGCGCATATCCGCGACCGTCCAGCGCCTTCACGCCGTCCACGAGCCCTTCGCCCCGCAGTAGCTCCATCGGGCCAAGCTCGTCCATCAGCAGGATTTCCGAACCCGCAGCCCTGCGGAGAACGCCGTTGGCCCACTCCAGGGCGCCGTCTTCCAGCTTCCAGCGCCCCACGTCGGCGTCGCCGGAGCCGCGCCGGTGGGCGAACCGCCTGGACGCGCCGGTGCCCACGTCCAGAAGCTCGATAGCGACCTTGGTTCCGGAATCGAAAATGGGGATGGAGAGGATTCCGCCCGTGGGGATGCCGCAAGCGCGTGCGATGCTCACGAACTCCGCACAACGTGAGGATTTGCCGGAGCCTCGAGGCCCGGTGACGAAAATCAGCCTTTTGCTGCCAACTAAAAACCGCTGTCTGAAGGAGACAGCGGCGGTTTGGAGACGCAGATCGTCTGCCAATGCCACTCTCCTTTCCAAACACGAGGAGGTCGGGGCGTTTCCGCTCCCGGCCCACGACGCCTTTCGGCGTCCCATGGTCTATCCATGGTACGGCCAGAGCACCATAGCCTTTCGGCCTTAGGTGCAATGGCTCGGAGAGCCCTCGCTATTCGTTTTTGAATTCACAAACATTGTATATCGGTTGGTTTGAAAACGCAAGTTTCGGGGAGAAAGTGCGCCAGGAGACCGCCCGGACCGAAGCGCAGGCGTGTGTAAAAAACACAGCAGCGGTTTTTGACGATAGAGAAGCTGTGTGTTAGAATTTTTATGAACTTCATAGCAGCAATGAGAAAAGTGGGGCAGCCCCCACTTTTCTTGCTGTAAGGGTCACTTAAAAACAAGGGGTTTGCGGGTAGGAAAATGAAAAAGGATCTGGTGATAGCGATAAACCATCTATGCGCCGAAAGACGCCTGCCGAAAGACATGGTGTACGAAGCGGTGGAGGCAGCGCTTGCCTCTGCCTATCGGCGCGCTTATGGCGGTGCGCATAACGTTCGCGCTAAGGTAGATCGGGAAACGGGGGATTTCTACGTCATAGCCCAGAAAGAGGTCGTCGAGTCTGTGGTCAGCCCGAAGACGGAGATAACGCTCGAAGAGGCCAGGAAGATCGATCCGAACGTTCAGGTGGGCGACATCGTCGAAGTCGACGTGACACCGAAAGACTTCGGCAGGATAGCCGCGCAAACCGCAAAACAGGTAATCCTTCAGCGGCTGCGCGAGGCGGAGCGGGAGGTGGCTTATTCCACCTACTCCGGCAAGGTCGGAGACCTGGTGAGCGGGACCATCCAATCCATCGGGAGTGCAGGTGTTGTGGTTGCGCTGGACGAGCACGCTGAAGGGCTTTTGCCGGAACGTGAACAGATCCCGCGTGAGCGATACCGCCGCGGTCAGCTCATGAAATTCTACCTGCTGGACGTCGAAAAAGGGACGAAGGGCCCCAAGATCATCCTTTCCAGGACCCACCCGGAGTTCCTGCGCAGGCTGATAGAGCAGGAAGTGCCGGAAGTGTTCCAGGGGATCGTGGAGGTCAAAGCAATCGCCAGAGAGCCTGGGGTTCGGTCGAAGGTGGCCGTTTTCTCCAGGCAGCCCGGTGTCGATCCGGTCGGCTCCTGCGTTGGGATGAGGGGCGTGAGGATTCACAACATCGTCCGGGAGCTCAACGGCGAGAAGATCGACGTGGTGCAGTGGAGCCCGGACACTCGTCAGTTCATTGCCAATGCATTGAGCCCGGCCAAGGTGATCAACGTCCTTCTGGACAGGACCAGCGGTGAAAAGGATGCGATCGTCATCGTGCCCGATGGTCAGTTCTCGCTGGCGGTGGGCAAGGAAGGGCTGAACGCTAAGCTGGCCGCTCATCTGACCGGATGGCACATCGATATCAAGAAACAGACCGAGGCGATCGAAGAGAAAGTCGTGGAGAAATACGAGGAGCGGCAACGCCTGGCCGAGCTTGCGAAGGAAGAAGGTTTCCTCGGCGCGGCGGAAAAGATTTTGGAAGGCGAGGTTCCGGTCACCAAGGAGAAGCCGGCGGAGGTAGATGAAGCAGACGTAGAGCTCGTGGAAGAGGAAGTGGTGAAGGAGATCGAGGAAAAGATCAGGGAGAAAGAGCCCGTCGCCGTCGAAGAAGCACAGGAGCAGGTCGTCGAAGCAGCCGAGGAACAGGCCGTGGAGCAGGAATCCGGCGATGAATGGGACCTCTCCGATCTGGAGATCGACCTGTCCGGAATCACTGTGGATGAGCCAGAAGAAGAGGAAGAGGAGATCCTCGAAAAGCCCAAGAAGCGCAAAAAGAAGAAGGGGAAGGAAAAGTCTCCCTCTTCTCACAAAGGACGTCACAGGCGTGCCATGGACTGGGATGAGGAGGATGAGTTCTAACACCGGGAAGAAAAAACACGTTCCGTTGAGGCGGTGTGTGGCTTGTGGCCGATCCCGTCCTAAACGGGAGATGATCAGGATAGTCCGCACGCCAGACGGAAACGTCGTCATAGATGAAACCGGCAAGGCTTCCGGGAGGGGGGCGTACATATGCCCTTCCCGGAGTTGTTGGGAAAAGGTTTTGCAAGATCCCAGGTTGCTGGGGAGGACGTTGAAGACCAACATCTCCCTGGCATCGCTGGAGCTGCTGGCTGCTTATGCAGAACGGCTTCCGAGTGTGGATGTGGAAGCTGCCGGAAGAAGCATCGAGAAGGGCAGAAGCAATGAAGATCGGGTAGTTCAGGGAAATGAATAGCGGCGTTTGTTTGCAGGTCGGATCGGGAACGGGGTAGATGGGGTTTCCCCTGCGAATGTGTACCTTCTCCCCCGATTTCCCCTTGATCCCCCTGCTTGATTTCCTGGAACAAAATTTGCAGTTTCTGCCCAGGCAGGAACCGGTGCATCGAGCGGCCGGCGTATAACACGGAGCTGGCAGCGGACGTCTACGCTCCGGTTCCGAAACAGGAGGTAAGTTTATGGCAAGAGCAAAAGGAAGGACCAAAGCGCGTGGCAGCGCTCCGGTTAGAGAACCGAGCCCGCGCCCGGGTGAAAGCGCGGTCGCCGAACAAAAGGAAAGCAACGTGGTGGAGATACCCAGCAAGATAACAGTGCGCGATCTGGCCGAGAAGCTGGGTAAGAGCCCGGTAGAAGTGATAAAAGTGCTCATGAGCTTCGGGGTCATGGCGCCGATCACCCAGGAGATAGATTTCGATACCGCCAGCATCGTGGCGGAGGAATTCGGAATCGAGCTGCAGCCGGAAGGATCTTCTGAGAAGGAAGAGGAGCAGGAAGAAAGCGTCTTGACCCTGCGGCAGAAGATCCTGAAGATGGAAAAAGAGGAGAACCTGAAGCCCCGGCCTCCTGTGGTGGCGGTGCTGGGGCACGTAGACCACGGCAAAACCACCCTGTTGGACGCCATCCGCAACACGCGGGTTGCTGAGAAAGAGGCTGGGGGCATTACCCAGCACATCGGCGCTTACCAGGTACGGGTAGGAGATCACAAAATCACTTTCCTGGACACACCTGGCCACGCCGCGTTCACGGCTATGCGCGCACGCGGCGCCCAGGCCACCGACATAGCCATCATCGTGGTGGCGGCGGACGACGGCGTAATGCCGCAGACCAAGGAAGCGATCAACCACGTGCGGGCAGCCCAGGTCCCGATCATCGTGGCGCTCAACAAGATCGACAAGCCGGAGGCGAACCCGGATAGGGTCAAGCAGCAGCTTGCCGACTTAGGGCTCGTGCCGGAGGATTGGGGCGGCGATACCATCGTCGTTCCGATTTCCGCCAAGAAGCGAATCGGCCTCGACGAACTGCTGGAAAACATCCTGCTGGTGGCCGAGGTGCATGGGATCAAGGCCAACCCCAAGGCAAGGGCGATGGGCACGGTGCTGGAAGGGATGGTGGAGAAAGGCCGCGGGCCTGTGGCTACGCTGCTCGTCCAGAACGGGACCCTGCACGTCGGCGATTTCATCGTGGCTGGAGAGGCTGCTGGCAGGGTCAGGGCGATGTTCGACGACAGAGGCAAGCCGATTAAGAAAGCCCGGCCTTCACAGCCCGTTCAGGTGATGGGGCTCAGTGAGGTGCCCACTGCCGGAGACATTTTCGAGGCGGTGGAGAGCCTGGAGAAAGCCCGGGAGATCGCCAGGAAGCGGAAGGAAGCCCGGCTCGCCAGGGAAGCTCAGCCGGATCAGGGTTCGCTTTCGCTCGAGGAGCTCTACGAGAGGTTCCGAGAAGGTTCGGTAAAGGAACTGCGGCTTATCATCAGAGCCGATGTGCAGGGCTCCATTGATCCGATCATCGACTCGCTGAAGGAACTGAGTTCCGGGGATCTGAAGATCCGGGTACTGCACGCCGAGACGGGCAACGTCACCGAATCCGACGTGATGCTCGCCATGGCATCCAAAGCAATCATCATCGGGTTCAACGTGGGCGTCGATCCCGCAGCGAGGAAGCTTGCTGACAAGAACGGGGTGGACATCCGCCTTTACGACGTGATCTACAAGCTGGTCGAAGACGTGGACAAAGCCCTCAAGGGGATGTTGGAGCCGGAGGAAAGAGAGGTAGTCATCGGGCACGCCAGGGTGCAGGCAGTGTTCAAGCTCCGCCAGGGCACCGCGGCGGGTTGCCTGGTGACCGATGGGGTGATCCGGAGAAACGCGAACATCCGGGTCTTGAGGAACGGAGAAGAGATCTTCTCCGGCAAGATTTCTTCCTTGAAGAGATTCAAGGAGAACGTCAACGAAGTGAAGAACGGATTCGAGTGTGGCGTCACGCTCGAGGGGTTCAACGACTTCCAGGAAGGCGACATCCTGGAGGCGTTCCAGATCGAGAAAGGATGAGAATGCCGGGTCTGCCGACAACCCGGGGCGGGAGAGTCCCCTAAGGGTGTCGGAGGCTTGGCCGGTTCGAGGGTCTGAAATGAAGCACATGCCGACAATCCGCCAGCGAAGGGTGGCAGAGCTGGTTCGAGAAGAACTGGCGCAGATACTGGAGTTCGAGGTGGAAGACCCGAGGCTGAGGGGCATAACCGTGACCGATGTGGAGATGACCGGAGACCTTCGCATGGCGAAAGTTTATTTCACCATGATCGGCGGGGAGGAAGAATACGAGGAGGCGTTCCTGGCGCTGGACAGAGCCAGGGGATTCCTTCGAACGACCCTGGCCGCACGCGTGCGGCTGAGATATGTGCCGGCGCTGGAATTTTACAGGGACGACCTGCTGGAGCAGGCGAGGAGGATAGACGAGCTTCTGGACAAGCTGCACAGCGAGCCCGGACTGTAGCGGCGAGCCGTCTGGCTCGCCGGGGCGAGTTAACAACTCGCCCTACGCGATGCCTTGTAGAGGCGAGTCGTCTGACTCGCCTGGGCGAGCTAACAACTCGCCCTACATGATCTCTTGTAGCGGCGAGCCGTCTGGCCCGCCTGGGCGAGCTAACAGCTCGCCCTACACGATGCCTTATAGCGGCGAGATGCCTGGTTCGCCGGGACGAGCTGACAGCTCGCCCAACAGGTCGTTTTGTAGGGCGAGTCGTCTGACTCGCCTGGGCGAGCTAACAGCTCGCCCTACACGATGCCTTGTAGCGTCGAGTCGTCTGACTCGCCGTGGTGAGTTAACGGCTCGCCCTACGTGATGCTTTGTAGCGGCGAGTCGTCTGACTCGCCGGGGCGAGCTAACAGCTCGCCCTACGTGATGCTTTGTAGCGGCGAGCCGTCTGACTCGCCGGGGCGAGTTAACAACTCGCCCTACGTGATGCTTTGTAGCGGCGAGTCGTCTGGCTCGCCGGGACGAGCTAACGGCTCGCCATGCACAGCCGGAGCGAAGAAGCTCCTGACATCTTGAATAGAAATCGAAGAAAGGAACCTTTGCAGCCTATGTTCAAGCCGACAGATGAACTGTTGCAATACATCGAGCAGGGCCAGGACATCCTGGTGATGAGCCATATCGCTCCGGATGGGGATGCGGTTGGCTCGCTTTTGGGTATGGGAGCGTTGCTGAAATGGCTCGACAAGAACTACGTCCTGGCGTTACAGGACCCGGTTCCGGAGCAATTCAGGTACCTGCCGGGGCACGAGCAGGTCACCAGCAACCCCATCGGGGATTTCGACCTGGTCATCGGGCTGGACGCCAGCGATCCCGAGCGGTTCGGCAGGCTGTTTCAACTCTACGAGGAAGAGTTCCCCTCGATCCCGCTGGTGGTGATCGACCATCACATCACCAACACGTATTTCGGCACGGTCAACTGGGTCGAGCCGAATGCGGTGGCTACCGCGGAGCTGATCTTCGACCTGAGCGAAGTCCTCGGCGCTCCGAAGACCGAGGAGCTGGCTCTGCCTCTACTCAACGGGCTCGTCACGGATACGCTTTGCTTCCGCACGCCGAACGTGGTGCCGAGGACGCTGGAGATCGCTGCGTCTTTGATGAACGCCGGTGCGTCGTTGTCGCTGGTGACGGAGAACGCCCTGAACATGAAGCCGTTCAGCATGGTGAAGCTGTGGGCGGAGACGCTGCCGACGGCGACCATGGTTGGCAAGATAATCTACGCCGAGATCCCTTACCACGTGGTGGAAAAGTACGGTGGCAAGGACAATTACAACAGCGGCGGGCTCGTCAATTTCCTGGCGGCGGTTAAGGAAGCAGCGGTGGCGGTGGTGTTCACGGAGCGGGGGCCGCAGGTGGTTGATGCCAGCATCCGATCCCGCCCTGGGGTGGACGTTTCCAAAGCCGCCTTCGAACTGGGTGGCGGCGGGCATCCGCAGGCCGCCGGGTGCACCATCCGCGCCCCGTTGCCGGAAGTCAAAGAGAAGGTAATCGGCACGCTGTTGCGGCATCTGAAAGAGCAGGGGATCGAATAGCCGGTGTACGATGGTATCTTGAACGTGGACAAGCCGAAAGGCTGGACTTCCCACGACGTGGTTGCCCGAATCCGTCGTCTGCTTCGTCAAAAGCAGGTGGGGCACGCCGGTACGCTCGATCCGATGGCGACCGGCGTGCTGGTCGTGCTTCTGGGGAAAGCCGCCAGGCTGAGCCAGTACATTTCCGGCCACACGAAGGAGTACAGGGCAACCGCCGTGCTCGGGGTGGAGACCGATACGTACGATGCGGAAGGGAAAGTGCTTTCCGTGCGGGACGTGCCCGACTTGAGTCGGGAAGAGATCGAAGCCGTGCTTTCCAGGTTCCTGGGCGAGATAGAGCAGGTACCGCCGATGCACTCGGCGGTGAAGAAAGACGGCGTCCCGCTCTACCGCCTGGCGAGGGCTGGGGTCGTGGTCGAAAGGAAACCGAGGAGGGTCTCCATCCACGATCTGGAGCTCGAAGAGGTGAGCCTGCCCCAGATCACGTTCCGGGTGAAGTGTTCGGCTGGCACATACATCCGTTCCCTCGTCCACGACATCGGCCGGGCGCTTGGGTGTGGGGCACACCTTTCGGCGCTCGTGCGGCTTGCATCCGGCCCCTTCAGGTTGGAAGATGCGGTCTCCATGGATAAAATCGAGGATGCAGCCCCAAAAGGCTCTCTGGAGGATTTGATCCTCCCGATGGATTCCGGGCTGGGCGACCTGCCGAAGGTGATCTTCGACGAGGAAGCGGTAAAGGGCTTGCTTCACGGGCGGAAAGTGCCCGCTGCTTCCGGGCAACCGGCTCCCATCGCCCGGGCTTACGACGAAAACGGCAGATTTCTGGCTATCGTCGGTTACGACGAAGACAGGAAACTGTGGCAGCCAAAGAAGGTGTTCGTTCGATGAAACGTTTGTACGATCTTCCCGAAAAGCCTTATCCGAAGGAAACCGTCCTGACCATCGGGAACTTCGATGGAGTGCACCGGGGGCACCAGGAGCTCATCAAACTGGTGGTCAAGCGCGCCAGAGAACTGGGTGCCGATGCAGCCGTCCTCACGTTCCATCCCCACCCGCTGGAAATCCTGAAGCCGGGCACGCAGGTGAAACGCCTGAATTCGCAGGAAGAACGGGCGGAACTGCTCGCCTCGCTTGGCATCGATCTTCTGGTCATGTACCCATTCACCAGGGAGACCGCCCAGACCAGCGCCAGGGATTTCGTCGCGGCGCTGAAGGAAAGGCTCAGGATGAGAGAGCTCTGGGTCGGGCCGGACTTCGCCCTTGGCCGGAACCGGGAGGGGAACATCGAGAAGCTACGGGAACTGGGCAGGGAGCTGGGGTTCGAGGTGCGGGTATTCCCGACTTTCGTGTGGCAGGGACAGGCGATTCACAGCACCGACATCAGGGAGATGGTCTCTTCCGGGCGCGTGGAGGAAGCGCACGAACTGCTCGGCAGGCCGTATCGGCTTTCCGGGCAGGTGGTGGCGGGCGCCCGACGCGGCAAGAAGATCGGATTCCCCACGATCAACATCTCCCCGTGCCCCGGGCACCTCATGCCTGCCACGGGCGTATACGCAGCGTGGGCAGTGATCGGCGATGGTTCCAGGTATCCGGCGGTGGTGAACGTCGGGCGCAGGCCCACTTTCGGCGGGAACGGCATCGTGGTGGAAGCGCACCTGCTGGATTTCGTCGGGGATGTGTACGGCTGGGAAGTGGAGCTATGGTTCCACAAACGGCTCAGGGACGAGAAGAAGTTTCCTGGTGTGGATGCTCTGGTGGAGCAAATCGGAAAGGACATCGAGGCCGCCAGAGAGGCCCTGGGGGCGCCCCCGTCCGACCCCAGGCCGCCGAAGCCGTTCTTCCGGGAGCTCGAGCACACGGCCGATTGGGAAATCGTGGTGTTCGGCAGAAACTACGAATCCCTCTTTGCCAACGCCGCAAGAGCGATGTTCATGCTGATCCAGGCCCCTTTCGACAGGCCGACTGAAGTCTCCCGCGAAGTGAAAGTCTCCGCTTTCGACAGAGAGTCCCTTCTGGTCAAATGGCTTGGCGAATTGCTCTACTTCCAGGAAGTGAAGGAAGAGCTCTACACGCGCTTCTGCTTCGATTCGCTGACCGATACCTCGCTCGCCGCTACCGCCTACGGCGTGCAGGGGAGGTCTTCCATGGCGCATATCAAGGCCGTCACTTACCACGACGTGGCCATCGAGCCCCGCCAATCTGGCGGGTATGAGGCCAGGGTGTTGTTCGACACGTGAGGCGACGGTGAGCAGTTACGATTCCATCGCAGCGGTCGTCCTGGCAGCCGGAGAAAGCAGCCGGATGAACGGGCGGGTGAAGCAATTGCTGCCGTGGGGGGAGGAGACCCTGCTGCGGCACGCCATCGAGCAGACCCTGGAGGCGGGCTTCGTGCACGTGTTCGTCGTTCTCGGCTACCGAGCCGACCTGATATCCCCCACCATAAACGACCTGCCCATGGACGTGATCGTGAACGACCGATGGAGCGAGGGGGTTGCATCGTCCGTTCGAGCGGCGGTAGAGGCCCTCCCGGGGAGCATCAAAGCAGCGATTTTCGTTCCATCGGACCAGCCCGGGATAACCGCGGAGTTGCTTCGGCGGATGGCGGATGCTTACGTGAACACGGGGCGACGTATGATTTACGCGACCTACGGCGGGATGCGCGGTCAGCCGGTGCTCTTCGACCGGAGCCTTTTCCCGGAGTTGTTGGGGCTGCGAGGGGACGTCGGTGGGCGGGCGGTGCTGCGCCGACACCCAGACGAGGCCATGGCTGTGGAAGCCGAGGACGAGCTCGCCGGGGTGGATGTCGACACCTGGCAGGATTACGTGCGCCTGCTCCGGGAATACGGACTGCCGTTGCCGGAGGAGGGCTGAACCATGCTTCCACCAGCACACATCGAATTCACCTGGGCTGCGACCGATTTTGTGCGGAAAAAGCTGCATCGATGGAAGGATGTGGACTTCAGGTTGATGGCTCTGGCTGCCATCCTGCCTGATCTGATCGACAAGCCGCTGGCGGTTTTCGTTTTCCCGGAGTCCCACGCAGCGCTCCTCTACGCCCATACCCTGCTCCTGCACGTGGCGGCGTGGGTCGCTGCGATGAAAAGCCCCTGGAGGAAGAAGCTTTTCCCGTACATGCTGGCTTTTTCCGGACACCTGATAGGTGATAGAATCTGGTTGTTCGGGCAGACGTTTCTCTACCCGTTCAAAGGCTGGCGGTTCCTCAGGTGGAGGAACGTGGGAAGCGTGAAGGATTTTGGCAGGGCCTATGCCGACATAGTGCGGGAGGAGCCGATCCTGCTCTGGTTCGAGGTGGTCGGCTTTCTGCTGCTCGGCCTGTTCGTCAGGCAGAACAGGCTCGGCGACAGGCGTCGGCTGCGAGAGTTCCTGCGAACCGGAAAACTGGGAGAGTGAGCTGTGAGGGTCGTGGCAGGCAAGGCAAAGGGTGCAAATCTCCGGTCCGTGCCGGGGGATTCCACCCGGCCGATAACCGATAGGGTGAAGAGGTCTTTGTTCGACATCCTTGGCTCCGACGTGGAAGGGAGCAGGTGGCTCGATCTCTTCGGCGGAACCGGGGCGGTCGGGATAGAAGCGCTGAGCAGGGGGGCGAAGGAAGTCCATTTCGTCGAACGGAGCAGGAAAGCGATACAGGTCATCCGGGCGAACCTGGAGCACACACATCTCAAGGAGAACGCCGTCATCCACCACGACGACGCTTTTTCCTTCCTCCGGCACGCGTTCGAGAGCGTCGGGGCGTTCGATTACATCTACGTGGCGCCCCCGCAGTACAAGGGGATATGGAAAGAGGTGCTCGAGGCGCTGGACCAGCGTCCCGAATGGCTCGCGGGGGAGGGCGAGATCATCGTCCAGATTCACCCGCGGGAGCTGGAACCGGTCGAACTGAGGAACTTCAGGGAATTCGACCGCCGGAAATACGGCAGCACCATCCTGCTCTTCTACGAAAGTGCTGGGGAAGAAGAAGGGGAACGCTAAGACGCAAAGATGCTCAAGGCGCAAAGAGATCTGGGAAAAATGGCGAGCCCAGCGGCCGCGGGTTTGGCCTGCGGCCTACTCGGTCGGGAGAGCCGCCCGGCTTGTTTCACAATGCTCTTCCAACGAGTGAAGGTATAAGCAGGAGATTATCTTTGCGTCTTGCGAATCTTCGCGACTTGGCGTTTTGGACCGCACGCACTGTAGAGATTGCGTGAACTTATAGATGAACTGAGGATTGTGATGGAACGAAGCAATTTCAAGAAGATACTGATTGCCCTGGCCTTCGGGGCGCTGTTGAGCATTGCCTGGATGCTTTCCGGGTGCTCTTCTTTCAAGCCTCTCATCACCGACGTGGCATTCCAGCCGTCGACCATTTCGCCCAACGCCGACGGCAAGAACGACGTAACCCACGTCTTCTACCGACTGAGCCGAAGCGCGAACCTGACGGTCTATTTCACAGACGCTCACGGCAAGCGGTACTACCTGCGCAAAAGCAGGCGCAGGTCTGCCGGGAAGTACGATCTCTTCTGGGGCGGCGTGATTCCCACCCACGAGCGATACCAGGACAAATACTTCGACGGCATCGTCCTGGATAGGGTCCTGCCGGACGGGACGTACACTTACACTTTCGAGGCTGTTGACGATAGTGGGCATCGGCAGGTGGTGACGGGGCACATCAAGATCGAGAACGCCGACACCGAACTGCCGGAGTTGCGCAAGTTCTCCCTTTCTCAGACCATCTTCTCGCCGAACCAGGACGGCATAGATGACAGGGTCGGCATCACCTACTACCTGAACAAGAAAGCGTCCGAGGTGCTGGTGTACCTGCTTGCGCCCGACGGCATCACCAAGTACCCGATAGACGAAGTCGAGCGCAACGTGCCGCCCGGCTCGCCGGGGATTCACTACTACGATTACGATGCGGGCATAGACAAGCGCGCCGAGCCGCCGCCCGACGGCACCTACACGGTGGTCGGGGAGGTGACGGACCTGGTTGGGAACCACACGATGGTGACCCGCACGCTCACCATCACCGAGGGGGGCGTGCCGAGGGCCGATATCCTGAACGGCGTGGTCGATTTCTCCGCCAAAGCCGTGCCCCTGGGCGGGAAGCTGGTGTTCACGGCCACCGTGGAGAACATCGGCAAGGTTCCCATCCGCACTTCCGGCCCGCCGCCAGGGACGGTCTATCACATCGGAGAGAATTTCAACACGCTTGCGAAGCGATCGGGGAACACCGAATGGTACGAGCAGCCGGGTGTCTGGAGGTTCGGCATCAATTTCGAGACGAACGCCGGGGTGCCCTACCCGTTCCGGTTCGCCATCGGCACGGAAAAAGACCTGGTGAAGCGGGTGATACACGGCAAAACCTACTACTACCTGCTTCCGGGACATCGCGGGCTCGTCA
The DNA here is from genome assembly GCA_027016315.1 of Anaerolineae bacterium. Classification (GTDB taxonomy): domain Bacteria; phylum Chloroflexota; class Anaerolineae; order S016-19; family S016-19; genus S016-19. The sequence goes on along the minus strand of JALWAP010000252.1, from coordinate 2,917 downwards.
CTGGAACCATCATCATCGATCAGAAACAGCCCAAGGATCATGTGTACTTCTGGGGCGGGCTGATACACGAGGAGGTCGGCATAGAAAGCTTCAACAACTACGTCGATCCCCACGAAATCTACATAGGACAACCGTGACATGGGAAAAGAAGCGACAGCACGGCCCAAGAAAATAGGCGTGGTCATCGTCAGCTACAACGTCAAGAACTATCTACGGCAGGCGCTCACTGCGGTGGTGAAGCGCGCTCAAAAGGAAGAGGGGGTGGAAGTAGATATCTGGGTGGTGGACAACGCGTCCTCCGATGGGAGCCCGGAGATGGTTCGGGAGAAGTTCCCCATGGTACACCTCCTGGAGCCCGGCGAGAACCTTGGTTTTGCCGCCGGAAACAACCTGGCCCTGCGTGAAATGGGTTTCCCGGATGGTGATCCAGACGTCGACTACGTCTTCCTGTTGAACCCGGATGCGCTGATAAATTTTGGCGCGCTCACGACCCTGACGATTTTCATGGAGAAGCACCCGGACGCCGGTATGGTGGGGCCTTACCTCTACTACAGCGACGGGATATTCCAGCACGCGGCTTTCAAATTCCCCGATTGGAAGCAAGTCTTCCTCGACCTGTTCCCAATCAACTGGCGCCTGCAGGAGTCACGGCTCAATGGCAGGTATCCGAGGGCTTTGTACCAGTCCGGCGAGCCGTTCAAGGTCGATTTCATCCTCGGGGCGGCCATGATGGTTCGCCCTGAGGCGATCAAGCAAGTCGGGCTTCTGGACGAAGGGTACTTCATGTACGTCGAGGAAGTGGACTGGTGCCGCAGGATGCGGAAGGCGGGCTGGGAGATATATCTGGAGCCGCGGGCTGGCGTGCTCCACTACGGAGGCAAGAGCACCGGGCAGTTCCTCGGGAGGATGTACGTCGCCCTCTGGCGAAGCAGGCTCCGGTATTTCGAGAAGTACCACGGTAAAGCCTACAACAAGCTTGTGCGCGCCATCGTTTTGATGGGGATGGGGTATCAGGCGAGGCGCGCCAGGGCCATGGCAAAGCAGGGGAAAATGACGCCGGAGGAGTTGCAGGAACGCCTGGAGGCCTACAAGGAAGTGGAGAAACTGGCGGCGATCTGAGATGGGGAACGAAATCACCGTAATCATCCTGACGCACAACGAGGCGGACAACATCGCAGAGGCCATCGCCACTTCCCGCTGGGCCGACGAAATCATCGTTTTCGACTCGTTCAGCGAGGACGAGACGGTCGAGATAGCCCGCAAGGAGGGCGCACGCGTCCTCCAGAGGCCGTTCGACAACTACGCGGCCCAGCGCAACGCTGCGCTGGACGCCGCCGAGACGCCGTGGGTCTTCTTCCTCGATGCCGACGAGCGGATACCTCAGCCGCTCGCCGAGGAGATCCGAGAAGCGGTGACCGATCCGGAGAAAGCCGGGTGGTGGGTGCCGCGCCACAATCACATCGTCGGGAAGGTGATCATGCATACCGGCTGGTATCCGGATTACCAGCTCCGGCTGATGCTGAAATCCAAAGCCAGGTACGATCCGACCCGTGAAGTCCACGAGGTTGTGCTCCTCGATGGGGAAGCCGGATACCTGCGAACGCCATTGGAGCATTTCAATTACGATTCGTGGGATGAATTTCGAGCCAAGCAGCGAAAGTACATGGCCTACGAAGCGGGGATCATGTTCAAGCAGGGAATCCGGCCGAAGCCGCACAATTTCGTCCTCCAGCCTTTGCGGGAATTCCGCCGGAGATATTTCTCGCTGGAGGGGTGGAAAGATGGCTGGCACGGACTCTGGCTCAGCCTGTTGATGGCATATTACACTTTCGTGATGTACTCCTACCTGCAGGGGATGTGGAAGAAACAAAGCGGTTGACTCTATCTATGCATTGAAGTGGTCTTTTCAGACTTCTACTTTCATCTTTGTAGTGAATATGCCTGTGAGTTGCTCCATCCCGTTGACATACTCTTCCGCGCTATGGTATAACACCAACGCCTGAAGTCGAATTTCGAAGTTTGAGGAGTTCTCATGGGAGAAATCATCGTGGTGTTCGGGAGTTCGAGGACTTCCGACGACAAACATCTTTCCGATGCGGAGAAACTTGGGCGGTTGCTGGCCGAAAAGGGGTTCGTGGTGGGAAGCGGCGGGTATTCCGGGATCATGGATGCCGTAAGCAAAGGCGCGTACGAGGCTGGCGGGCACGTGATCGCCTACACCACCGATTTGTTTTCCGATTTCCCTTCCACCACATGGTTCCACGAGGAAAAAAGGGCTGAGGATCTACATTGCCGTATCCGAACCATGCTTACCGAGGGGGTTGGATTCATTGCCGTCTGGGGAGGCATCGGAACCCTCGCCGAGGTCACAATGGCGTGGAACATGGCTCAAATAGACGCCATGCTGGGGAAAAAGCCGAAGCCGCTGGTTTTGATGGGCGATCACTGGAAGAATCTGGTGGCAAGCATAGGGCAGTATACCGAAATCGGGAGCAGCGTCCTGTCGCTGCCGATACTGGTTTCCACGCCGGACGAGGCCGTGGAAGCGATCGTGCAGGCGCTGGCAGGACGATGATCTCCCAATCTACGTGTAAGAAATCATTCAATTCGTCAAGGAGTGAGGAATAATGGCAGAACAAGGCGTTACACCCAGAAGCAAAGACTATGCCAGGTGGTACACGGACGTCGTCTTGAAGGCGGAGCTGGCGGATTATTCACCGGTGAAAGGTTGCATGGTGATCCGTCCGTATGGATATGCACTCTGGGAGAACATCAGGGAGCAGCTCGATAGGCGCTTCAAAGCCACGGGGCACGTGAACGCGTATTTCCCGCTCTTCATCCCCATGAGCTTTCTCGAGAAAGAAAAGGAGCATGTGGAAGGGTTCTCGCCGGAGCTGGCGGTCGTGACCCACGGGGG
>JALWAP010000251.1 GCA_027016315.1 Anaerolineae bacterium | reverse complement strand
CCGTGGCGTCTCGATTTCGAACCCACGAAGCCGAAAGCAAGCAGCTTCGTGCTGCATCTCTCGAAAGTGAGGCTTTTCGCCCGCGATTCGGCATCCCTGGAAATCCGCATTCCGGACAAGGAGGATGTGGAATCCGATCTGGACAAGCACATCTATCGCCAATGGAACGTCGATATACCGCTGGAGATCGCTGGGTACACGTTGCACTTTACGAAAGCCAAGCTGGAGATGAACGAGGGACCGATGATATGGCTCTTCTCGGATTCGATCCCAACGAAACCACACGGCAGGACGCTCACGTCGCTGCTGGTTTCCGGAGTCGAAGCGGACGGCGAGAAGCTGGAACTAAGTCCGTACTGGGCCACGAAATCGTACTGGGCTACGGAATCGATGGAGGGATGTCCTCCACAGTGCCAGGACGCAAATCAGGGGATCGCCCTGCGGATACCGATGGGAAATGACCCACTTGGCCCTGTCCGAAGCGTGTACAAAGTCGAATTCGGCGGCGCAGAGTTCTCGGTGGACGGCAACTGGGATCTGCGAGTGACGCCTTCCCACACGTTCTGGTCGGGAAAGGGGAAATGAAAACGATGAAAACAGTTCTGAAAGCGACAATTGGTCTGGCAGTCGTCTGCCTTCTGGCGATCGGGGCGCTTGCAGTCGCCCCGTCGCTACGCGCAAGCTTGACCGAGCACGTCAAAGGCGAAACGCCACAGGCCAAGGCAAAAGCGTATCTCCGGTATGTCTCCAAAGGGGACGTGGAGAAAGCCCTTTCCCTGTGGAAAGTGCCATCGTTGACCAATTCCGACAGGCAAGGCGCCCTGGAAAAGCGCCGGATTTCCGTAACCAATGATCTGGCGCAAAAAGGTATTTCACGCTACGAGCTGGAGGACATAGAGTGGTGGGCGACATGCTGCGAGCCACGCGTCATCTCGTCGCCCAGAGATGCAGGAGGAGCGAGGCTGAAAGTCCGCATCGTGGATCGCAACGGGAAGGCCACGGAGTACATTTTCGACATTTTCGTCCCCGGCGGCTATTGGGGTAAAGCAGCGGGATACCCGACGAGGCACTGGAACATCATGGACGTGTATCCGGTCGGCGAAAATCCGATTTACTGGCGTGCTCACGATACGAAACCCGCGGGCAGCGGATGAACTCTGCAAAGACCTGGAGGTGAAAAGTGAGAAAGAAGGTTGCTTTGGTGTTGCTTCTGCTCGTCGTACTGTACCTCAGCGTGGGCGTGTGGTTCCACGTCCAGGAAAAGCGACATTGGAATATGTGCAGGGGACAGCGCATCGCAAAGGGTGAATTCGTGGAGCCTGAGATGTACCCGGTTCTCGGCGTGGTGTTCGACATGACCTACTGGCCAGTGTACATGTGGGCCAACAAGTACAATTTCGGATCGGTTTTCGGCAAAGAGTGTGGATGAGGCAGCAAAAGGAGGGCAAAATGAAACGAATACTCGTGGCGATCGCCATCATCGCGGCTCTGCTGGTCGTTGGAGGATGCACGGCAAGCAAGCCTACCGCAAGCCCGACTCAAACGAAGGCGGCAACACCGACCGCAACCCCACACGCCATACCGACCTCAATTCCGAGCCCCACGGTTGCCACGGCTACGGCGACGAGGCCACTCCCGACCGAAACGCCGACGGAAAGTGTCACGACGAGCGGGAAGGTCGTAGATGTGGAACTAAGCGCACGGGTGATACTTCTGAAGACGGACAAAGGCGTCGTCCTTCCCCTTGCGCTGGTGGAGGGCGCCGACATCTTCGGCCCAAACGGGAACGAAATCCCTCTGCGAAACGTGTCGATTGGGAACACCGTGACGGCTAAAGGGCGACGCGGTTCCAACGGTATGCTCGTGTCCGAAGTCCACGTGCTGCCTCCAAAGACGAAGCTGAGCGACTGGCGCATAGTGGTGGGAAAAGGGGATGGCAGCGTCTGGCTGGTTTCGACGAAAAGCGGCCCGGTGAAGCAGCTGCTTCCGCCGCCTGCAGACAAGAGTTTCAGCGGCTACCTGTGGTCTGTATCTCCGGACAAGAAGATAATGGCCTATGTGCGATACGTCGACTGGCGCGAAGACGACGCGTCAGCATCTCTGGAGATCATGGACCTGAAGACGCTGCAAAAGAAGGTCATCCTGCCGCACTTGCTAAAACCCGGCGTATCGTGGAAGACACTGCCGGACGATGCCGACAGAGCAGCGATGGTGGAGAACACTCCGGTGTGGAACCACGCTGGCACGGCGTTCGCGTTCATTTCCGCCCACGAAGGCAAGGCGAACCTCTACCTCTACGACCTGAAGAGCGGAGAGGTTCGGCTTCTGGCGTCCCCGCCGTACAACGCCGCTTGGCCGAAATGGTCGCCCGACGACCGCTGGATCATATTCAGCGACATCCAGGCGTTCGGTGTGGGGGCCGGTCCAACCGGAGGTGCTTTGTGGTCCGTCAGCGCCGACGGTAAAACAAAAGCCCGACGCCTGTCACCCAACGAAAAACTTTTCGAGTACGTCTTCGCCTGGATCAGCAAACGCCACGTGCTCACAGCGTTCGTCAGCATTGCGGGAAATGCTTCTCCCACAGTCGTAAACATCGCTTCCGGCGAGCGCATCACGCCGATCGAAACAGGCGAGCTCTTGAGATCGAGTTACGTGCTTTCGGCCGGCGCTCCAGGCAAGCCTTCCGCAAGTTTTTGGACGGTAAACAGCACATCTTCCAGCTTTTGGCGGCTGCCGAAGCCTATAATCATCGAAAATGCGCTGGAGTTTCATGGAAAGTACCTCCCCTACAGAGGGCACGACGGGAAATGCTACGTGTATCGGGTGGCGGAGCGCAAATCCGTGGAGAGCCCGGAGGTTTGGTGCGAGGGGGACATTTCGCCCACCGGGGAATACGTGGTTAAGAACACAGGGAATCTCTTGGTGAAAAAACCAGACGACCACCTGGAAATCTCCTCCACAAAATCAGGTACGAAGGTCAACGCCTATCTCTCGGACGTCCCCACTACGAAATGGGCACCCGACGGATCAGTTCTTCTCGCTGTACGTTACCGTGGCCACATGAAGAAAGACCTGTTCGGAATCGATCCGAAGAGCGGAGAGGTTTCGCTGATCATGCGTGATCTGGACTACATGCCAGGGAAGTTCCCTGTGAGTTTCCTGCACAGAGTTCCATGAGCGATTGCGTTCGGCAAGAAGAACACGGGAAAGGCCGCAAGGGCTTGGATTCTTTGGAGAAAGGGAAAATGAAAAGCATCCACAGGATTTTGCTAGAAGAGTGCATAAGGTGCATCGCCCTCGAGGGTGTGGTGGGCATACCGGCCATAGGCATCGCCGAGGCTTCCGGCGTAAGCAAGCGTACGCTTGGTAGGATCGGCGTCATATCCCTGCTGATCCCCGTTCTGGTCGCCGCGGCTTTCGCCTACACCCGTCTGAGGCAGCAGGATCACCCGTCGAACCAGTGGCTGCCATGGAATTTCGACCAGCGACAGCGCAGAGCTTTGGCCATCGGTATCGTACTGCTGGTCGTTCTGGAGGCCGCCGCTACCCTGAGCGGCTGGATTGCCCGGGTGGAGGTCGGAAGCGCGAAGCCGTTGGCGTACGCAGGAAGCGCAATATGGATTCTCGTCAGCCTGTGGCTGGTGGGCAGGAACACGGCTAAAGGCAGTTCGTAGCCAGAAACTCGTAAAGGGTGGCCTAGTGGGCTGTCAAGCGAGAGATCGTGAGCAATGTCTCTCGTGCACAGGGACACTATGCGTCATTCTGAGCCGAGGCAGTAGAGCTCAGCGCTGCTGAGCTCAATGCCGAGGCGAAGAATCTTGCAACACTCTGTATAAGCCAAGGGCGTTCGGCAAAAGAGCGCTCAAGATTCTTCGTCGCTGACGCTCCTCAGAATGACTAAAAGTGTGTGACAGATAGTGAAGTCATCTGCCTTGAAAAGGGCGAAACATCGCCTTTCCTATCCGCCACCAACTGAAATAGGCTTGACAGCCCACTAGCCTCGCTCATGGTCAGGTCACTCCACCGGTTCTGCCCGCTATCGAGAGGCTCAATACCTGCCCAAGGCTCCATCCTCCCGCGCTTTCCTGCAAAACCAGGTAAACACAAGCAAGCCAAACGCCAGAGAAGCCGTGCTCGTCAGCAACAACCACATCCACCTGGTCGCAATCCCGCCGGTTCCGGCCACCGAGGCGCGAGACACATCGATTCCCCACGTTAGCGGGATGGTCTTACCAAGGAATGCAACCGGCGCAGGCATGACATCCAACGGCAGAAAAGTCCCTGTAAGGAAGAGCAAGAGGATTTGGAGCAGGAAGACCAGTTGTCCAGTCCGCTTGACCAAAATGGCCAACCCGGCTACCGCAAAACCCAACCCGTACATCCCCACGAGGGTGATCAGCAAAGCCAGGACGGCAATCGCCTCGACCGGCGGCTTCTTGTAAGTCTTTCTGACATCAACCACCTCCAGCACGGGTCCCTCCTTCCGGGCTCCTCAGCCATTGACCTCGACAACGAAAAACCGATCGAGCACTACGAGAGTCACGAAAGCTTCCAGCAGACGACATCAAAACGCAGATGGGTTCGCTGCAAGATGCTCCGATCTCCATGCAACATCTCTTTCCGACGACAGGCCATGTAGCCACGCTCAACGGCGGGATACTGCCGTACCCTGCCGTGCGTTCAAAAATCTATCTTCTTCCCCTCATAGGCGTACCAGTAGAGTTTTTCGGTCTCCTCGTCTGAAGGGAACCGCGTGCCGACCACCATCGCTCCATCGTTCTGGGCATTGTCCACGAGTTTCTCCATCTTCCGTTCGAGCTTGTCCCTGCCTATGCCCGCCTCCTCCAGCGTAAGTGGCTGGCCTATTCGCCTTGCCAGGTTCCTGATCTCCTGCACGAGCACCTCCGCCGCCTCTTGCTCATCGTTCACGTCGAATCCAAGGAACCTGACGATGTCGCCATATCTGGTCTCCGCAGAGCCGTTCACGGCAAATTCGATGGTGTATGGCAGAAACAGCCCCACAGCCCTGCCGTGCGGGATCGGGAAAAGCGCACCCAGTGAGTGCCCCAGCGCGTGTGCGGTCGCGGCCATGGAGTTCCCAAACCCGAGCCCCGCGATGGTGGCGGCATTGTGCATGTGCTCCCGTGCTTCAGGGTCTTTCGCCCCACCTTCGTACGCCCGAGGCAGGTACCTGAACACGAGCCGTATAGCCTGCAGGCACATCCCGTCGCTGAAGTCGTTGTGCCACAGAGCCGTGTACCCTTCGATTGCATGGGTCAGAGCGTCCATTCCCGTGTCGGCGGTGATCTGCGGCGGGAGATTCAACACCAGGGCGGGGTCGACTACCGCAACGTTGGGTATGTTTTCAGGATGGCCTACGGAGATCTTCCGGTGAACGGAGGTATCGGTCAAAACAATAGGCCAGGTAGTCTCTGCTCCGGTACCGCTGGTAGTCGGGATGGCGATCATCTTCGCTTTCTTTCCAAGCCCGAGCGTACCGGCGGGCGAAACCTGATCCGGCTCCAGGTCTGGCCGCTCGTACTGAATCCACACTGACTTGGCGGTATCCATGCACGATCCCCCTCCGAGGCCGACTATCCAGTCCGGTTCGAATGCCAGGGCAACGTTTGCCCCTTTCTTGGCAGTCTCCAGCGAAGGGTTAGGCTCGACTTCGTCGAAAACCGCCACCTCCATCCCAGCATCCCTGAGCTTTTCCACGACGAGTTCCGCCAAACCGAGTTTCACGATGTTCTCATCGGTGACTATCAAAGCCTTGCGGCCTTCCAGCTCCAGCAGGTAATCGAGGGCATCTTCACCAAACACTATCTCCGGGCTTCGAAAGAACCACATAGGAGCACCTCCACCTGACGCTGCACAAACAGAACGAGGAGAGAAGACACGCGTTGCACGCCCGGTACGGGTCGGCTATGACGTGCCCCACGTGCCTAAACGAGTCGTGACGGGAATTTACTTCTCCGGAGGAAACTCGGTGGGAACCCTGGTGGCGCTGTTCACCAGCTCCTGGGCGGCTTTGACGTAGCGCATGATCTTGCCCATGTTGCCTTCCAGCTTGAGTTTCCGGATCATCATCCCTCGTATCGGGTCGAGCTTCCGATCGATGATCGCTTTCCAGTTGTCGTCGCTGGCAATGAGCTTGTATTCCGGAGAATACTGTGACTCGTCTTCCACGACTTTAGCGTCTCTGCACTTCCCGTGCCAGAGATCGACGTAAAGGACGATCTGCTTGTCGAACATCTTCTTGGGCTGGACGACGAAGTAGAAATCGCCCTCCCAGTCCGCTGCCGCTTTGGCATAGGCCTCGTTCTTGTTGATCTCCTCCATGAACGCCTTAGCCCATTCGTCGGAGCCGAACATGTAAGCCATTTCACACCCCTCCTCGAGATTTG
>JALWAP010000250.1 GCA_027016315.1 Anaerolineae bacterium | reverse complement strand
TGCTTGTCCTGAGCGGAAATAGAAGCGACCTGCGCGATTTCCTCTTTAGAAGTGATCTCGATCGCCTGATCCTTGACGGCCTTGGCGAGTGCCTGGACGCCCTTTTCGAGCCCACGCTTGAGCAGCATCGGGTTGGAACCGGCGGTCACGTTCTTGAGACCTTCGTCGACCACCATCTGCGCCAGCACGGTGGCGGTGGTGGTTCCGTCGCCTGCGATGTCGTTGGTCTTGGTTGCTGCTTCCTTGAGGAGCTGTGCCCCCATGTTCTGATAGGGCTCTTCCAGCTCGATTTCCTTTGCCACGGTCACGCCGTCGTGGGTGATCGTGGGTGCACCCCATTTCTTGTCCAAAGCGACGTTCCGGCCTTTCGGGCCGAGCGTTGTCTTGACTGCGTTCGCCAGGATGTCGACGCCGATTTTCAGGTTCTTGCGAGCTTCATCGGAAAAGACCAATTGCTTTGCCATAACGATACCCTCCATCTATTTTAGGATGTTTGTTGGCCTGTCAATTTAGCACTCTCGTCACAAGAGTGCTAACCAAGCGCAATGATACACCACGCCTTTTTAGTACGCAAATTTCGGCAACCGAATTTTCAGCAGATTTCTTCTCTGCCATGCATGTTGGAAACACACACCTGTCCCCGGCATCGATCAGCTTCTATAAAACGCCCGAAAGTGTTATCATTGTCAGGGCTTGAACTTCATGCCGCTTATTTAGTTTTGAGGGAATCGGACAATGGCGCGACACGTCTCTAACACGGGTGTTTTGTCTTGCGGGAGGCGAAATGGGGCCTGAGGATCGTACCCTGGTCGAAAGGGCCAAACGCGACCCACATGCTTTCGCTTCCCTGTACGAGAAGTACGTGGACAAAATCTACACGTACCTCTACTACCGGGTGCACGACCGGGAGGCAGCGGAAGAGCTGACCTCCATGACGTTTCAGCGCGCGCTGGAGGCGCTCCCGAGGTACGAATTCCGTGGAGCGCCGTTCGAAGCATGGCTGTACAGGATCGCTCACAACGCCGTGGCGAATTGGTTCAGGGACAACGAGCGCCGTAAGACGATTCCGCTCGATTCGGTTCGCAGGACGCACACGGAAAGCCACTCCGTGGACGAAATCGTCCTCCTCAGCGAGATGCGCGAGGAACTGCGGCAGCTCGTCAGAAAATTGCCATCGGAATGGCAGGAAGTCCTGATCCTGAAGTTCGCGGAGGGCGCAACCCACGCGGAAATAGGCAGGATTCTCGGGAAAAGCGAATCGGCCGTCAAATCGATCTACTACAGGACGTTGAAAAGCCTCAGGAAGGCGTTTAGGGAACGGGGGTTCATCAAATGAAAGCCGTATTGAACCAACTCAACTGGGCTGTGGGACAGGCTTCCAGGCTATGGGGGAGCTCCGGGGAAGAGGTATCCGACGGGGATTTTGCGCTGTTGGAGAGCCTGCTTTCGGAGATATTCCACCCGCTGGAGATGGATCGGGAGGTCAAGGAGCGCATCAAGGAAGAGCTCATAGCGCGGGCCATGATGCCGATGCCGCCTACATCTGAGGAGGGCGGTGCGCCGTGGCAGACGGCGGCGATGGTGGGATCCGCGGTTTCGATTTTGGGGCTGGCCTACTGGCTCTACACCAAGAGCGGGAAGAAAGAGGTGAAAAACTAAGGGCCGATATGCTTGCCGAACTCTGCATCCAAAATTTTGCCATCATCGATCGGCTTTGCATCGAATTTGCTCCGGGCCTCAACATCCTCACCGGGGAGACCGGCGCGGGCAAATCTATAATCATAGACGCTGTCAGCGCCATCCTGGGGGAAAGGTCACACCAGGAGTGGCTCCGCTCTGGAGCGTCCTCGCTTTTGGTGGAAGGAACGTT
>JALWAP010000249.1 GCA_027016315.1 Anaerolineae bacterium | reverse complement strand
GACGCAAGCGCCCCGTGGCTATCAGAAACCGGATTTGGTTTCTGATTTGCTCGGTTATCGGCTCCCGAGACCTGAAATCGATCTTGATCTCTATCGGCTTGATGCTGGAGCCTTCGCCTTCCGAAAAATAATTGGTCACCTTTCCCTCTCCTTTTTACCGGAAAGTATCATTGTATCTCTGTATCATTGTATCATTAGGATCCACATTTGTCAAGATACTATTGCGAAGTTATAGCACAAGGAGAAAAAAACGTCTCAAGTAGGCAACGGTGAGTACGCCGATTAACAAAGGGAAACATGACCAGAGAGGGGGGCGCAGGAGGGGCAGCGCCCCCGTTCCGGACTATGGTTGTCGGCAACTCACTTCGAAGGCGATACCAGAGGCTCGAGCTCTTTTGGAAGCTTCTCGGGTTTGTCCACAAGGGGCGGGACCAGCGGTTCCTGGCCGTTTTTCTCGAGTATGGCTCTACCCTTCTCACCCAGGCAGAACTTCACGAATTCGACGGCGGCCTCCCGGTTCATGGCGACTTTGGGAATGGTAAGCCCGTAGGTTATGGCCGAACCTCTCAAGCGGATTTTCTCCCCGGGAGCCTTGCCTGCTACCTCCACGACCGCCGAGGAATACCGATCGTCGAGATGCGGGTCGGACAGGTCGATCTCCTTTGGCAGGTTGATGTACTTCAGCCCATGCTGCACCGCCACCGACTGGTACTCGAAAGCGTAGTCCAGCTCGCCCGATTCGAGCAACGCAAGCAGTTCCACCGATTTCGGTCTGACGTTTGCAGCAGGACACGCTTTGTTCAGGCTTTCGTACAAACCCGGGACGCCGTAGTATTTCTCCGCCAGCTTCCAGACCATCAAAGTCCTGTATCCGCATGGATCCATGTTCGGATCCGCGTGCCCAAAACGCACGCCGGGCCGTTGCAATATCTCGTACCAGTTGTCCCCATTGATCTCATTCGCAAACTTGCTGGATTCGGTGAATGCGATAACCATCCTGTTGGTCGCGAATCGAATCGTCCAGTCCGCATACCTGGGATACATCATCTTCGGTATGGCCGAATAATCGGCAGAAGCCACGATGTCCACCCTCTTCCCAAGCTCCGTCACCTGCCTGATCATAGCAAGACTACCGCCCGCGATCCGCTCCACTTTCACCGAGGGATGCTCCGCGGCGAATTCAGCGGCCATTTCCTTGAACGGCACTGAGAGGCTTCCAGCGTGGAAGATCAGAAGTTTACCCGAAAGTCCGTCCCTCTTCACTGCAGGATCGGCATGGGAGCACCCAGCCAGGAGTGCCAGCACAGCCAGAGCGGCCAGCAGGATGTAGCGAGTACGTCTCATCTTGCATCTCCAGCACGCGTTATGTCACAGCAGAATAACGCCCACATAGTAACACCTGCTTGCCGGAAAAGCAAAATCCCGGCCCTGGTGTATCCACAGGCCGGGATTCGAGGCAAGGGAAGAAGTAATGTCGCCTGGTTCCTACCGCTTCACCCTGACGGGGACATACGCCGCCTGTCGGTTGCCGTCCAGGTCTTCCACGATGAAACCGAGGACATATGTGCCGGATGGTGGGTTCATCTCCTTCCACTCAAGTGGCGACCGTCCGAACGTGATGGTCTTGCCCGGCTGCATCACAAGTTTCACCATCCGGCCTTTGCTGTCCAGGTCGAACCATTTCTGCAACACCGTGAACCTGTCCCCTATCGCGGGAGTGATTTCGGCAGGTGAGCCGACGAAAGAGCTATCGGCGTACCCGAAGACCTGCTCGAGCCTGCCGGTCTTGTTGCTGAAGAACAACCTGGCATACCGTTTTTCCCCATCGGCAAATGTGTAGATGCCATCGACGGCATACCTCGCATCATCCG
>JALWAP010000248.1 GCA_027016315.1 Anaerolineae bacterium | reverse complement strand
AACGCCCCGGCGTTGGTGGCTCCGAGCTTGTCCTGGATGATGCATGCAGTGGCCGGGAACAGGTGATCCGGCGTGGAGGTAGCCGTGATGATTATGTCGATATCGCCTGCACTCATGTCGGCTACCTGCAGCGCCCTCTTTGCCGCCTCCACTCCGAGATCGGACGAAGCGATGTCGGGGCTTTCGATCAAATGCCTCTCACGTATCCCTGTCCGGGTCCTTATCCACTCATCGGAAGTATCCACCATCCTCTCAAGATCGAAATTGGTGAGGATCTTGGAAGGAAGGTATTTCCCCCACCCAACTATGCGAGCATAACGAGCCAAATTGAACCTCCTCTTTCAGTGCTTCTCAGCACGAAATCGAGCCAAACCCAGGCTCGACACTCAATTTTTACAACATGTGGTTCGGAAATCCAAATGCCGAGCGGAAAATCTATACCAATCACTCCCACTTCCGGAACACGACGGTCGAATCGTGCCCGCCAAGGCCAAAGGAATTGGACAACGCTATTTTGATCGGCGCTTTGCGGGCTTCGTTCGGCACGTAGTCCAGGTCACATTCCGGGTCCGGGGTTTCGTAATTCATCGTAGGCGGAACGACGCCTTCGTACAGCGCCATCACGCACGCAAGACCTTCGATCGCTCCAGCGGCGCCGAGCATGTGGCCGGTCACCGACTTGGTGGAGCTAACCATGAGCTTGTAAGCGTGCTCGCCGAACACTTTCTTGATGGCAGCCGTCTCCGTTTTATCGTTGAGCGGAGTAGACGTGCCGTGGGCGTTTATGTAATCCACGTCCTCCGGCTCGATGCCCGCCTTGCGGAGCGCCATTTTCATTGCAGCGATTGCGCCCGCTCCCTCTGGCTCAGGAGCGATCATGTGGTAGGCATCCGCAGAAACGCCATAGCCGATCACTTCGGCGTATATCCTGGCGCCCCTGGCAAGAGCATGCTCGAGTTCCTCCAGTACCAGCACCGCGGCCCCCTCACCCAGAATGAAGCCATCCCTGTTCAGATCGAACGGGCGGGAAGCCCTTTCCGGCTCGTCGTTTCTGGTGGAGATCCCGCCCACTACATTGAATCCGGCGATGGTTATGGGAAGGATAGCCGCCTCGGTTCCTCCGGTGATCATAACGTCGGCATCGTCACGCCTGATTATCTCGAAAGCCTCACCGATCGTCCCGCTGCCGGTGGCGCACGCCGAGACCACGGCATAATTAGGCCCTCGCACGCCCAGGTCTATCGCCACCTGCCCGGACGCCGCGTCCGGGGTCATGGCCGTGATCAAAAAAGGACTCACTTTCCTTGGCCCCCGCTTGTCCAAAACGCCCTGTTGCTTGAGCAAAGTGCCGATCCCGCCGACCCCTGTTCCCATCAGCACGCCGACGCGGTAAATGTCCTCGTGCTCCAGGTCCAGGCTTGCGTCCTCCACAGCCTCCCGAGACGCAGCAATGGCAAACTGGGTGAACCGATCCACCCTCCTGGCGAGCTTTCCGTCCATGTAATCTCGAGGGTTGAAACCCTTGACCTCGGCCGCTATCTGGGTCTTGAAATCGGATGGATCGAAGAGGGTTATCCGTGCGATGCCGGAGCGCCCTTCCACCATCCCCTGCCAGGTGTCCCTGGCGTTGTTCCCAAGGGGGCTTACGGAGCCTAATCCGGTCACAACTACTCGACGCTTATCGAATCCGGTCATGTGAAAATTCCTCCAGAGCACTGAGGTTTCTGTCTTCCAAAGAAACTACAACACCTCAACGCCTGAAACGACGCGCACTCCATCGCATCAAATCGAGGATTTTAGGCATGACTCTGGTGTACATCCAGTAGGTCTTCCGCTCCGTAGGGAAATCCCACGCTCCGATGTGCCTCACGAATTTCGCTCCAAACCCAATCTTGAACCTGTAAACGCCCCACATCGGGTCTTTCTCCGAAAGCTCCGTGGGGGCGCCCCAAAAATCGTACTCTGTGCAGCCCTGGGACTTAGCCCACTTTATCGCTTCCCACTGGAGGAGGTAGTTCGGCATCAGATTCCTGTGCCTGGAAGAGGATGCACCGTAGAAATACCACGCTTTTCCGGCAAATTTGAACAAAATCAACCCGGCCACCGGCTCGCCATCCACCTCGGCCAGCAACAAATGAGCCATGTCGGACGACATCAGCTCCTTCCAGACCCGCTCGTAGTATCCGTAAGGCCGGATGACGAACCCATCTCTTTCCGAGGTCTCAGAATAGAGCCGGTAGAACGTCCTCAGGTCTTCGACGCCACCAGAGCGAACCTCGACTCCTCTCCGGGCAGCGAGCCTGACATTGTAGCGTGTTTTCTGCTTCATGTTCTTCAGAAGCTCTTCCTCACTCGGCCTGAGGTCGAGCACGAGGGTGTTCGGGAACTGTATCTGATCGTTGGAGAAGAGCCATCCGCGCTTCCGAAGGATTGAAACGACCTCCCGTCCCGTCTCGGAATCAGCATCGACATCCGGGTCGATTTTCACGAAAATGGCCCTCTTCTTGGAAGCATTGTCCTCCAAGAAACCGAGCACTTCGTCCAGCAAATCGAGATCGGAGAAATCGAGCAACGGTCCTTTCGGTACGTACTGAACCGACAAAATTCTCGCCACTGATCTGGTCAGTACCATCGCTGCTGCAACGGGATCGCCTCCCGACTTGAAGAGCCAGTTCTGATGCAGCCATCCGGTCATACGCTTGAGGGTGCCCCACTGGTACGATTGCAGGATGTGCGCCAACGGAAGCCGCTCGATGGCGGAATTCCACGCGTCCGGATCGTCGACATGAGAGACGTGAAAGCTCATATCGCTCTCCTCCAACGGAGGTACGCCTCGTACAGCAGACTTCCCGCGGGCATCACGTCCATGATCCACGCACCGATGCTCCTCTGGACGATCCCACCGAATCCCAACTTGAATCTGTAGACGCCCCAAAGCCCGCCACGTCCGTAGTCGCCCATTCTGGAATACTTTTCGGGCTCGATCCCAACCTCGTCGGGCACGCCCCACAGATCGTAGGAGACGCATCCTTGCGCCTTCGCCCATTTCATCGCCGCCCACTGCAAAGCGTGGTTCGGCATTTTATCCCTGTGCGAGTTGCCGGACGCCCCGTAGAGGTAAATGCTCTCCCTGCCGAACGCCGTCACCACTATCCCTGCCACCAGCTCTTCGCCATAGTAGGCGAGCAGGAGCCTGCCATATCCCGGCTCGATCAGCAGCCGGTAAACGTGGGTATAGTAATCGAGTGAGTGTATGGGAAAGCCATCTCGGGCGGACGTCTCTTTCATCAGTTCATAAAACTGTGGAACATCAGATGCCGATCCTTCCTTCACAACGATTCCTTTTCGAGCCGAGAGCCGGATGTTATACCGGGTTTTTCGATGCATCCGCGCCAGCAACTCATCCTCGGGGACGTCGAGGGGGACCTTGATGGTGCTCCTCGGCTGTATCGGCCTGGTGGGGCGCAGTCCAAACCTGCGAAGCATCGCGGCAAGGGAACGATCGTCCTGCGCGTTCGGCTCGAAAATCACGGCGACAGCGTGTCGGTTTCTGGCAGCCCTCTTCACGTCGATGAGCCTATCTCTAACGGTTTCCCCCCAGTCCCACCACGGGCCTTTCGGCACATACCCGACAGTGAGGCCGAGCGGGAGCTTTCGGAAAAGGATCTGTGCCCCCCCATCCAGGGAATCTCCCCATGCAATCCGCGCAGGCCGTGGCCAACCGAACATGGCTTTGAGTTCTCCCCAGGGAAAAGATTGGAGCAAGTGGCCAGATGGGTGTCTGGCCACAGCGGAATCCCATTTCCTTGCGTCGGTCACGAAAATCAAAACCTCCCTCCTGTCAGGGCGATAAAGAGAGCCAATGAAAGAAAGCGCCCTCTGAAGTGAGGGCGCTCAAGCTGGGGGACAGGGACTCGAACCCCGACTTACTGATCCAGAGTCAGCCACGCACCCGCACGCAAATTATACCGCACGACCCAACGCATCGCCAAAAATAGCGGGACTGGCGAACTGACCAGCGATCAGTTATCCAGTTCGAGACCGTTCACCGGCGAATACCGCCGATGTTTTTCCTCCACGGTTTCACGGGCGAGATCGAGGTAAATCCGGGTGGTCGAAATATCCTCGTGACCAAGAATCTGGCGGAGCGACTCCAAATCACCGCCGTTGGCCACGAAATTCGAACCAAAGGCGTGCCGTAGAGAATGCGGGTTCAGCGGTCCGACCACACCAGCCTTCGCCTTCAGCCGACGCAACACAGACGAAATCCCGCTCACCGTTAGCGGCCCACGCTGCCCAACGAAAACATGATCGTCGGCGGACACCGAATCCGGTCGGATCGCACGCAACAGCTCGGCAGTCCGGCTCGTCATCGCAACCAACCGCTCTTTCGATCCCTTGCCAGTCAGCCGGACGTGCAGACCGTCCAGGTCAACATCAACCCATCGAAGCCCTGCCACCTCTGCCCTCCGGGCGCCGGTATCAAGCATGAACAGCAGCAGGGCACGGTCACGGGGAGACGCAATAGCGAATACAGACGCAACGTCCGACAACCTGGCTTCACGAGGCAGAGGCTTACCCTTCTTCGGCAGTTTAAGCCGACCGGCGAAATCCTCACCAAGCCCTTCCTCGGCAAGCCACCGGGAAAAAGCCTTAATCGCAATCGCGGCGCCCCGGCGCATGGACGACGAAAGCCCATCGTCGGCCATCTCTGCCAGGTACGACCGGGCCACACGCAGGGACATTCCACGATCGCCAAGCCACTGGCAGAACCGGCCGACCTGGAACTCATACCAGGCCACCGTAGACGCCGACAAGCCCTCGGCTCGCTTCGCTTCAAGAAACTCACTGAGATGATCGCACATGCTACCCCCCTTCCGAGGCTGCAACCTGCCCAGGGGCAGCAAGGGGAGCGGGCGGCCCAACCCGCTCCCCAATAATACAACAAAACCGGAGGCAAAAACAATGGCAAACTTCAAAGGATTCAGCGAACAAACAGGCCACTGCCTGCCAACACAGCTAATAGACCTGCTGCCAGAAATCACATCACTGGCAGAACTCAAATGCACCATTGCACTCCTGGCCTCGGTGGCCACAGTCGGCCAGGACGCCCGCGGCCTTACCACCGCCGATCTCCAGCAGGTCACAGGACTCAGCCGAAACTCAGTCGCCGCAGGTCTCAACGCCGCAATAGCCCGCGGAACCGTCTGTCGCCAACCAACACCAACCGGAATCGTGTACTACCCGAAGCCATGCCAAGATTTTGCGCGACATGCATGTAACATTAACATCAACATAGAAAATCAAACACAACGCGAAGATGTTTCAAATGCTAATGCAATGCCTGATGTAATGCATGCATCTCGCGCAGAATCTGACACCGCCGCCCCAGAGCGAAACCACCTCCTCGAACGCATCCTACGGCTCGGAGTAGTCCCGCGCGTCGCAAACGACATCCTCGCCAAGCACGACCAAGATTACATCGACCGACACCTCAACTACACCGAGTATGCAATCAGAACCCGCCGCATCAAACGCCCGGCCGCCTGGTTCGTCGCAAGCATCCGAGACGACTGGGATCCACCAGCAGGATTCGACGAAACAGCCATCATAGACACCGACTCACCACAGTTCAGAAAACGTTACGCGGAGGTGAACAAATGGAACTCGTGAGAGGAGCCACAGCACACATCTGTTGGATCGGCCTCACCGCCCGAATCCTCGGATGGACAACCGACAGGAAAACCGTCTTCATCCAGTGGGACGACACAGGAGAGATCGGCCGCGTAAGCATCGAAAACATCACCCGGGTAACGCCGAGAACCCACGAAGCGAACGATCAAGGTGACCAAGATTGAAACCAACCAAAAGATCATCAAAGCGCTGGAGGAACAAAATGTTCATACGATCCAAGACAGTCAAAGGCAAAACCTACTACTACCTCGTCGAGAACTACCGAGATGGCAAGAAACATCGGCAACGCGTCGTTCGCTACCTCGGACGGCGCCGCCCTGCCGAGTTAGGCACCACAAACAGCGGCACGCCCAGAAACACCGCATCTAACGCCCGAAAAACGTTAGGCACCACAGGGGGAGGTCATATAACACATAGCACACCGAAAAAACCAGCCACGTGCCCCTTCAGAGCGCAATGTGCCGAAATCTTCGGCCTCTCCAGGCCAACACAATGCGACTGGGAACGAAAAGGCAACGTCCAACAATGCCCACAGTACCAGGAATTCGAAAGCCACCAATGAACTCAACGGGCGGGCGGCTACCCTCGGCGGCTGCGCCTCGCGGCGGTGCTCCCTCGCGCTCCTGCGCCTCGCTCGCCGCCTGCGCTTCGCTTGGCGGCCAGCTACGGCTTGGGCTCGCTCGCCCCTTGCTCGGCTTGCCGCCTCGGCCCCGCTCTCCCTC
>JALWAP010000247.1 GCA_027016315.1 Anaerolineae bacterium | reverse complement strand
TAGGAAAATCGACCAGAAAATCTCTAACTGAAGGAGGACGTTCGAAATGCCACCGTTGCCAAAAAAGAAAACGGCCAAAGCACGAAGAAACCGAAGAAGGTCTCATCTTGCATTGGGCAAAATCCACTTGGTGGAATGCCCCAGGTGCCACCACAAGCACCTGCCGCACCACGTATGCCCCAACTGCGGTTACTACGCTGGCAGGAAAGTGGTCGAAGTCGAAGAAGAGGAATAAAGGTTTCGGGATTTCACCGATCCGAGGGCGCAGTGAATACCTGCGCCCTGTTCTTACCCGGCGCAAACAGGAGGAAACGGCATGAATTCCCTCGCATTGGTCTTCCCGGGACAGGGCTCCCAGTTCGTGGGCATGGGAAAGGAGCTGGCCGATGCGTTTCCGGAAGCCCGCGAAACTTTCCATGAAGCGGACGATATCCTGGGCACCAGGCTCTCAGACTTGTGTTTCCAGGGCCCAGCCGAGGTGCTGACAGACACGATAAACGCCCAACCTGCCCTGCTGGTCACGAGCATGGCTGTTCTGAGGGTAATCGACGGACAAGGCATCCCATTGCCCGAACCGAAGTTCGTAGCAGGCCATAGCATGGGCGAGTACACGGCGCTCGTGCGGGCAGGCTCGCTCAGCTTCTCCGATGGGCTGAAGCTGGTTCGGGAAAGGGGTCGGCAGATGAAGCTGGCGGGCGAGACAAACCCGGGCGGCATGGCAGCGGTAATCGCCCTGGACGAAGAAAAGCTCGAGGAGATCTGCCGCACCGCTTCGGAAGAGACCGGCAGGCCGGTGCAAATCGCAAACTACAACTGCCCCGGACAGCTCGTGATCTCCGGCGACAAATCGGCGCTGGAGAAAGCAATGCAGCTTGCACGGGAAGCAGGAGCAAAGCGGGTCATCCCCCTGGCAGTGAGCATCGCGGCGCACTCCCCGCTCATGCTTTCCGCAGCATCGGGGCTTGCGAAAGCAATCGAAGCCACAGAGATCGGCAGAGCGCAGATCCCGGTGGTCGCCAACGTCTCCGCTCAGCCGATCACCGACCCGGAAGAGATCCAGCAAGAGCTCATCAGCCAGCTTACCGCTTCCGTCAGATGGACCGAATCGGTGAGGTTGATGATCGACCAAGGAGTGGACACTTTCGTGGAAATAGGAGCGGGCAACGTTCTCAGCGGACTGATCAGAAGGATCGACAGAAAAGTCAAAACCCTCAGCGTCGGCGATCCGAAAGGGATCGAGAAACTGGCCGAGCTGGTGCGGAACTGACCAGCCATAACGGACGAAACTTCGCAATCATGGAGGAATCATGAGGTTCGAAGGGAAGATCGCAATCGTAACCGGTGCATCGAGGGGGATTGGGCGCGGGATAGCGATACGGCTTGCGCGAGAAGGAGCCAAGGTAATCGTAAACCATCGGGCAAGCAAGGAGCAGGCAGAGGAAGTCGTTCGAACGATAAGGGAAGCAGGCGGGGAAGCGTACGAGATGCAGGCCGATGTCAGCGATTTCAAGCAGGCGCAACAGTTGATCAACGGCGTCAAAAAGCAGTTTGGCCGAATCGACATCCTGGTGAACAACGCCGGCACCACGCGCGATACCCTCCTCTTGCTGATGAAAGAAGAGGACTGGGACCTGGTCATCAAAACCAACCTGAAAAGCACGTTCAACTGCTCCAAGGCAGCCGTCCGCTGGATGGTGAAGCAGAGATACGGGAGGATCATCAACATCACGTCTGTCATCGGGCTTTCCGGCCAGGCCGGGCAGACCAATTACGCCGCATCGAAAGCCGGAATAATCGGATTCACCAAGAGCCTGGCAAAGGAGCTCGGCAGCAGAAACATCACCGTAAACGCCGTCGCACCGGGGTTCGTTCCCAC
>JALWAP010000246.1 GCA_027016315.1 Anaerolineae bacterium | reverse complement strand
AAATGTACTCCAGCGCAGAAAGGTATTCTTCTTTCACAACTGCCTCCAAGCAAAGATAGCGTCAACGCACCGGAAGCAATTGTACCTTAAGCGGTTGTAAATGTACAGATTCGCATTTCAATAGCTCTGGAATCGCATTGTTTGGGATGTTTCCATGCGGGAATCTGAAAATACCTGGAATAAACGAATGGAACGCGGTGGAGAAAGGAGGGGTTTAGAGTGCGAACCGGCAGGGAGGAGGCAGCCGAATCGCACTTCCACGCGTCTGGAGGCTTTAGCTTATGAGAGATCCAAAGAGTTTTAGATAATCAGCAAGGTGACGGGTGGAAAGGTAGTTTCTACGTACACGCTCCCGCGCTGCTTCACCCATCCTCTTGGATACGTCAGGGTTTTGCAGCAGGAATAGGGCCTTTCCCGCACATTCCTCCACACTTTCGACTAGAAAACCTGTTTCCCCGTTTATGATCTGAAGCGGTATACCTCCCACGTTACTACCGACGACAGGTTTCCCTTTCCAAAGAGCCTCGGTCACTACTAGGCCGAATCCTTCACGCAGGGATTTCTGTACCACCACGTCTGCGGCGGTCTGAAAGGCGTTTACCTCCCTGTTACCGACGCCGTGAAAATTGTGAAGAATCCTGATGTCGTAATCCTCCCCCGCATGGCGAACAGTCCTGTCGTAGTAGTCCCATCCCTCTGGGTCGTCAGCGGCCATGGAGCCGACCAACGCAAGCTGCAATTTTGGTACTTCGTGCTTCATCTTTCGATAACAATCGATTACTCCAAGCGGGTCTTTCCAGGGGTCGAACCTACTGACCTGCACCATGAGGCGATTTCGCGGGTCGAAACCGTAGCGGGACACAATGGAATGTGCTTCCTCGAGTGGCATAGGCACGTTCTTTGGAGAGAGCGGGTCTATGGTGGGCGCAATCAGGTGAACCCTTTCTTCTGGAATCCCCGGCCCGATGTACTGCCGCATTGTGAAGATCAGTGAAGGGTATTCTGCGATGTAGGGAGCAAGGAAGTTCCAGAAATCGGCGTTGGGGTTAGATGTGTCGATGTGACACCTCCATATCCACCATTTCCCGTTCTCGCCGCCAGTAAAATGGAGCAATCCGGCTGGTTGAGGATCGTGTACTACGATGAAATCGTATTCCCCTTCGAGGTTCTTTGCATTGAGCCTGTTGTAGTGCTTCCAGATGTCCATCATCTCGTCAGTGAAAGGTATAGACATGCCCTGAAGGCCGTTGTGCATTGCCTTTGTTACATTGAAAAACTCGTCCTTGCCTTTGATTACCTGCCATTCTGCATTGAGCCCTACATCACGCATCAAGGGAACCAGCGTGTGGAGTATCTCGGCAACCCCACCTCCGAAGGAAGTCGAGTTAACGTGTAGCACATGTGCACCTCGCAGGGGCTTGGCCAGGGAGAGAATCTCTTCAATTACCCGTTCCCCTACGATGGGCCAGTAGTCTTTCAGGTGTTTTTCTGTAACGTCGACTCGGTTGAGCATATGTCTATCATCCTTTCACAGAGCCGGCGAGTATGCCTCGCACAAAGTACCTTTGCAGCCCAAAGAATACCGCGAGAGGGAGGATCATGGAAATGAACGCTGCGGCGGTCAACAGATGCCACCCGGCCCCCATGGAACTGACCAGATTGCTTATAGGAACCGTGATTGGAGCTACGCTTGGATTGCCGCCCAGGTAGGTCAAAGCCACCAGCAGATCGTTCCAGACCCACATAAACTGAAAAATCGCGAGCGACGCAAGGGCAGGCACGGAAAGCGGAATCAGGAGCCTGGTGAACGCCGTGAACGTGGAAGCTCCATCGAGGAAAGCCGATTCGAAGAGGTCTTTGGGCAACGCTCCAAAGAAGTTGCGGAGCAGATACACGGCATATGGTAACCCGTAAGCGGTGTGCGCGAGCCATATTCCCACGAATGTACCTGTAAGATGGAACCTAGTGTATAGCTTCAGCACAGGGATCAGCGTCATTTGCAATGGTACAACCAGCAGCCCTACGACAATCAAGAACAAAGTATCGCGCCCCGGGAATTCCATCCATGCGAACGCGTACGCAGCGAATGCCGCCAGCAGAATCGGCAAGAGGGTTGCCGGTATCGATATTATGAGGCTGTTGAGGAAGCTACGCCCGAGCCCGTTCGGCGCGACGAAGTCCTTTAAAAACGAGCACTTGGGGCCGCCGGTTTCAGTTCGTTCTTTACAGGTCTCCCGGTAGTTGGTCTGGCCGGTCAGCACATCAAGGTAACTGTCTATCGTGAACTGGTACGGGGGCTTTATAGCGGTCCACCATCCGGAAGATCGGACCGCTCGTGCTGGGCGGAAAGAGCTGACGAACAGCCCAAAGGAAGGCAATATCCACAGCGCGCATATTACGAGAATGACCGCGTGTAACGGCCCTTTGGACAGAGCTTTGCCGAGTTTCTTCATCCGTTCCTCCTTCTCATTCCCGGAACCACTTCGCATTGACCGCCATCACGGGCGTTATCAACAACAAGAGTACTACGGCTATCGCCGCGGAACGCCCGAACTGATTCTCGACATAAAATAACTTGAACATTCGGTTCGCAATCACATCGGTGCCGTAGTTTCCGCCGGTCATTACGTACACGATGTCGAAGACTTTGAGTACGTTTATCACCAAAGTAGTGGTGAGGACCACGATGGTTGTGCTGACCATGGGAACTGTTATGTGCCAGAATTTCTGCCATTCCGTTGCTCCATCCACTTCGGCTGCCTCCAGGATGTCGCTCGGAATGTTCTTGATCGCGGCAGAAAGAATCACCATTGAGAACCCCGTCCACATCCAGATCCCGACGGTGATGAGAGCGAACGTATTGATCGGGTACCTTTGGAGCCACGCGATTGGCCTCGCGTGCAGCACTCCTTTAACGATGGCATTGAGCAATCCTATCTTGGGGTTGAAGTCGAGCATGAATTTCCAGATGGTGCCGGCTGCCACCCCTGAAATTGCCATGGGTAGGAAAATGATCGATTTGGCAGCGGATTCGTATCGAACCTTATCGGTGAGCACGGCTATCAGGAGTCCCAGAGAAACCGTGAACAACGTGAAAAAGATTAGCCACAGCAGGTTGTTTTTGAACGCGACGAGTGTATCCTGATGTGTAAACAGGTAAACGTAGTTTTCCAGCCCGACGAACTTAGTAGAGTCAGCGTTGAAAAAGCTCAGGTAGGCGGTGCTCAATACTGGATAGATCAGGTACACCCCCAGGATGACAGCGGCTGGGGCTATGTAGAGCCAGGGTAGTAGACCGAGTTTTTTGTACATAGTTCTACCCCTTTCCAGATTGGAAACGTTATAGCAAGTCCATCACTCTGACGTTCCTTCGGGGATCCAAGGAGCGTCGGCAGATAACGAGGGCGCGGAGGAGCGGCCAGGAAGCCACCCCTCCAAACGCCTGCATCACTTGCCGTACTGTTCTATGGCTTTTGCTTCTATCTGCTTCAGGATGTCATCCAGCTTGTCTGGGTGCTGCACGTATTCCAACGTTCCCTTCCAGAACGCCTGTTGCACTGCTCCGCCCATGAGGTCTCCGGCGCCCACCCGGAACGCAGTCGCTGTGGTCAGCATCTTGGCCGAGTCTCTGGCGATGTCGTTGGGGTACACACTGAGGGGCACCGACTTGTTCGGTGACGTGTAGCCGCCTCGTTTAGCCCAAATCGCCTGAGCTTTGGCACTGGCTAGGTACTGGATGAAAGACCTGGCAGCAGGCGAGTCTTTGAACATGACCACAACGTCGCACCCGCCAGTTATCCCACCAGCGTATTTCGGGTTGATGGTAGGCCACGGGAAGAATGCGTAATCCTTTCCAGGAACGGCTTTCGGGTACTGCTTCTGGATGAACCCCTGGGTGAAATCTCCGAGGTAGTACATGTAAGCCGATCCATCCATGATGGCATACGAACCATCGACGAAGTTGGTGGCAAGTATGCCATCTACTCCGTTCAGTACCCAGCCTTTATGCAGAGCGATCTGACCAAACGTCTGGAACGCTTTCTTGATGGCTGGGTCGGTCCAGGGTATTTCATGCTTGACCCACTTGTCGTATACCTCGGGGCCGGACTGCGTAAGCACGATTTGGGCAATCCAGTCGGTAAGCGGCCACCCAGATGCGCTCCCGGATTCCGCTGCTATGGACCACGGGACTCCTCCGTCTTTGGCGATCTTGTCCGACAATGCCAAGAGTTGGTCCCAGGTCTTCGGCACCTTGTACCCTTTTTCTCCGAAACGTTTGGGACTATACCAGATGGTTCCTTTGTTGGCTGCTTTGAAGACAATGGCGTACAGCTTGCCGTTGTATGTTCCCACATCAAGCCAAGCCTTGGCATAGTCCTTTTTGAGTTGGTCCATATCGAGGAAACTGTCCAAGGGGATCAGTTTTCCGGCTTTTGCGTACTCCATGGCAAGGCCTGGGTTGGGAAGTATGGCGATGTCGGGTGGGTTGTTCCCCTCGACCCTTGTCTTGAGCACCGCGGTTAGGTCGCGGGTGCCTTCGTATTCGATTTGGTTGCCGGTTTCCTTCTCCCAGGCACCGTACACCGCTTTGAAGCTGTTCAGTTCCTCACCGCCCCATACAGCCATCACATCAAGCTTGGCTCTGCCTGATGGTTGGGCAGGCGCCTTTGTAGGTGCCTTGGTAGGTGCTTTTGTAGGTGCCTTAGTCGGCACCTTGGTTGGTACTGCGGTCGGCTGTTGCGCCGGTGCTTTGGTCGGCGCAGTCGTTGGGGTGGCTTTACCTCCACATGCCGCCAAAATCATGGCGAGAACAAGCAATGCACTTACAAGAACGAACTTTTCCCTTTTCATTTCCTCACTCCTTTCTTTTGAGAGATGTGGTGTCCTGAAGAACTCTTTTTGCAACACGAGCTGTGTGGATTTTGTATTCCCTTTACCACCTCCTTTTCCTTGAACCGGATGCCGATCAAAACGACCCCGATGGTAACGCGCGTTACCAACAAAAGAGCGAATGACAGAAGCTTCTTTTCTATTTCCTCGGTAGGATTACTGAACTTTGACACCTCCGCAAGACTTCCGAACGATGAGACTAGTCTCGAGGAACATATGTCGATTCTCGAAATCTTCCCCTCCCATGATGTCGAAGAGCATTTTTGCTGCTTCCCTTCCCAGGTCGTAGGCAGGCAAGTGAACCGTGGTGAGGGCGGGGACGGTGTACGCAGATGCGAAAATGTCGTCGAATCCTACGATGGCGATTTCCTCCGGCACGCGAAGCCCTTTTTCGTGAACGGCTGCCAGGGCACCCATGGCAACCACATCGCTTGCCACGAACACTCCTGTCGGAGGCTTTGGCAATTCGAGCAGTTCCGTCATTGCTCTGTATCCTGTCTCCGGCAGGAAATACCCATACCGAATCAGATTCTCGTCCAACGGTATTCCAGCCTTTTCGAGCGCTTTTTCATAGCCCCTCAGCCTGGCTTTAGCGGATGTGAACGAAACCGGGGCGTTGGTTATAAGTCCGATCCTCTTATGCCCGAGCGCGATCAAGTGGTTTACGGCTTTTTCGGCTCCGCCAATGTTGTCTACGTCTACGAATGGAATATCGGTCCCTGGTAGCCGCCCATGGAGCACGGTCGGGAAGCCGCTTTTGGCAAGCTCTGGCAGGTTTGGATCGTCTGACCGGGGCGCGGAGACGATTAGTCCATCGATGTGGTGCCCTCGCACCAGCTTCATGTATGAATTGGGATCGTTCGGGGCCACATTCGTGTGAAACAAAAGCGTGTAATCGTGCTTGGAGACTTCGTCTGCGATCCCCCGCATTACATCGGGCAGGAAAGCGTCTGCTGAGACTTTGTCAGGGCCTTCGCATAAGACCAGGCCGATCACATGAGTTTTCCCACTGGCAAGAGATCGAGCTGCAGCCGCGGGGTAGTAGTTGAGTTTACGAGCAGCTTCGAGCACGCGCTGTCTCGTGCTCTCCGGGATGTGGGTGCCTGGTACATCGTTCAGCACCAACGATACCGTTGTTCTGGAAACCCCGGCAAGCTTGGCTACGTCTTGGCTTGTCACTTTCTTCACTAAATGCGCTCTTCTTGCCACTGAGATCCCCTCTACGTTTTGTGCTAACTCGGTTCAGTAACACGAGTTACTTCCTTACAAAAAGTATACTGAAATACCGGAGGTTTGTCAAGGGGTGTGACGTACGGGAGTTTGGGAGCCGGCCGCAAGACGCTATCTACGAGTTGCAATGTGACGCCACTCCGAGCGATTACGCCGCAGCAAAGCCTTTGTTCGAGATGATATTACGCAGTTTCACACCTTCTTGAGGGCGCGCCCGAGGGGCGGCAAGGTCACTCGTCCTCTTCCCGATACCCGAAGATTTTCTCATGGGCCTCCTTCAGGCGTTTGGTGCTGACCTTGGCGTAGATTCTGGTGGTGGTTGGGGACGCGTGGCCGAGCATGTCCTGCAC
>JALWAP010000245.1 GCA_027016315.1 Anaerolineae bacterium | reverse complement strand
TCCTCCACCTGTGGAGCCTCCTCTTCGGAACCAGCGAGGCCGCCTTGCGGAGCCTTTCCGCTTTGTTCGGCGTGCTGGTCGTGTGGCTCGTGTTCGAAATCACCGACAGGCTCATGGGGCGGAAAGAGGCTTTGGCAGCCATGCTGGTGGCTGCCGCCAGCCCCCTGGCGATTTATTACAGCCAGGAAGCCCGCATGTACGCCATGCTTGCCGCCATCCTCGCCCTTGGTGCCTGGGTTCTGGTTGAGGAAGACTTTTCCCCGGGGAGAACAGCCACCGCAGCAATGGCTTTGATAGTCGCGAGCGGCCTGTACACCCACTACACTTTTCCCCTGGCATGGGCTCCTATCGCGCTGGTGTGGCTGTGGTACGGGATCGAGGGGAAATCGAAGAAGGACGTCATTGGGTGGGCGGCGGCGCACGCGTTTGCACTGCTGTTGTTCCTTCCATGGCTGCCGATCGCACTACACCAGGTCGTCACGTGGCCCAGAAGCAATATTCATCCGTCGCTATCGTACAGGCTGGCGACTTCGTGGAAATGGCTGGTAGCCGGGCCGATGAGCCCCGCGGGGCCGATGTGGCTCTGGGCGCTGGCAGCGCTTCTCATAATGGCAGGCGCAATCAGGAGATACAGGCACAAGGCCTTCGTGTGGCTGTGGTTCGGCGTGCCGTTTGCCGCCATCCTTCTGCCCGGGCTTTACAAGCCTTCGTACCTCAAATTCCTGGTTGCGGCGATCGCTCCGTGGGCTGTCATGGCCTCGGCGGGGATATTCCCTCGCGGCGCTACGCCCAGGAAATGGCCGGAAGAAGTAATGGGCGGTGTGGTGCTCCTCGTCCTCTTGGTCGGCTTCGCCCGGCTCGACTACGAATATTTCACGAACCCCAAGTTCGCCCGCGACGATTACCGAGGCATGGCAAGGTACATCGAGGCGGTCGGCAGGCCAGGAGATGCAATCGTGCTGGACGCTCCAGGGCAGATCGAAGTTTTCAGGTACTATTACAAGGGGAAACTGCCGGTGTACGGCCTCCCTCTGCACCGCCCGCCGGACGAAAAAGCCACACTGGCCGCGCTGGATGAGATCGTGAAAAAGCACGACCGAATATTCGCCCTTTACTGGGCAACCAACGAAAGCGATCCCAAAGGGATCGTGGAGAAATTCCTGGCCTCCCACGGGTTCAAGTCGGTGGACAGGTGGCAGGGGAACGTGAGATTCGTGGTGTACTCCCTGCCGCAAAAGGAGCTAAAACTCGAAACGAAGAAAGTACAGTTCGGTGGAATTTTGGAGCTGGAGGGCTACAGCCTCCATCCCATCAATCTCCATGCCGGCGAGATATTGCAGGTTCTGCTTCGGTGGAAGGCTTTGAGTGCGCCGAAACGGAAGTACAAGGTGAGCGTGCAGGTGCTCGACGCTCAGAACCAGGTGGTGGCGCAGCAAGACGGCGAGCCAGCCGGTGGCAGCAAGCCCACGGATACGTGGCATCCTGGAGAAGTGGTGGACGACTTGCACGGCGTGCTCATACCTTTCGGCACGCCTCCCGGAAACTACAGGGTTTTCGTGGTGGTATACGATCGGGAAAGCGGGCGCAGGCTCCGCTCGGAGCAAGGCGACATGGTGTTGCTCGGCCAGGTATCGGTCGAGCGTCCCGCCGGTCCCCCACCGGAGGAGATCATCGGGTTCGAGCATAGAGCAGACGTGACAATTCACGGGGCACGCCTGATCGGGTTCGACGTGTACAGGAAGGGGTTCAGCTACGCACCGGACGCTCCGATCCACCCTGGCGATGTCCTGCACGTGACGCTCTACTGGAAAGCGATCGAGCCGAGCGGAAAGGACTGGAAAATCCGCCTGCGGCTGCAGAGGAATGGCAATGTGATTTCCCGGACAGAGGGCTTCCCGGCCGGGCCCGGGTTCACTCCTCGGTTCTGGAAACCTTCGGACGTGCTGAAAGGGGAGTTTGACTTGAGGATTCCTGCCGAGGCATCCGCAGGGACATATCGGCTGGAAATAGCTCCGGCTGACGGGAGCGCCAAGGTGATCGGCAAGGTGAAGATTTCACGCCGGTGATTCCCTCTTTGCCATGCGCGTCACCACCGGGCTTGCCTTCCTTCGCTTCGAAGAGACTTCCATCAGTTTCCCAAGACACCCGTTGCGGAGTCTCAATGCGTCCTTGTCCCTCGGGAGATGCCCGGAAATGAACAGCACAAGGACATTCTGACAGCCAGGATCGAGCAACTCAAGGTCGGAGAGAAATTCCCGTTGGCTGTACGCTGCTCCGTAGTTGCCCATACCCGACTCCCTGAGCCAAGCGAGTGACTTCTCGTTGGCTTTCCGGGCAAGCCACAGAAGTATCTCCTTCCTGCCTCGGTGTATGGCCTCGAGCGAGTCAAACATTTCCTCGAAGACGGCCACCGTCAGATCGCCTGCATCCTTCTCCCCGATACCAAGGCTCCTGATCAGAGAGAAGACCACGCCGCTGAATCTCTCCACCAGTGCATTCCAGGCATCCCCGTTTCCCCGAAGCGCCATCGAAACGAGACTAAGGTTTCCTGTGATTCTCTTCAATTTCACCCCCGCCAGACCGAAGTGATTTCGGGGGAGCGGCGAATTGCTCCCCCGAGAGACTTTGAGCTTATGCTCCCGGATCACTTGTGACCCGATTCCCAGCCTCCAAAGGGCACCGTGGGGTGCTGGCTTCCGGGCATGTGGGTAGGCTCTGCAGCAGCGCTGTGCCGTGCGGTTGGCTTGGGCATTGGCGTATGCTTTGGCCCGTGAGTCCGGGTTGGCTTAGGCATCGGTGTGTGCTTCGGTCCGTGAGTCCAGGTCGGTTTCGGCACTGGCGTGTGCTTCGGCCCACGCGTCCAGGTCGGTTTCGGCATTGGCGTGCGCTTCGGCCCATGTGTCCAGGTCGGTTTCGGCATCGGCGTATGCTTCGGCTCGTGAGTCTGGGTCATCTTAGGCGTCGGCGTGTGCTTCGGTGTGCGTTTTGCGGTTGCCTTCGGCATAGGCGTGTGCTTTGGCTCACGATTGTGTTTCGCTTCGCGCTCGAACATATGCTTCTTCTCGTTCACTTTTTTCATTACACCCTTCGGAAGCACGCCTTTGGCGTTGGAAGGCACCTCTATCGTAACCATATGCCCGGTGGCCACCGTCATCTGGTGGTTCGAGGTCTTCACCTGAACTGTACCGGAGATCGAGCGCACCACGACGAGTTTGTCGTCGACCACTGTGACGCTTACAGAACCGGTCTTTGTGATGTGGACTGCACCGGCTGGCGTTTCCACCGTCAGCTCGCCCTTCGACTTGTCCACATCCACCTGGACGTTTCCGTTGGCCGTAGAAAGCTCCACCGAGGCCTTCCCATCGGACTTGTTCAAGTAGACGACCGAGCCGCCATAGACCGTGGTCGTCGCCCCGTTGGGGAGGGTGATGACAGCGCTGGCGTTGGCGTCGGCCACGATGACAGCATCTTCGGGAATGGTGTCTCCTGGGCGAAGGGTGACCCACTCCCCGTTCGGCAGCAGAGCTTCCACTTTCCCGGTCACATTGGTGACCTCGGCAGCGTGGGCTACGCCCGGCCTGCCTACCACAAAGAACGAAGTGGCTGCGGCGATGGACAGAACCAACACCAGCAATGCTGCAAACGCAAATTTGTTTTTCTTCGGCGATAGTGTACTCATGATCAAACCTCCTATCCTTTCCAAGATGTTCGTTGTAGAGGGTGTTGTAACCGCTCTCTTTCTGTAGATTTCCTTGGCCTTCATGACCACCTCTCTCGGGGGCTCTGCTCCTGGCGCCTGAGAAGCCAAGCCCGCCACCTCCACGAGCCATTCATAATCGGCTCTGCACCTGTCGCATTCCTTCAAATGCTCCAGAACAGCCCCGCTCACCTCCGGCGAGGCGTCCCCCACGGCTGTGTCCACAAGCCATTGGAATGGGGGGTGATTTTCGAACTTTTTCTCGCCCACCGCACACCTCCTTTTGCCCTTCTCACTAATAAAGAGCGCGTAAGTAGGGCGAAAAATACATCGAGATCGAAGAAAGTCACGATTCTCACCGATCGTAGACCACGCGGACGATATACACAGCCCAATGAGGCGTAGACTCGTTGACAATGCTTTTCGAGGCAGGTACAATACTCCCGATCGTCACATCCACAAAACAGAGGTGAAAGCAAGTGATTTTCGGATCGAAAAAGGGCGAAAAGAACGAGGAACAGATTCACCGAAGCCTGTCCAAGACCCGGGGTGGCATCTTCGGAGCGGTCAAAGGACTGTTCCAGGCAAACGAAACTACGGACGAGCTATGGGAAGACCTGGAAGCTTTGCTCGTTCAGGCAGACGTGGGGATAAACACGACCACGAAGCTGGTCGATCGGCTGAGGGATCAGGTAAAATCGCAGGGGATCAAGAAGGTAGAGGACGCGTACGCTCTGCTGAAGATGGACATGGTGGAACTGCTCGAGTCCGTGGATCGGCCGATGGAGCTTTGGGAGCCAAGGCTGCTGACGGTAGTCCTGGTGGTGGGCGTCAATGGATCCGGCAAGACCACCTCCATCGCCAAACTTGCGTATTATGCTAAGAATCGCGGCAAGAAAGTGGTTCTGGCCGCCGCCGATACCTTCCGGGCGGCCGCGATCGACCAGCTCAAGATCTGGGGCGATAGGATCGGGGTGGATGTAATCGCGCATCAGCCCGGCGCGGATCCGGGAGCGGTGGTGTACGATGCGATCAGGGCAGCGCAGGAATCCCGCAAAGCGGACATGGTGATCATCGACACAGCCGGAAGGCTGCACACCAAGTACAATTTGATGAAAGAACTGGAGAAGATCCGGGGAATCGCCGCCAAGCAGGTGCACAAAGCGCCGCACGAGATTTTCCTCGTCCTGGACGCAACCAACGGCCAGAACGCACTTTTCCAGGCAAAAGCTTTCAAAAACTCCGTGGACATAACCGGAGTGATCCTGGCCAAGCTCGACGGCACGGCCAAGGGAGGGGTGGTATTCGGAATCGCCGAAGAGCTCGGCGTGCCGGTGCGGTTCGTGGGAACCGGCGAGACGGTCGAGGATTTCGCCGAATTCGACCCCAGGACATTCGTCGAAAGTCTGTTCGAGTGAGCGGGAAGGGAGCATCCTTCCATTGCTGCAAACCGTCGCAGAAACGACAAATCTGCGCCTGTCCGCAGACCGAATACGGAGGAGATATGGCATCGATCAACGAACTGAGGGAACGCCTCGAATCTCTGGACGAACGTGTCCAGAACATCTGGAGGCGTCTTTGACATCCCAGCGAAAGAAGAGCAGATAAGGAAACTCGAGGCCGAATCCGGCAGGTCGGACTTCTGGAACGACCAGGCTGAAGCGCAGAAGAAGATGCGCGAGCTGGACAGCCTCAAGAGCACTGTGGAGCTCTGGAACGGGCTCGGGAAGGAAATAGAGGACGCGCTCGAGATGCTCGAGCTGGTTTCGGAAGAAGGGGATGAATCGGCGCTGAGCGATCTCGAGGCGGAAGTGGAAGACCTGGAAAGGAGGCTCGCAGACCACGAATTCCAGCTTGCGCTCTCCGGCAAACACGACAAGGACGACGCGATCCTTGCGATCCATGCTGGCGCGGGAGGCACGGAGGCGCAGGACTGGGCTTCCATGCTTCTTCGGATGTACCTCCGGTGGGCGGAAAAACATGGCTACAAAGCCGACATCGTCGATCACCTGGACGGCGAGGAAGCGGGGATCAAGAGGGCTGTGGTGGAAGTACGCGGCCCGTGGGCATACGGATACCTGAAGAGCGAGCGGGGCGTCCACAGGCTCGTGCGGCTGTCGCCATTCGATGCTGCTCATCGCAGGCACACTTCCTTCGCATTGGTCGAGGTGATGCCGCTGATCGAAGACGACATTGAAGTCAACATCGATCCGAAAGACCTGAAAATCGATGTTTACCGCTCGGCAGGCGCGGGCGGACAGAACGTCCAAAAGAACGCGACCGCCGTCAGGATAACCCACCTACCGACCGGGATCGTGGTGACCTGTCAGAACGAGCGCTCCCAGCTCCAGAACAAAGAGACCGCTCTCAAGATCCTCCGGGGCAAGCTCTACAACATCGAGCTGCAGAAGCTGGAGGAACAGAAAGCGAAGCTAAAGGGGAAGCACGTAGACGCCGGATGGGGCAACCAGATTCGATCCTACGTCCTCCATCCGTACCACATGGTCAAGGACCTTCGCACCGGGTACGAGACTGGCAACACGGATGCTGTGCTGGATGGCGAGATCGACGACTTCATAAAGGCGTGGCTCGAAAGCCAGGTGGGCGAGGAAGAATAGAGGATGTAGGGCGAGCCGTCTGGCTCGCCATGTCGAGCCAACAGCTCGACCTACAATCACGCGCAGAGGCACGCCCCCGCTTTGGGTCGAGTCAGACGACTCGACCTACACGTGCTTTGTAGTGGAGGGCCACCTGGCTCGCCGTGTCGAGCTAACGGCTCGACCTACAACCACGC
>JALWAP010000244.1 GCA_027016315.1 Anaerolineae bacterium | reverse complement strand
GGCCAATCCGGTCGGCCTTTTTCCGTCACGACCGTCTGGTCGTCCCCGGCCTGCCATGTCAGCCGTTCGATCACCTGCCCGGTGGGGTGTATCGGTGTGCTGGATGCGGCGACCTGGAGCTTGCCGGTGGCTTCGTCTCGTAGCAGAACCATGGCGCAGGAGGCGTTCAGGAACCGTTGTGCGCTTTCCAGGATGACGTTCAACACGCGTTCCAGGTCCATGCTGCTCTCGCCGAGTTTCAGGAAAATCTCGTTCAGATTCCGCTCGTGGGCTGCGGCGACCTCCATCCGCTTGCGCTCCGCTTCCTCCCTGCGGGCGTTTTCTCCGAACAGGATGGCGAAAATCCCGAACACAAGCAGGGCGACGAACCGGTTCGCCACGATGAAAGGCGACGCCGACGCTGACTGGTACAGCGTCGATGCGGCGAGTTGGAGGGCGTCCACCAGCACCACGATGGTCAGCGCCGTTCGCCATCGGTATCCCAGAGCGGCCTCCACGATCACCAGCAGGAACAGCAGGAAGAACGCGCTCATGTGGCCGCCAGTGAGCATGACCGCCACCAGCGAAAAGACCGTGTCGCCCAGGATTAGCCACCACGGGTTACCCTTGGCGATGGGGGATTCGTGGAACGAGTAGACGGACACCGGCAGGCTGTAGGCCGAGATTCCCAGCAGTGCTACGATAGGATTGACGGCCGATGGGATTCCGGGGTTCGACATGACATAAATCAGGCCGGTGGCGAGAATTACTCCCCATCGCACGACCAGGACATACCTGTCCACGTCGGGTGGTAGTTCGTGGGTGAATTCTCGTTTCCTCAAGTTTTT
Organism: Anaerolineae bacterium; assembly: GCA_027016315.1. Taxonomy (GTDB): domain Bacteria; phylum Chloroflexota; class Anaerolineae; order S016-19; family S016-19; genus S016-19. The sequence goes on along the minus strand of JALWAP010000244.1, from coordinate 5,703 downwards.
CCTCCCTTGACCGTCGTGCGCTCTGGCGGGCGGATTTACAACCCCACGTACGCTCCCAGAGCCGTCGCCAGGATCACGATGACCGTGAAAATCGCCCCTTTCTTCACGAAATCCATCGGCTTGTACTCGCCGGGGCCCATCAGGAAGACGTTGACCTGATACGTGGGCGAACTGAACACGTTGGATGCGCCGATGGCGGCCACCAGCGCTGCGGGCCTCGGATCGACGCCGAGCTGCATTGCCGTCTGGATCGCCAGGGGGATGGTGACCACCGCGGCCGTCACGTTGGAAGTCAGGTGTCCCACCAGCGCCGCCACCACAGCGATGAGCAGGTAGAGCCACACGATGCTGTGCCCGCTCAGCGCGTGGCTCAGCGCTTTCCCGACCATTGCCGACGTGCCACTGTGAACCATCGCGGCGCCCATGGGGAGCATCCCGCCGATGAAGATCAGCACTTTCCACGAGATCGAACGGTAAGCTTCCTCCATGGTCATCACGTCCAGCAGGAGCAGCAGCGTGGCCCCGCCCACGGACGCCGCTCCCAGCGGCAGGACGTGGAACGCCACCGCACCCAGCGTCAGGATCGTCACGGCGACGGTTATCGCGGCGTTGGTCATGGACGATATTCCCCCGGCCTCCTCCACGGTGGTTTTCTCCAGCACGATGAAGTTCGAATCTTCCTCCATGGCCTTTATCCTGTCCGGCCTCCCGTGCACCAGCAGCGCATCCCCAAATCCGAGTTTGTGATCCGCCAGGTGCACGTGCTTCGGCTTCCCCCGGTGATCGATGGCGAAAATCCGGAGACCGTACCGGTTGTAGAAATCGGCCTCGGCCACGGTCTTGCCCTGGAGCCACGAACGGGGCGCCAGCGCGACCTCGGCCATCTGGAATCCTTCACGCAGGAGCGTCGGCGGGAAGTTCTCCACCTCCGGCAGCACCTCCAGGCCGCAGGGCTCCTTCGCCTGCTCCAGTGCTTCGTCGGTGGCGCGAACCAGGAGCCGGTCGCCAGCCTGCAGCACCGTGTCGGCGTCGGGCGGTGGCAGGAACCGGTCGTCCCGGCGGATGCCCAGGACGTAGATGCCGTGCCGGGCACGCAGCCCGCAATCCCGGAGCGTCTGCCCGGCCAGCCTGGAATCCGGCCTGACGATCACCTCGTGCAGCACGTGGTCGAGCTGGTACGTCCGGATGAGCGTCCCGCTCCGTTCGATGATGTCCTCGTACTCCGGCTCTTTCTTCGGCAGCAGCACGTTTTTCAGCACCACCATGATCGCGATGGCGATCACGACGGCGGGCAAAATCAGCGGAGCCTGCTCGAAAATCTTGTACTGCTCCAGGGACGCGGAGCCCAGGAACTCGTTCATTATGATGGTAGGCGTGGCGCCGATGAGGGTGATCATGCCGCCGATTATCGTGCCCATCCCCAGCGGCATGATGAGCCGCGAGGGGGAGACTTTCGTCTTGCGGCTGGCGCTCATCACTGCCGGGAGCAGAACCGCCGCCGTGCCGATGTTAACCATGATGGCGGAAAGGGCCGCCGCCGTGCTCATCACGATGGCGATCAGCGCCGATTCGTTTCCTCGCGCCAGCCCCACCAGCTTGTCGCCGATCCACCCGGCCACGCCGCTTTGCTTCAGCGCCCCGCCGATGATGAACAGGCCGAACATCGCCATGACGGCGTTGCTGCTGAACCCGGCGAAAGCCTCTTTCCACGTTACCAGGCCAGTGGCTCCCAGCGAAAAAAGCACCAGCAGGCCGATGATCTCGCTCCGGAGCGCCTCCGTCAGGAGCAAGACCATCGTTACCAGGATGATGATCAGGAAAATCGCTATCTGCACCTTTCACCTCACTGAAAATTGATAATGCCGCTGTTTCCATGTGCGGTAGGGGCAACCTGCTGATCGCCCCTCAGAGCGCGCCTGCCATTGGGCGGGTACAAGCCACGCCCCTACAGGCAGGCCGTTTCGTATTTCTCGAATGGACAGGTGGGCGAGGGCATTGCCCTCGCCCACCCAGAGCCTCTGGCGGGTGTGGACATTTCGACTTGTTCGGGCAGCGCCGTCACCCGACCTCAGCTTTCAACCACCAACTCCGATTCGATGGGGACGCCGTTGGTGAGCGTGTTGGTGACGGTGCCCCACTCGAACGCTTTCTCGTGCAGCTTCGCCAGCTTCTCCGGCGGTGCATCGCTCTTCAGCACGAGCCGGTAGCTTATCCTGACGATCCCCGGCGGCACGTTCCGGCGCACGCCCTCGATCTCCACCCGCGCGTCCTCGATGTCTACCCTCATTTTCTCCGCCAGCGTCCCCACATTGGTGAGCAGGCACGTGCCCAGGGCGCTCAGGAGCGTCTCGGCGGCGTTGGGCCCGGCGGCGCCACCGCCCCGCTTGATGCTCACCACGAAGGAATGCTCCCGCACGTGGGCCGTGGCGCTCGTTTCGTCGTCCCGCACCACCGTGACGGCGTAGTGCTGGGTCACGTTCTTGAAGTTGGTTTCACCTACCATCGAAACCTCCTGTGCATCGGCTCATTCGCAGCATTCCTGGGCCGTCAGTTGGGGGTCGAAGGGCAGCCCACGGATCAGCGCAACCGTGGGCGGCAGCAGAGGGGCCAGCACTTCCATCCCTTCTCGCACGGCTTTTGGATTTCCCGGCAGGTTGACGATGAGCGTCCGGCCCCGGATGCCTGCAATCCCACGACTCAGAACCGACCACTTCGTGCGCCGGTATCCGTCCAAGCGCAGGAGTTCCGCCAGCCCCGGCATCTCCTTCTCGACGACCGATTTCGTCGCCTCCGGCGTGTTGTCCCGAGGCGCAGGCCCGGTGCCTCCCGTCGTCAGGATCAGGTGCACGTCCTGCTCGTCCGCCAGGCGGCGCAGCGTATCGGCGATGATGTCCGGCTCATCCGGCACCACCTCCCTGGCGACCACTTTCGCCCCCATCTCCTGGAGAATCGAGGCCAGCGTTGGCCCGCTGATGTCCTCGTAAATCCCTTCGTAAGCTCTGTCGCTGACGGTGACCACGGCAACTTCCAGCATGGATCACTCCTCCTCCGGCCTTTCCCACGGCCTCTTCGCAACGATTTCGCCCGAAACGAGGCTGGAAGAGGCCAGCGTGTTGTAGATGGTTCCGTGCCGTTGCAGGTTCTTGTGCAGCAGAGCGACCCGGTGCTCGCTCTCGTCAGTCCAGATGGTCAGCCGGTACCGGATGCTGGCGATGCGAGGCGGCGGTTCCTCCCGCACGCCGTGGATGGCCACTTCCGCCCGCTCATAGGAAAAATCGAGGATTTGCGAGAACCGCTCGACGTTCTTGAGCAGGCATGCCGCAAACGCCGAGAGGAGCAGTTCGGCGGGGTTCATCAGGTGGGGCGTGTTGTCCGGGGACGAATCGAAATAAATCTGCGCTTCCTCCGCCCGCGCCGTCGAGACCCCGGGCATTACCTGATCTGCTTTCACGTCGTACTCGAGAGCCATGCGCACCTCCTTGCTCAGACCACGCCCACCATCACCGCGGCGAGCCAGAGCACCAGCCCGCCGAGGATCACCCAAAGCAAATCCAGCTTGAAATACCGCACGCCGATGAACGCAGCGCCAGCCATCACCATCGACGGTGTCCCTTTGATCCCGGCGTACCCCAGCGAGAGTGCCGTGACCGCAATCAGCCCGACGAACGTCGCCAGGACGCTTGCCAGCGCGCCCCGCACCGCTTTCAGCGACCGGACGTTTTGGTACACCTCCGCAGCGATGAGCGTCATCACGAAGGACGGCGAGAAGATGGCAAAGGTCGCCAGCAGGCCGCCCAACACCCCGCCGAGCTTGTACCCGATGAAAGTGGCGGTTATCAGGAACGGCCCAGGCGTGACCTGCCCCAGCGCTACGCCGTCGGCAAACTGCTGCATCGTCACCCAGTGATGGGCGTCCACCGCCTCGGCCTGGAGCAGTGGTAGGATTGCGAGTCCGTGCCCGAACGCCACCGATCCGACCTTGAAGAAAGCAAGGCTGGCGCTCCCCGCCACCGAGTGCATCGCCCACGATAAAACCACTACCCCGAGCACCACCCCCGTGGCAATCGCTATCCCGATCCAGCGCCCCGTGGATGCCCTGGGCCTGACCGGAATGCCCGGTTTCTTCCCCGGTTTCGGCTTCGGTCGGATGAACAGAGCGCCGATGCCCAGCGCCACCAGCACGATCCACACCGGGTTGATTCGCTCCAGCAGCGCCGCAAACGCCCCCAGGGCGATGGTCGCTTCCAGCGGGCCTTTCACGGCCTTGCCGCCGAAGTCGAGCAGGATTTCCAGCACCACTCCGACGATGATCGCGTCCAGCCCCATGAACATCGTGTGCACCAGGGGAATCTTCCCCGCGGCGAAATACGCCGCCGAAAGCCCCAGCATCAGCACCGTCGAGGGCAGGACGAACCCTACGGTGGACATGGTGGCGCCCCACACGCCTCGGAGCTCGTACCCGGCGTAAGTGACCAGGTTCAGCATCAGCGGGCCGGGGTAGAGTTGCACCATCGCCAGCGCCTCGCCGATTTCCTCCTCGGTCATCCAGCCCCGGCGCAGGAGCAGCGCCTTGATCTTCTGCAGGATCGCCATCCCGTAGGCGACCGTGCCTACTTCCAGGAACGAAAGGAATATCGTCAACAAACCCACATGCGGGTCTTCGTTTTCCACAATGGCCTCCAAAAGGTGTGTGCCTAAAGTTAACGCCAAGACGCAAAGATGCAGAGACGCAAAGGTTTTCTAAATGCTTTGCGTCCTTGCGTTGGACTGACGCCCTCGATGCAGGGCAACTACCGTTTGCCTTTTTCGAGCGAAAAGGGCCGCGTCTGCCTGGTAGGTCGAGCTGTTTAGCTCGACCGGGCGAGCCAGACGGCTCGCCCCACAATATCACGTTCCCTCGAGCGGATATTGCTCCTCATGCACCGCGTGCAGTTTCCGAACGTTCGAACGCTTTGCGGCTTCGCCTCTTCGCGTCTTTGCGTTGGGCTTGACGCCCTCGATGCAGACGATTATCGTTCTAACGACAGAACTTCCGCTGCGGTCATCGCCACTTGGCCCTGGCCGCAGTTGGCGCATTCCATCTGGATGGTCGTGTGATCGATGCCGAACTCGTCGTGGAGCTTCCGCTTCAGCGCCGCCATGACCTCGCTGCCGGACGCCATGGTCTTGTCCGCCAGAACCACGTGTGCGCTCAGGGCCACGTTCTCCGGGCAAATGCTCCACACGTGCAGGTCGTGAACCTCCTGCACGCCCGGCACGGAAACCATCGCGCGGGCGATTTGCTCCAGCGAGAGTCCCTGCGGCACACCTTCCATCAGGATGTGCAGCGAACTCCTCAGCACCCGCCACGCGCCCAGGGAGATCAGCACGCTGATGAAGACGCTGGTCAGCGGGTCGACCCACAGCCAGCCGGTGTAGTGGATGACGATGGCCGCCAGGATCACGCCCACCGACGCAGCCGCATCCCCCAGGACGTGGAGATAGGCGCTGTGGACGTTGAGGTTCTCCGTGTCGGAGTGGACGCTTTCGCCGCTGTGCTCGTGGTGGTGCCCGCCAAGCACGAACGCCACCAGCAGGTTGACCAGCAACCCGATGGCGGCGATGATCAGCATCTCCGTGCTCTTGATGGCTGTCGGGTGCTGCCATCGAGCCCATGATTCTCGCAGGATTTCCACCACGATGATGCCCAGCAAAGCGCCGTTG
>JALWAP010000243.1 GCA_027016315.1 Anaerolineae bacterium | reverse complement strand
TGGTGCCGACCCTGGAAGCCGCCCGCAAGCACGATGGCCCCGTGGTGATCGACTTCCACGTGGAGAAAGAGGAGAACGTGTTCCCGATGGTTCCGGCCGGCGAGCCGATTCACGAGATGCTCCGCCGTCCCAAACCCGCATAAAAATTTTCAACGCGAAGACGCGAAGATACATAAGACGCAAAGTTTTAATAATTTTGGGCCTTTGCGCCTTTGCATCTTTGCGGCTTAGCGTTGGATTTTCCCAACGGAAGGAGGAAAGCATGGAGAAAAGCAGAGTTCTGGTTGCACTGGTGGAAAACAAGCCGGGGGTGCTCACCAGGGTGGCGAGCCTTTTCCGGCGCAGAGGATACAACATCGAGAGCCTGGCGGTGGGACACACCGAGACCAGCGAACTTTCACGGATGACCATCGTCGTGGACGTCGCCAAGACCAGCGCCTATCAGGTCGAGCAGAACCTCTACAAGCTGGTCAACGTGCTCAAGGTGGACGACCTGACGGAGAAGCCGTCGGTTACCAGGGACATGGCGCTCATCAAAGTTAGCGTCTCGCCGGAGACCCGGAGCGACATTATGCAGATAGTCAACATCTTCCGGGCCAAGGTGGTGGATATAGCGCCCGCTTCCATGATCGTGGAGGTCACCGGCGCGGAAGCGAAAGTCGACTCCATGGTGGAGATGCTCCGGCCTTTCGGCATCCTGGAAATGGTCAGGACAGGGCAGATCGCCATGGAGCGAGGGCCGAGTTCCATGAGCAAGCAGTTCAACGGGAAGCACTGAATCAACGAATCAACGCATCTGCGAATCAACGATTACGCTGTACGCGCGCCAACCGATTCGCTGATTCGCTCTTTCGCTGATTCGCTGATTCGGATATTTATCAAGGAGGAGCTTATCATGGCAAAGATTTACTACGACAAGGACGCTGACCTTTCCTATCTCGACGGCAAGACCGTGGCGATCATCGGCTACGGAAGCCAGGGGCACGCCCATGCCCTCAATCTCAAGGACAGCGGCGTGGATGTGGTCGTTGGGCTCTACGAGGGGAGCAAATCGTGGCCCAAGGCAGAGGCTGCCGGGCTCAAGGTGATGTCGGTGGCGGATGCGGCCAAATCCGCCGGCATCGTGATGATGCTCATTCCGGACACGAAACAGCCGGACGTGTACCACGAGAGTATCGAGCCGAACCTGAAGCCCGGCGACGCCCTCATGTTCGCCCACGGTTTCAACATCCGGTTCCAGCAAATCGTACCACCGGAGTCCGTGGACGTGAGCATGGTGGCGCCGAAAGCGCCGGGACACCGTGTCCGGGAGCTTTACGTGGAAGGTGTCGGAACGCCCGCTCTGGTGGCAGTGGAGCAAAATCCGTCCGGCAAGGCGCTGGAGACGGCGCTGGCTTACGCCAAAGCGCTCGGAACCACCCGCGCAGGCGTGATCGAGACAACGTTCGCCGAGGAAACGGAAACCGACCTCTTTGGCGAACAGGCGGTGCTCTGCGGCGGTGTCTCCAATCTCATCGAATCTGGGTTTAACACGCTGGTGGAGGCCGGATACCAGCCGGAGATCGCCTACTTCGAATGCCTGCACGAGATGAAGCTCATCGTCGACCTGATCTACCAGGGAGGGCTCAACTACATGCGCTACTCCGTCAGCGATACCGCCGAGCACGGCGATTACTACAGCGGGCCCAAGGTGATCACAGACGAGACCAGGAAAGCGATGAAGCAGATTCTGGCGGACATTCAGTCCGGGAAATACGCCCAGGACTGGATCGAGGAGAACAGGAAAGGCCGACCGTGGTTCAACGAGCAGCGCCGGATTCATTCCGAGGCGAAGATCGAGCAGGTCGGCCGTGAGCTGCGCCGGATGATGCCGTGGCTGAACCCGAAAGAGGTGAAGCCGGGCGAAGGCGGAGCGTGAATTTTAACGCAAAGACGCAAAGGAGCGTAAGACGCAAAGAAAAATCTAAATTATGAAATCTTTGCGGCTTTGCGTTGTAGCTTTCGCTCTTTTTGGAGGAGAAACAATGGACAAGGTGTACATTTTCGATACGACGCTGAGGGATGGGGAGCAGTCGCCGGGCGCGACGATGAACATCGACGAGAAGCTGGAGATCGCAAGGCAGCTCGCCCGGCTGAACGTGGACATCATCGAAGCTGGCTTCCCCATAGCGTCCCCCGGCGACTTCGAGGCGGTGAACCTGATCGCCAGAGAAGTCGGCACGGAGGACGGGCCGGTTATCGCGGGCCTGGCCCGCGCAAACAAAAAAGACATTGACAGAGCATGGGAGGCTGTGCGGGATGCTGCGAAGCCCCGCATCCACACTTTTCTGGCTACTTCCGACATCCACTTGAAGCACAAGCTCCGGATCACCCGCGAGCAATGCGTCGCTCAGGTGAAGGAGATGGTTTCCTACGCCAAGTCCCTTTGCGATGACGTGGAGTTCTCGCCGGAGGACGCCGGACGATCCGATCCGGAGTTCCTGTACGTTGTGCTGGAGGAGGCGATCAAGGCCGGCGCAACCACCATCAACATCCCGGACACCGTCGGCTACACCACGCCGTGGGAATTCGGGGCGCTGATCAAGGGGATCATCGAGAACGTCCCCGGCGCTAAGGACGTGGTGGTATCCGTCCATTGCCACAACGACCTGGGACTCGCCACGGCGAACACGCTGGCCGGGTTGATGGCCGGAGCGCGGCAGGCGGAGGTGACGGTCAACGGCATCGGCGAGCGCGCCGGCAACACCGCGCTGGAAGAGGTCGTCATGGCGCTCTACACCCGACGGGAATTCTTTGACCTCTACACCGATATCGACACGACCCAGATCATGCGCGCCAGCCGGATGCTCACCGCGTTCACCGGGATGCACGTCCAGCCCAACAAGGCCATTGTCGGCGCGAATGCTTTTGCCCACGAGGCGGGAATCCATCAGGACGGCGTGCTGAAGAACCCGCTGACCTACGAGATCATGCGTCCGGAGACCATCGGGCTGGGCTCCAACGAGCTGGTTTTGGGGAAGCACTCCGGCAGGCACGCTTTCCGCAAGCGGCTGGAGGAGCTGGGGTACACCGACCTGAGCGACGACGAGATCAACCAGGCTTTCGATCGGTTCAAGCGGCTGGCGGACAAGAAGAAAGTGGTCACGGACGAGGACATCGAAGCGATCATCGCCGACGAGCTCTACCAACCGCGGGAGGTGTGGAAGCTGGAGCACGTGCAGATCGTCAGCGGCACCGGCACTAGGCCCACGGCCACCGTGGTGCTCACCGGCCCCGACGGCAAGACCTACACCGACGCCGACATCGGCACCGGGCCTGTGGATGCCATCTACCGGGCCATCAACCGGGTGGTGGGTGTGCCGAACGTGCTCACGGAGTTCGCCGTGAAAGCGGTTACCGAGGGCATCGACGCGGTGGGCGAGGTGACCATCCGTGTCCAGCCCACCAACGGTAAGTCCGTGAACGGCAAAATCAACCCGCAGACCGGCGTCGAACGGAAGCGGACGTTCAGCGGCCACGGCGCCAGCACGGACATCCTTGTCGCCAGCGCCAAGGCCTACATGAGCGCGCTCAACAAGCTGCTCAACTACCGATCGAGGTGAAATATGACGCGGAGACGCAAAGGCGCAGAGGAAATTCGAATCTGGCAGGCACAAGTGCCGCCAGATGTAGGTCGAGCTGTTAGCTCGACAGGGCGAGCCAGACGGCTCGCCCTACACTGACCAATCTCTGCGTCTCCGCGCCTCTGCGTCGAACCAGGAGTGAGGATGAAGCCGAAGACATTATACGAAAAAATCTGGGACAATCACGTGGTGGCGCAGGAGCCGGGGGCTCCCGCCATCCTGTACATCGACCTGCACCTGGTGCACGAGGTGACTTCGCCGCAGGCGTTCCAGGGCTTGCGGGAGCGGGGGCTGAAAGTCCGCCGCCCCGACAAGACGATGGCAACCATAGATCACAGCGTGCCCACGTTCATCGCTAACCGGCAGGAGCGCCCGATCACGCTCCAGGACATCCGGGACGCCCAGGCGGCGAAGCAGGTGGCACAACTGGAGAAAAACGCCCAGGAGTTCGGCGTGCCGATCCTGGGGCTCGACAGCCCGAACCGCGGCATCGTCCACGTCATCGGGCCGGAACTGGGGCTGACGCAGCCTGGCATGACCATCGTCTGCGGCGACAGCCACACCAGCACCCACGGCGCTTTCGGCGCGCTGGCGTTCGGCATTGGCACCAGCGAGGTGGAGCACGTGCTGGCGACCCAGGCGTTGCTCCAGACGCCGTCCAAAACCATGAACGTCCGGTTCGACGGCAGGCTTCGCCCTGGGGTCACCGCCAAGGACATGATCCTGGCGCTCATCGCCAAAATCGGCATCGGCGGAGGCACCGGGCACGTGATCGAGTACACCGGCGAGGCGATCCGGGCGCTTTCCATGGAAGGCCGGATGACGATCTGCAACATGAGCATCGAGGCTGGGGCGCGCGCCGGCATGGTCGCACCGGACGACACGACGTTCGAGTATCTCCACGGCAGGCCCTACGCGCCGAAAGGCAAGGCATGGGACGATGCGGTCGCCCGCTGGCGGAAGCTGGCGACGGACGAGGGCGCTTCCTACGACGCCGAGGTGGTGATCGACGTAAACGGGCTGGAGCCGATGATCACTTACGGCACGAACCCCTCCATGGGGATTCCCATCACCGCGCCGGTGCCCGACCCGGCGGAAATCGCCGATCCGACCCAGCGGGCGTCGGTGGAGAAGGCGCTGCGGTACATGGACTTGCAGCCGGGAAAGCCGCTCCTGGGACATCCCGTAGACGTGGTGTTCATCGGGAGCTGCACCAATTCCCGCATCGAAGACCTGCGGGCGGCGGCGCAGATCATGCGCGGGCGGAAGGTCGCCAGGGGCGTGCGGATGCTGGTGGTGCCAGGATCGGAGCAGGTGAGAAGGCAGGCGGAGGCCGAGGGGCTGGATCGGGCCTTCAAGGATGCCGGAGCCGAGTGGCGCACCGCCGGGTGCAGCATGTGCATCGCCATGAACGGCGACAGGCTGGAGCCGGGGCAGTACGCGGTCAGCACCAACAACCGGAACTTCGAGGGGAGGCAGGGCAAGGGCGGAAGGACGATGCTCGCCAGCCCGCTGACCGCCGCGGCTGCCGCCGTCACCGGCGTCGTCACCGATCCAAGAACGTTGATCTAACGCAAAGACGCGAAGGGGCGTAAGACGCAAAGAAAAAGTATTAAATCAAAAGCCTTTGCGCCTTGGCTTCTTTGCGGCTTCGCGTTGAACTTTACGGAGGCATACAGTAGATGGAGCCATTTAGAAGATTGAGGAGCAAGGTCGTACCGTTGCTCATAAACGACATAGACACGGATCAGATCATACCAGCCAGGTTTCTGAAAGCCACGGACAAGGCCGGCATGGGGGATCACCTCTTCGCCGACTGGCGATATCTGCCGGACGGCTCCCCCAACCCTGATTTCGTGCTGAACAAACCGGAAATGCAGGGGAGGAAGATTCTGCTGGCGGGGGACAACTTCGGCTGTGGTTCGAGCCGGGAGCACGCGCCCTGGGCGCTGACCGGCTACGGCTTCCGGGCGGTCATCAGCACCAGCTTCGCCGACATCTTCCGGAACAACGCTCTGAAGAACGGCTTGCTGCCGGTGGTGGTGAGCGAGGACGCACACCGGGAGCTTGTGGCAGGCTTGGAGCGTGATCCGGACGGCGAGGTGGTGATAGACCTGGAGGCACAGACGGTCACTTTCCCCGGCGGGCGGACGGAGCGGTTCCCGATAGACGGGTTCAGCAAATATTGCCTGCTGGAGGGTGTGGATCAGCTCGGATACCTGCTGAACCGGCTGCCGCTCATCGAAGCGTACGAAACTTCTCACCCTGCTCCTGTGAGCACAATCTGACGCAGAGACGCGAAGACGCAGAGTTTTTCAAATCTCAGCGGCTCTGCGGCTCCGCGTCAATGGAGGTTGACGTATGGAAAAGGTATTTCTGTACGATACGACGCTGCGCGATGGGGCTCAGCACGAGGGGATATCGTTTTCACTTGAGGACAAACTGAAGATCACGCAGAAGCTGGACAGGCTCGGCATCCACTACATTGAAGGGGGCTGGCCCGGCTCCAACCCGAAGGACGCCGAGTACTTCGAGCGCGTCAAAGACCTGGAGCTGACGCAGGCGAAGGTGGCGGCTTTCGGCTCCACCAGGCGGGCGGACAAAGCGGTGGAGGACGATCCGCAGGTGCAGGCGCTTCTGGACGCAGGTACGCCGGTGGTCACGGTGGTGGGCAAGTCGTGGACGCTCCATGTGCACGACGTGCTCCGAACCACGCTGGACGAGAACCTGCGGATGATCTCCGACACCATCGCTTATCTGAAAGCCGCGGGCAAGGAGGTTGTCTACGACGCGGAGCATTTCTTCGACGGCTACAACGCCGATCCGGAGTACGCGTTCGCCACGGTGCAGGCGGCGCAGGACGCCGGCGCGGACTGGATCGTCCTGGCCGATACCAACGGCGGCAACATGTACTGGCGGATCGAGGAGGTCGTGGCGGAGATGCACCGCAGGCTGCACGCTCCCCTGGGCATCCACGCCCACAACGATTCGGAGCTGGCGGTGGCGAACTCGCTGGCGGCGGTGCGGGCGGGCGCGACTCAGGTTCAGGGCACCATCAACGGCATCGGCGAGCGCGTCGGCAACGCGAATCTCTGCTCCATCATCCCGAACCTGAAGCTGAAGATGGGGATCGATTGCATCTCCGACGAGCAACTGCGGATGCTGACGGAGGTCTCCCGTTTCGTCAGCGAGGCGGCGAACGTGGCCCACAACCCGCAGTTGCCCTATGTGGGGGAGACGGCGTTCGCCCACAAAGGCGGCATCCACGTCAGTGCAATCCTGCGCAACGTGGACAGCTACCAGCACATCGACCCGGCGCTGGTGGGGAACGAGAAGCGGGTGCTGGTCTCGGAGCTCTCCGGGCGTGGAAACCTGCGGTACAAAGCCCAGGAGCTCGGCATCGAGGTCACGGAGGAGCAAATCAAAGCGGCGCTGGCGAAGATCAAGGAACTGGAGAACAAAGGGTTCTTCTTCGAGGGTGCGGATGCGTCGGTGGAGCTGCTGCTGGAGCGGGCGAAGCCGGGTTACAAGCCGCCTTTCGAGTTGGTCGACTTCACAACAGTGGTGGAGCACAGGCAGAAACGGGGCTTGCTGGCGGAGGCTACCGTCAAGCTCCGGGTGAACGGCGAGATCGTCCACACGGCGGCGGAGGGAAACGGCCCGGTAAACGCGCTGGACAAAGCCCTGCGCAAAGCCGTACTGCCTTACTACCCGCAGCTTCGTGATATCCAGCTCACCGACTACAAAGTCCGCATCCTGGACGCCGACGCAGCCACCGCCGCGACGACACGGGTGATGATCACCACCCGCAACGGCAAGCGGTCGTGGATCACCGTGGGCAGCTCGGCGAATATCATCGAAGCGAGCTGGCAGGCGCTGGTGGACGGCCTGGAGTACGCTCTCAGGAAAACTGACGCAGAGGCGCGGAGACGCAGAGCTTAGAAGAGAATTCAAGTTGAGAAGCTGATGCAGAGAGGCACGGCCGCAGAGAGCGGCAGAAAGTTGGCAATGGAAGCGATCTGCAGCGTAATGCGTCGCGTGTGGAAGGAGCAGGGAAAGAGAGGGACCCTGATACACGGGAGGGTCGAATGCACGAGAATGAAATCAGCGGCATAGTGGTCGATGCCGCCTACGAAGTGTACAGAACCCTTGGCGGCCCTGGACTGCTGGAAAGCATTTACGAAGAGGCGCTGGCATGGGAACTCGCCAACCGGGGCCTGAAGGTGGAGAGACAGGTCAGTGTGCCCGTAGTGTATAAAGGGCAGAAGCTCGGTGCCAGTCTCAGGATCGATCTTTTGGTGGAAGGGAAAGTAATCGTGGAGTGCAAGTCCACCGTTGACTACAATCCCGTGTTCGAGTCCCAGACGCTGACTTATCTCCGTCTCACAGGGCTGAAATTGGGGCTTGTGATCAATTTCGGCGAGCGAATGCTGAAGAGGGGAATTCATAGGGTCGTGAACGGCCTTTAGCGTCTCCACGTTGAAACTTGACGTGGAGGCAGGGAGCCGCGGAGAAAATTATGAGAATCTTTGCGTCTCTGCGCCTCTGCGTCGAAATAACCGGAGGTGAAATGGAATACAAGGTTACGTTGTTGCCCGGAGATGGGATTGGGCCGGAGGTGGTGGCGGCGGGGGCGGAGGTGCTCCGTGCCGTGGGGGAGAAATTCGGCCACAAGTTTGAGATGAGCGAGGCGCTGGTCGGGGGAATTGCCATCGACGAGACCGGCAACCCGCTGCCTGAGGAGACGCTGGAGATGTGCCGCTCCGGCGACGCCGTGCTCCTGGGCGCGGTGGGTGGCCCCAAGTGGAGCGATCCGCTGGCGCCGGTGCGCCCTGAGCAGGGGCTCCTGGGCTTGCGGAAAGGGCTTGGGCTCTTCGCCAACATCCGACCGGTTAAGCTCTTCCCCGCGCTGGCCGACGCGTCCCCGCTGAAGCCAGAGATCGTCCAGGGCGTCGATCTGGTGATCGTGCGGGAGCTCACCGGCGGGATTTACTTCGGCAAGCCTCAGGAGAAGCAGGTCACGCCGGATGGGAAGCGTGAGGCGCTGGACACCATGCGCTACAACGAGGACGAGGTCGCCCGGCTGCTGCACGTGGCCTACCAGATCGCCCGTCAGCGGCGGCGCAAGGTCACGTCCGTGGACAAAGCCAACGTGCTGGCATCGTCCCGGCTGTGGCGGGAGGTGGCGCACGAAGTGGCCGCACAGTACCCCGACGTGGAGTCGGAGGACGTGCTGGTGGACGCGTGCGCGATGTACCTGATGCGCCGCCCGGCGGGTTTCGACGTGATAGCCGCCGGGAACCTCTTCGGCGACATCCTCAGCGACGAGGCTTCCATGCTGGCCGGTTCCATGGGGATGCTTCCATCGGCGTCGTTGGGGGAGAAGCCCGCGGACGGAGGGACGTGGTTCGGCATGTACGAGCCGGTGCACGGCTCCGCGCCGGACATCGCTGGCAAAGGGATCGCCAACCCGCTGGCGACCATCCTGAGCGTGGCGATGATGCTACGCACGTCGTTCGGGCTGGCGGAGGAGGCGGACGCGGTGGAGCGCGCCGTGGAGCAGGTGCTGGTGGACGGCTACCGCACGCCGGACATCATGTCGGAGGGGATGAAGCAGGTCGGCACTGCCGAAATGACCGGAGCAGTGGTAAAAAGGATTTGACGCAGGGACGCAGAGACGCGGAGGAAAATAAACCTGAAAATCTCTTGCGTATCTGCGAGAATCAGAGGAGGTTGTGGGTTCGCCTGGGGGCTGGTATAATCCGAATTGAGTTCGGAGAAAAAGGCGGCAGGTCATGGGTAACAAGACGACGCATCCCTATGTGGTGAAGGACAAGTCCCTGCTGGACGGGGAGCCGGTGATCCGGGGCACGAAAACGCCTGTGCGAGCCATCGTCGAGATGTGGAGGCTCGGAATCAGGCCGGAGGAGATACCATTCCATCTTCCGCATCTGACCCTGGCGCAGGTGTTCGATGCCCTGAGTTATTACGCCGAGCACCAGGAAGAAATCAACCACTACATAGAGATCAATCGTGTGCCCGATGAACTGGTTCACGAGTCCGTGAAGGAAGAGAAGCTGGCAGCATGAAGCTGTTTGCGTCCCTTTATCTGGACGAGGACTTCTCTGTGCTGATTGCGGCTCTGTTGGAAGCCCAGGGATTCGATGTTACCACGGCGAGGGACGAAGGGATGCTCGGCAAGAGCGACGCCGAACAACTGGAGTTTGCCTCGAATCATGGGCGTTGCATTGTCACTCACAACAGAGTGCATTTCGAGCAACTCCATCGGGAGTACCTGGAGTCGGAGCGCCATCACTGGGGCATCATCATTTCGGCACACCGCAGGCCTTACGAGATAGCCCGCCGCCTTGCTCGCTTGCTGAATGCCCTCACCGCCGATGAGATAGCCGACAACCTCTTCTACGTATGACCACTCACTTTCGCCGCGGGGGTCAAATCTCAACGCGAAGACGCAAAGGAGCGTAAGACGCAAAGAAAAATAGTAAACCTTTGCGCCTTGGCCTCTTGGCGGCTTTGCGTTGCAATCAAACCACTTTATGGAGGAGACAATGAGGAGTGATATCGTCAAGATCGGTTACGAACGTGCTCCGCACCGCTCGCTGCTGCGGGCGACAGGTGTGATCCAGAGCGAAGAGGACTTCAAGAAGCCGTTCATCGCCATCGCTAATTCGTACATCGACATCATCCCGGGGCACGCGCACCTGAAAGAGCTGGGCGAGGTGGTTCGTCAGGCCGTTCGGGAGGCGGGCGGCGTGCCGTTCATGTTCAACACCATCGGCGTCGGCGACGGGATCGCCATGGGGCATTACGGGATGAAGTACAGCCTGCCGAGCCGGGAGCTCATCGCCGACAGCGTCGAGACGATGCTTCAGGCGCACCAGTTCGATGGCGTGGTGCTGATGCCCAACTGCGACAAGATCGTTCCGGGGATGATCATGGCCGCGGTCAGGGTGAACATCCCGGCCATCCTGGTCTCCGGCGGGCCGATGGAGGCCGGGCGCACGCCCGACGGCAAGGTGATCGACCTGATCTCGGTCTTCGAGGGGGTCGGCGAGTACAAGTCCGGCCAGATCGACGACAGGACACTGGAACTCCTGGAGAAGTACGGATGCCCGGGGGTCGGCTCGTGCTCTGGGTTGTTCACGGCGAACTCCATGAACTCGCTGAGCGAGGTGTTGGGGATCGCGCTGCCGGGCAACGGAACGGTGCTGGCCGTCGACCCGCGCCGGAAAGAGCTGGCCCGGGAGGCGGGGCACCGGATCGTGGAGCTGGTGAAAGAGAACCTGCGCCCGCGAGACATTGTCACGGAGAAAGCGATCGACAACGCTTTCACCGTGGACATGGCAATGGGCGGCAGCACCAACACGGTCTTGCACGTGATGGCCATCGCCAAGGAAGCCGGGATCGACTACCCGCTGGAGCGGCTCAACGAAATATCCGACCGGACGCCGAACATCACCAAGGTGTCGCCTTCGTCCAATTATCACATGGAGGACGTGGACAGGGCCGGCGGGATCGGGGCGATCATGCACGAGCTGACCAAGCGCCCCGGCTTGCTCCACACGGACACCATCACGGTGACCGGCAAGACGCTGGGTGAGGTCATAGACGGGCGTGAGAGCAAGGACAAAGCCGTGATCCGTCCCATCGACGACCCGTACAGCGAAACCGGCGGCCTGGCGATTCTGTTCGGCAACCTTGCGCCCCACGGCTCGGTGGTGAAGACGGCGGGCGTGCTGCCGGAGATGATGGTTCACCGGGGCCCGGCGCGGGTTTTCGAGTCCCACGACGAGGCCAACGCCGCCATCCTCAGCGGCAAGATCAGGCCGGGGGACGTGGTGGTGATCCGGTACGAGGGGCCGAAAGGGGGCCCTGGGATGCAGGAAATGCTGGCTCCTACCAGCAACATCATGGGTATGGGGCTTGGCGATTCGGTGGCGCTGATAACCGATGGGCGTTTCAGCGGTGGCACCCGCGGCGCTTGCATCGGGCACGTGAGCCCGGAGGCTGCCGAAGGCGGGCCCATCGGGCTGCTCCGGGATGGCGACATGATCACCATCGACATCCCGAACCGCAAGCTGGAGGTGGAGCTGAGCGACGAGGAACTGGAGGAGCGACGGAAGGCGTGGAAGCCAGTGAAGCGGGAGCTTCGGGGCTGGCTGGCGCGCTACGCCCGCATGGCAACCAGCGCGGACGAGGGAGCGGTGCTGAGGTGAAACCCGTTGGTAGCGCTCAGAACTGGTGGAATAGCGCTGTTTGGGCGAGGACGAGCCTCGCCTCTACTCCCGCTTGTGGACGTTCGCTTTTTCTGAGCGGAGAAGGGGCCATGTCGGCCTGTAGAGCGGACTGACAGTCCGCTCATACGATCTCCACGCCGGAGCGGGCTAACAGAGGGGCGAGGACAAGCCTCGCCCCTACGGATTTGCCCCGGAAATGTGGGGCTCGTCCTACAATTCCCTCCAAAAAGTTCATCACACTACTTTTGAGCGCCACCAACCCGTTTGATGCGGCGGGAGCGGGACTCAGTGAGTCTGCTCCCGCTTTTTGCTTTTCATCCCATGGAACAACCTCACATAGTTCTTCGATTGCCAGACAGCTTCGATCATACTTCCTCGGGGCCCCGAGTTTGACTGCGTTCATTTCAGGGTATATTATTCGTTTTGTTTGGGACTATGCGGGCGGGTGGAGAAGCCGCCTCATCGAGGAGGGAGCACCACATGAGTTCGATCTTCACCGATGACATCTGGCTTGGGAAGCGGCGCTACGTCACCCCGAGTTCCGATTTTGCCCATCACGGCTTCGACCCTGGCCGGTTCGAGATGGGAAAAGCCTGCTTGGTGACCTTTAGTTCGAGCCTGTTTCACGAAGTGTTGGAGCGCGTTCAGGTGGTCGAGGACGATTTCCGTTGGCCTTACAAAACCACCCCTCTGAAAATATGCACCACTCCGTCCGGAAAGCGATTTGGGGTTCATTTCCCTTCTTACGGAGGCGTCAGGATAGCGAATTCGCTGGAGCAATTGGCTGCATGTGGGTACCAGTACGTCTTAGGGCTGGGGTTAGGAGGCACACCTCGAGAAGATGTGGAGATAGGGGACATCGTGCTTTTGGAGGGGGCGGTGCGTGGGGATGGGGTCTCCAGGTACTACGCGCCGGTGGAGTTCCCAGCGGTTGCCGATTTCGACCTCACAGGCATGTTGGCTGAAAAGCTCAGAGTCAATGGGGAGAGCTTTCACGTAGGGGTTTCGTTCGGGACAGATGCATTGTATCGAGAGGTCGATACGTTGGTCGGGCGGTTGAGGAGCCTGGGCGTGCTCACGATCGATCTGGAATCCTCGGCGTTTCTCACGGTAGGACGCAGGTTGGGGTTGAGGTGTTGCTGGGCTGGCGTGGTCTCAGATCGACTGGTGGGTGAGGATCACCAGGGGAACATTCATGCGGAGCACGTTTCCGATACGCTGCTACGGCTCTTTGACTATGTGCTTCAAGTGATAGATACTCTGTAGAGTAGTTGAATCTTTTTCACTTGGCCTTTGAAACAGTCAAATGGGAGACAAGAGTACAGGCATGCACAAACGCGTGTCTGTAAGGAGGGTTACAAACGATATGACCGATTCGGTATCGCACGAACGTATGCAAATTTCCGATATCACGCCGCCTTTCGATTTCAGTAAGTTTGTGTGGCTTTATGGGAGCTACAAGTACCCTGAACTCGTCGATGTGGTGGAAGACGGCAGATACTATCGCGTGGTATACCTCGAGGGTGGTCGGAAGGCATTGCTTGTGCTTGAATCCGCCGGAACGATCGAGCAACCGGTTTTGTCTGTGGATGTGTATCCGGAGGATGCTTTGTCCACTGACGATTTGTCCTTCATCCGCAGCAAAATAAGGTGGATGTTGGGGCTGGACGAGGACTTGACCGGCTTCTACGACTATGTCAGCAGCCGGGACCCGGTTCTTTCTCGCCTTGTGGAGCGTTTTCGCGGCCTCCGTGCACCAGCGACTCCCACCGTCTTCGAGGCCGTGGTACATGCGCTCGTGGAGCAGCAGATATCTTTCAACTTTGCGGGCAAAATCAAAAGTCGCCTGGTCGAGGCTTATGGAGAAATCTTCGAACTCGATGGACATAGGTTCCATGCGTTTCCACGTCCTGAAAGGCTGGCCGGAGCCACCCCGGAGGAGCTTCGTCGCTTGCAGCTCAGTCGGAGGAAAGGCGAGTACATCATCGGCGTGGCTTCGAAAGTTGTTGCCGGGGAGTTCGATTTCGAGAAGCTTGTTTCGTTGCCCAACGAATTGGTGATAGAAAAGATCATCGAGCTTCGCGGGTTGGGGAAATGGACGGCAGAAATGATCATGGTGCGCGGTATGAGGAAGCTGGATGCCATTCCGGCAGATGACATCGCTTTGCGTAGACTGATCTCCCACTATTACTTTGGAGATGCGAAAGTTTCTGCCGGGCAAGCCCGATCTCTGGCTGAAGAACGTTGGGGAAAGTACAGAGGCTATGCTGCCTTCTACCTGATGTATGGGGGCAGAAGAGATGGATTCTTGAAGTGAGGTTAGGAGGGTGCTCATGGTACCAGCCGTTTACCACATTGGGCCAACGAATTACTTCAGCGGTGCGCGGGACGTTCTGTTCATAAGCCTGGCGGTCTTCGGGACCTTCTTTTTGCTCGTGGCGTACGATCACTTCGTCCTCCACCACGTGTACAAGTACCGTCTACCGGTCGTGGCGGCGATCAGCATTGCCGGAATTCTCCTCATAGGGGGCGGGTCGTACTACCTGGCCAGAAAAGACTGTGCCGATTTTGATACTTTGGTTCTGCCGGGGAACGGAACTGTCATACTGAAACATTCCTGCCGGCATACGACGATAGAACTGAAAGCAGAGGATATTCGATCTGCACAGATTGTGGAAAAAACTTTGATGTTTTACGGTTCGTACTGGGGTCATGTCTATGTGGAGTCCCTCGTGATCGAGACCGCCGATGGAAGGAAATTCGAGAGCGAGAGCGAAAATAGGGAGTACGAGGTAAGCATCAAGGAGATCAACACGGCTGCAGAGGCGCTTCGCCAGTACTTGCTCCGATATTCCGGCAAATCCGGATAGTACCGCCGCTTATCCACCAGGAGCTACTGCCGCCTGGTGGCTCGTCAAGCGGTATGTTGTGAACAATGCTCTTCGGGAGAGACTGAAAGGAACGCTAAGACGGTAAGATGCGTAAGGCGCAAAGAATTTTGAAAAGTCTTTGCGTCTCGATTGTCTTCGAGGCTTTACGTTGACATAACGCCTCACGAGTGTTTTCTTAGTAGCCGAGGCGGTGGAGCTCAGCAGCGCTGAGCCCAATGCCGAGTCGAAGAATCTTGCGACACTCTGGATAAGCCAAAGGCCTTCGGCAAAAGAGCGCTCAAGATTCTTCGTCGCTGACGCTCCTCAGAATGACTAAAGGTATGTGGCAGATAGTGAAGTCACCCGCCTTTAAAAGAGCGAAACATCGCCTCTCCTATCCGCCACCAACTGAAATATGCTTGACAGCCCACCAGGCGACCATTCCACCGTTCCTGCTTCTTGACTTGGGGCTGAAAAGCTGTTAGCCTGTTTTTTGGCGCGGGATCGCCAGACAGTACCAAATCAAAATTTGGAGCGGCGGATGACGTCATTGCCAATTGCAGCGGGGGCATCCGAATTCACCTTGCCCGACAAGTATCGCTCCGACCGCAGAGGGCCGGTACGGTGGATTCTTTCCCACACCCGCCGCTACTGGTACATCGTCCTGGTAATGCTGATAGGTGCCCTCGGGAACGCTGCGCTCGCTGCCGTAGTTCCAATGCTCATAGGCCGGGCGTTCAACATCGTCACGTCGAATGTCCCGGGGAAGGTTAGGGCACTGCTTATCGTCGCCGTGCTCATAGTGCTGAGCCAGATTGTCAGGAGCGCGCTTCAGTTGGGCCGGAACTTCGGCGCGGAGCTCATCGCCCAAAAGCTCGAACGGGACATCCGGGACGAACTCTACACCACGCTCCTCGGGAAGAGCATGGCTTTCCACAACCTCCAGCCCGTGGGCGATATCATGGCTCGGGCTACCAACGACGTCCGGGAGATCAACCTCATGTTCAGCCCCGGCGTGAACCTGGTCATAGGCTCGGCCAACTTCATGATAATGCCGCTGATCCTGGCCCCGAAGTACCATCCGGCCCTGATGATCACGCCTGCCGTGTTCATCGTGCTCCACGTCCTGGCGCTGTGGCAGTATCTCCACGAGCTGAGCCCGATCACAAGGGCGGTAAGGGACCGGTTTGGTGAGATGAACTCCCGCCTTTCCGAAGTGCTGGACGGAATCGAGACGGTCAAAGGCTCCGCACAGGAAGATCGCGAAGTCGACAGGTTCAGGCTGTTCGCCAAGCGATTCAGGGACGCGTTTGTCCGGCAGGGGGATGTGGAAGCGCGGTTCGTCCCGTTGCTGCTGCTCGGGATCGTGACCGCCGCGGGCTTCTTCCACGCCATGTGGCTCTATCGCCGTAGTGCGATCACCATCGGCGCAGTGGTGGCGTATGTGGGCTTGCTTCAGCTCTTCCGCTTCCCGACCTTCGTATCGCTTTTCGCCTACTCGAGGGTCTCCTCCGGCATCGCCGCTGCCCGGCGAGTTCTGGAGCTGATGAACAAGGAGAGCAAGCTCGACCAGAACCGCGCCGGATACTCCGGCAAGATGAAGGGAAGCGTGGCTTTCGACCACGTCCATTTCTCCTACGGGGAAGGCACCGAAGTGCTGCACGACATCACTTTCAGCGTCGAGCCCGGGATGCGCGTGGCTATTGTCGGGCAGACCGGGGCGGGCAAGACCACCCTGGTCAAGCTAATCAACCGAACCTACGATGTCGATTCCGGGCGCGTGCTCGTGGACGGGGTGGACGTGCGGGATTGGAATCTGGAGGCGCTGCGCAGGCAGATTTCGATCATCGAGCAGGACATCTTCCTCTTCTCCAGAACCGTGCGGGAGAACATCGCGTTCGGCAGGCCGGACGCAAGCATGGAGGAGATCGTGGCCGCCGCCAAAGCAGCGCAGGCGCACGATTTCATCATGGAATTCAAGGATGGCTACGAAACCGTGATCGGCGAGCGCGGGGTCACGCTTTCCGGCGGTCAGCGCCAGCGGCTCGCCCTGGCTCGTGCATTCCTGACCGATCCGGCAATCCTGATCCTCGACGACTCCACCAGTGCAATCGACAGCGCCACGGAGGACAAAATCCAACGAGCGATTTTCGAGGCTGCGCGCGGGCGCACCACTTTCATCATCACCCACAGGCTTTCGCAGATAAGGTGGGCAGACCTGATAATCCTGCTCCGGCGCGGCAGGATCGAGGACATGGGTTCCCACGAAGAGCTCTTGCGGCGGTCGGAGGCATACCGCCGGATTTTCGCCAGGATGTGAAGGAGGCCGAAGATTTTCGCCAATCTCGACGTCGAAGCATACGATCGCCAGTACAGCGACAAAGAGCTGATCCGCGGCATGGCGAGATATTTCGCCCCGCAGATGCGGCGTCTGGTGACCATCGTGATCCTGATTTCCCTGATCGCGGCGGCGGGCGCTGCCGTGCCCATGCTCGTTGCGAAAGGTGTGGATGTGATCCGGCTGCATCCTTCGCCGAGCATGGAGTTGGCGCTTGGGCTTGCGGTGCTCGCCAGCGGCGTGATCACCTGGTTTGCGAACTGGGCAAGACGCAGGCTGACCGTGCGCGTGATCGGCGACGTCGTTCTGGCGCTCAGAACGGAAGCGTTCCGGGCAGCCATGTCCCACGATCTCTCTTTCTACGACCGGTTTTCCTCCGGCCGGGTCGTTTCCCGCATCAGCTCCGATACCAGAGATTTCGGCGATGTCACCACCCTCATCACGGACGTGACCTCCCAGATACTCCAGGCGACCATCCTGGCGATGGTGCTCGTCAAGCTGGACTGGAAGCTGTTCCTGGTGCTGATTTCGTTCCTGCCGCTGGTCTTTCTGGCCGCCGGGAGCCTGCGTGGGCTGGCCCGGCGGGTAACCGTTCGCGGGATGAGGGCGATCGCCAACGTCAACGCAGCGATCAAGGAAACGATAAGCGGCATCTCCGTGGCGAAGAACTTCCGGCAGGAGCTTTCGATCTACCGCGATTTCAGCGAAGCCAACGTCCAGTCGTACAAGACCAACGTCAGGCGCGGCTTCGTGCTCTCCATGATCTTCCCGCTGCTGAACGCCCTGGGAGGGCTTGGGACAGCGATCCTGGTCTACGTGGGCGGGCTGAGCGCAGTCCAGGGAGCGGTGACCGCCGGAACGTGGTACCTGTTCATATCGAGCCTCGACCGGTTCTGGTTCCCGGTGCTGAACCTTTCCTCTTTCTCCGCGCAGATACAGGCCGGCCTCTCCGCAGCCGAAAGGGTCTTCGCGTTGATCGACGCCGAACCAGCCGTCGTGCAAATCGGCAACGAGCCGGTCCACGAGCTTCGCGGCGACATAAAGCTGGAAGACGTATGGTTCAGGTACACCGAAAAAGAGCAGGTTCTGAAAGGCTTCAATCTCCACATATCGGCCGGGGAGACGGTTGCCATAGTCGGCCACACCGGGGCAGGCAAGACCTCCATCTCCAGGCTCATCGCCCGGTTCTACGAGTTCCAGAAAGGCCGCATCCTGATAGACGACAAAGACATCCGCACGTTCGACCTCAAATCGTACCGGAGGCACCTGGGCATCGTCTCCCAGATGCCGTTCCTTTTCTCCGGGACGGTGCTGGAAAACATCAGGTACGCCAGGCCGGAGGCGACGGAGGCGGAGATTCTCTCGCTTGCGAAGAGCATCGGGGGTGGAGAGTGGCTGGAGACGTTCCCGAAGGGTCTGCACACGGAGGTCGGGGAGCGCGGAAGCTGGCTTTCCATGGGGCAGAGGCAGCTCGTGGCGCTGATGCGTGTCCTGGTGCAGAAGCCCGCCATCTTCATCTTGGACGAAGCCACCGCCAGCATCGATCCGTTCACCGAGTGGCAGATTCAGCAGGCGATCGAAACGATCATGTCCCAGACCACCAGCATCATCATCGCTCATCGGCTCTCCACGGTCAAAGCGTCCGACCGCATCATCGTCATGCAAAAAGGCGAGATCATCGAGGAGGGAGATCACGAGAGCCTGATGCGGAGCGGCGGCCATTACGCCGAGCTCTACAACACCTACTTCCGTCACCAGAGCCTGGAGTACGTGGAGCAGGCGGGGAAGTGGCGATGACGGTATCAGTCGGCCTTTACCACGCTTTCGTGATTATCCCGCCGCCAAGACAGACCTCTCCCTGGTAGAACACCGCCGCCTGGCCCGGCGTGATGTCCCTCAGTTTCTCCCGGAAGTGCACTTCAACCTTGCCGCCTGGCTTGGGAATCACCTCCGCTTCTTTCAGGACGGCCTTGTACCGAATCTTGACCTGGGCTTTGAGCGGCGACGATGGCGATCTGCCGGAAATCCAATGCACCTCTTCCGCCAGCAGGTGACTCTTGCCGAGCTTGTCCTTCGTCCCGACGATGAGCCGATTGTGGACGGCGTCTATCTCCACCACGTACAGCGGCTCGGTGGATTGGATCTTCAGGCCGTGCCGCTGGCCGATCGTGTAGAAAGCGAGCCCGCGGTGTTCACCGAGGACGTTTCCTTCCGTGTCCAGAATTGGGCCTGGCTTCAGCCGATCCGCAGCGTGCCGCCGCAGGAAGCCCCGGTAATCTCCATCGGCAGCGAAGCAGAGGTCCTGGCTTTCCGGCTTCTCCGCGACCGGTAAGCCGAGCTTCCGAGCCATATCCCGGATTTCGTCTTTCGTGTGCTCCCCAATCGGGAAAAGCGTGTGCGCCAGTCGGAACTGGGTCATGGTATAGAGCACGTAGGACTGATCTTTCCGATCGTCCAGCCCTTTGAGCAGCCTGTACTCGCCTTCTTCCGTGCGTTCGATCCTTGCGTAATGTCCGGTGGCGAGGTGCTCCGCTCCATGTCGGAGCGCGTATTCCAGCAGGAACCCAAAGCGCACCTCCCGGTTGCAGACGAGGCAAGGGTTTGGCGTGCGCCCCGAGGTGTAGGCTTCGATGAAATATTCCACCACTTTCCGCCTGAAAAGTTCGGCGACATCCAGAACGCGGAAAGGTATCCCGAGGATTCGTGCGACTTCCGCTGCATCGTTCTGAGCTTCCAGGCTGCAACAGGCGTTGGATTTCGCGCCCGGCTCCGCCCAGAGATGGAGCATGACGCCTTCCACCCGGTATCCGGCTTCCAACAGCAAAGCGGCGGCTACAGAGCTGTCCACGCCGCCGCTCATGCCCACTATGACTCTCTTTCCGGGCTTCGGGGACTCTTCTACCATCAATCGGACGAACCCTCCTCCTGCTCCGATACCGCGAGGTTGGCCTTGACCAGCTCCTTCCACCGTTCGCCCATGCCGTTTTCGGTGACCCCGTAGTACACGTGGATTCTGCCGTCCCTGTCCTTCTGGGCGAGATCGTACCGGATTTTGTTGGCCCTGTTGTCCGCTCGGATGAATCCAATATCGCCGTCCCACTTGATGTCGAGCGCCTCCAGCGGGCGATCTTGCTCGAATTGCTCGATGGCGTACTGCCACAGCCGTTTGGCCGAGGATTTGGTGACGTTGTTCACCATGTTGCCGTTCCGAAGGT
>JALWAP010000242.1 GCA_027016315.1 Anaerolineae bacterium | reverse complement strand
ACTGATGGAAAGGCACGAGGGACGCTTTGTACCCAAATCCTGCAAGGAGCAAGACGATCGCCGGGAACCCCAGCCAGCCAAGCCCAGTTCCGTTCTTCAGCGCCTCGGCTATGGCTTTGAAGGAAGTGGCTCCGGTAGCCCCGTACAGCATGGAGATGCCATACAACATGACCGCCGAAGCGATGGCTCCGTACAGGAAGTACTTGATCGAAGCCTCGTTGGATTTCGGGTCTCCCCTGAGGTATCCCGCGAGCACGTAGGAGGTTATGCTCAGGAATTCGAGGCTGACATACATCAGCATTAGATCGACGGCCGCGGCCATGAACATCACAGCAGTTGCGGCGGCCAGAAGCAATGCGTAAAACTCTCCGGAGTACGGGGTCCTGTCCTTCATGTAGGACATCGCGCCGAGGATTACCACGACGACGCCCAGTTCGGCCACGAACTGGAAGAACAGGGCGAACCTATCCACGACCATGGTGGAAAGGACCACCGTCCTCCCCCCAGCCCAGAAAAGCGACTGGGAGACGATGAAAGCCAGCAACGCGCCGACAATGGCAAGCCAGGGCAGGTACCTTTTCTGATACGGCTTGTTCTTGAGGAACAAGTCCCATATCAGCACCACGAAGGCGGTTGCCAGCATTATCAGTTGTGGTGATAGCAATCCGAGGGTATCAGACACGTTCAATGAAGACCCTCCTTTTCTCCATTATTTGATGAGGGAGGGCCTGGCACACCGCCATACCCTTCCCTCGCATCGGTTTATCGAACCAGGTGCAATATCTCCAACGCCGCTTTGTTGAAGAACTCGAGCAACGGCGTGGGCCACACACCGAAGAGCAGCATGAAGAAGACCATCGGCCAAAGGGTGACTTTCTCGAACCCTTCCATGTCCTCCAGCGGCTTGTCGGTAACTTTCTTCCACTTCTCTTCGCTGAATTCGCCCAGGAACACGTTCTGGACGATCCGCCAGAGTATGTAAGCTGCGGTCACCACGATGCCGATGACGCCGATGGCGGCGTAGACCTTCACCAGGGCAAAAGCTCCTCGGAAGGTGAAGAACTCGCTCCAGAACCCGGCAAGCCCCGGCAAACCAAGGGATGCCAACCCAGCGACCATGAACATTCCGTAGTAGTACGGAGTCTTCCCGGCAAGCCCGCCGAATGCGTTCAGGTCGAACGTATCGGAGCGCTCATGCAGCATCCCAGCCAGGAAGAACAACGCTCCGGTGATGATGCCATGGGTGAACATCTGGAGCGACGCACCGTCCAGCGCCAGAGCCTGGCTCTCCACCGTGCCCGCCCCGGTAGCCCCGATGAAGGTAGCTGCAGCCCCTATGCCCAACAGGATGTAGCCCATGTGGCTAACCGAGGAGTATGCTATCAGCCGCTTCAGGTTCGTCTGAGCCATGCTCACCAGAGCTCCGTAGATGATGCTGGTCAGCCCCAGCAGAATCAGCACGATGGCAAACGTCTTGTAAGGGCCAGGGAATATCGGCATCATCCTGAGGAACCCGTAAGCCGCCAGCTTCAGGTAGACGCCCGCAAGCATGACCGAACCAGCGGTCGGGGCCTGGGTGTGGGCGTCAGGCAGCCACGTGTGGAACGGGAAAGTAGGGAGCTTGATACCGAACGCCAGCGCAAATCCGCCGAAAGCCATCGCCGCCAGCAAAGCGTTGTTGGCGAAAGGATGCACCTTTATGGCGTTCATGATGTCGAAGCTGCCCGTGTTGAAGTAAATGCCGAGGATTGCCAGCATCATGAACACGGAACCCGCCAGCGTGTAGAGGAAGAACTTGATTGCCGCGTACTCCCTCTGTTCACCTCCCCAAACTCCTATCAGCAGGTACATCGGGACCAACCCGATTTCCCAGAAGAGGTAGAACAGGACGAAATCGAGGGAGATGAATACCCCGAACAACCCCATTTCCAACAACAGGAAGAGGAAGAAGTATTCCTTCACCCTGTAGTGGATCACGTATGCCGAGTAGTACATCCCCAGCGTGCTCAACAGGGCTGTCAGGAACATCAGCGGCACGCTCAGGCCGTCCACACCGACGTGGTAGTTGGCGTGAAGAGCCGGTATCCAGGGCACGTTGACCTGGAACTGCATGCCGCCCGTGGCTTTGTTATACGCGAACCACAGCCACGACGCGAGTACCAGCGGAACGAGGCTCACGATTATGGCCGTCCACTTGATCTCGTGCTCCCAGCGACTGGGCATCAGCAAGACGATCAAAGCCCCAAGAAGCGGGATAAAAGTTATCACTGTCAGGATCCAAGATTCCATAGATCAACCTCCTACGATTAGCCTCCCTGGCTACAGGTAGAGATAAAATCCGAGCAACATCAATATGGTCAAGCCGACTACCAACAGATAATTCTGCACTTCACCAGTCTGGATGATCCTCAATATTCCACCAAACTGGACACTCAACCACGCGGTGCCGTTGACCGCACCATCAACGATCGGCTCGTCGAAGTACCGCCGCAGCCCATCGGAGAGCCAGCGGCCAAAGGCTCCAACACCGTCCACAATCGGGTCGATGAACCAGGCGTCGTCGAACCCGTAGAGGAACTTGGAGAGCCAGATGGTCGGTCGGATGATCACGAGCTGATAGAACTCGTCCACGTAGAATTTGTTCTTCAGCACCGTGTAGACCGGCCCCATCGCGGTCAGCGGATCGGCCTGTCCCGCCCTGAGCGGCTTCCTGCCATAGATCAGCCAGGCCACGAACAGCCCGAACAACGCTATCGTCAGCGATACGCCCAGCAACACCACGTTCACGGGCAGGTGCTCGATTTCGAGCCCGATCGCTTCCGCCTGCGCCCCGATGAACCCACCGATCCAGCTATGGCCCGGGAATCCGGCAAAGCCACCCAGGGTGGCGAAGAACGCCAGCCCGATCAGCGGCCATGTCATGCTCTTGGGGCTTTCGGGCGCATGCTGTGCAGCTTCCGTCCTGGGATCGCCGAAGAAGGTCAGGAAGACCTCTCGCCCCATGTAGAAAGCGGTCAGGAAAGCCGCAAACGCCAGCGTGCCGTAGACCCACCAATGACCGTGGGCAAATGCATCGCCCAGGATCTCATCCTTGCTGAAGAACCCAGCCCACGGGAACACGCCCGCCAGAGCCAGAGTCCCCATCAGGAACGTCCAGAACGTGATGGGCATCTTGTCTTTCAAGCCGCCCATGTTCATCATGTCGTTGGCATCGAAGAATTCCTCGTGACCGTGCTCGCCATGGGCGTGCAAGACATGATGATGCCCGTGCTCCATGCCGTGAATCACAGAACCGGAACCAAGGAACAGAAGCGACTTGAAGAAAGCGTGAATTATCAAATGGAACACTGCCGCCACATAAGCCCCGATGCCAAGGGCAGCGAACATGTATCCGAGCTGGCTGATGGTGGAATAGGCCAGCACCCGTTTTATATCGTCTTGAGCCACTGCTATGCTTGCTGCGAACAACGCCGTAAAAGCGCCAATGGTCGCCACCAACCATAGCTGCTGCCCGGCACCGGCGAACACCTGCGCCGAATGGAACAGCGGGTACATCCTAATTATCAGGTACACACCGGCGGAGACCATCGTTGCAGCATGGATCAAAGCCGAAACCGGCGTGGGGCCCTCCATAGCGTCAGGCAGCCAGACATGCAGAGGGAACTGAGCCGACTTGCCCACCGCACCACCGAAGATCAGCATGGCTATCACCGTAGCCCACGGCACAGTCCCGAGAACCGGAAGTGTAACTGTCGTAGAAGCCAGCATCTTCAGGTTGTGCTCGGTGAAGATGTCGCTGAACGTGAGCGATCTGGTGCGGGCAAAAAGGAGCATCATGCCGGAGTACATGATCACGTCGCCGATCCTGGTGGTAAGGAAGGCTTTGAGACCGGCCTGCTTCGGCGTGATCCGTTTGGGATCGGGGTATTTCTTCTCGAACCAGAACCCGATCAACAGGTAGGAACAAAGCCCCATGATTTCCCAGAAGATGAAGAGCATGATCAGGTTATCGGCCACCACCAGCCCGAGCATCCCGGCACCGAAGAGCGATATGTAAGCGAAGAACCGGGAATACCGGGGATCGACCTCGGGCGTGCCGTAGTTCATGTACCCGACCGAGTAGATGAAGATCATCAAAAGGACGAAGGAAACCATGAAGAGCATCACCGCGGTGACGGGATCCACAGCCACTCCCATCTTGATGACATTGTTGACTCCGATGGGGATCCAGTTCACCATCAGGTGATATGGCTCTTCAGCCAGGGCAGAGCCCTTCAAAAAGCTGGCGATCGCTATCCACCAGGAGAGCACCCAGGAAATGGCGACCCCTCCGATGACGAGCGAATGGCTGAGCTTTTTGTTCGGGTTCGCCCAAAGCACTACCAGAGCAAAAGCCAGTAGCGGGAAAATTGGTACCAGCCAGGCTAATTGGAACATAGGCGACCTCGTTCTCCTCAGATTTTCTTAGACGATTTCAACCTTTCAGAAGGTTGAGATCCTCCACATTGACGGTGTCGCGCGTCCGATAGATTGCAATAACGATAGCCAGACCAACCGCAGCTTCCGCCGCCGCCACCGTCAGAACGAACACGGCGAAAATCTGCCCTGCGGGATTGTCGGGCTTCACGTAGCGCCAGAACGCCACCAGATTCAGATTGACGGCGTTGAGCATGAGCTCGATGCCCATCAAAATCGCTATGGCATTCCTCCTCGCCATGGCGCCGTAGAAACCAATGCTAAAAAGCGCCGCAGCAACCAGCAAGTACCAGTAGATGGAAATCATTCCTACCTCCTCAGCGCTCTCGGGCGATGACGATGGCGCCAACCAGGGCCACCAGCAACAGGACGGACGCCACTTCGAACGGCACCA
This sequence comes from Anaerolineae bacterium, assembly GCA_027016315.1. GTDB lineage: Bacteria > Chloroflexota > Anaerolineae > S016-19 > S016-19 > S016-19. The sequence goes on along the minus strand of JALWAP010000242.1, from coordinate 1,685 downwards.
TGTATTTGCCGACGAACCCGGCCCCGATCCGAGCGATAGCGTCCTTCGGCACAGAAGCGTTGGACACAGGCCACGCGACCTTCCTCATGGCGATCGCAAGCACGAGGAAGAGCAACCCGGAAATCGCTGCAGCCCAACCCCATTGTGCATTATGACCGGTCTTCCCCTCGGCACCATACCCCCTGCTGAGCATGATGGCGAAGATGATCAGGATGGAAACCGCTCCAACGTAGACCATCACCTGAGCAGCGGCCAGGAATTCGGCCTCCAGCAGCACGTAGAGACCGGCCACCCCAAAGAACGTCCCGATGAGGAACAGGGCTGCATGAAAGACGCTTCTGGCAACTACCACGCCCAGAGCACAAACCAGCGTAAAAATGCTTAGAATCGCGAATGCCAGTGACAAGAACATTTTTCCCCCTTGTATCAAGCCAGTGCCAGTCTCTTGTCTCTCTCTCCGGCCCTCTTCGCATCCCGACCGAGAAGCTCCAGGGCTATCCAAAGCGTCACCAGGTTACCGGGAAGAAGGATCGCAAGCTGAATCCAGTAGTTATCGGTAACCCACACGGCAAAGCCCGTCAGGAGCACGAGAACCACGCCAACCGGCACGAGGACTTTCCAGGCAAAGGAAAGCATGTGGTCGATGCGGAATCGAGGGAAGGTTCCACGTATCCACATCCAAAACGCCACCATCAGCAAATCCTTGACAAGGAAATAGAACGTCCCAAGCAGCGGAACTTTGTCCACGAAGGGACCGCCCCACCCGCCAAGGAACAACGTGGTGGCGACGCCGCCCAGCAGGAAGAGATTGATGTACTCCGCCAGGTAGAACAAGGCGAACTTCATGCCGCTGTATTCGATGTGGTAGCCTGCGATCAGCTCGGACTCAGCCTCCAGCAGGTCGAACGGCGTTCTTGCCATCTCAGCGTTGGCACTGAGGAAATAGACAACGAAAGCGGTTGGCATGACGATCAGGTACATCAGCGGATTCTGGGCTTTGACGATGCTCTGCATAGACATGGAACCGGCCATGAGCACCACCGCCAGGACCGCCAGCACCATAGGCACTTCGTAGCTGATCAACTGGGCCACCGCGCGGAAAGCGCCGAGAAGGGCGTATTTGTTGTTCGAAGACCACCCGGCCATGAGCACGGCTATCTCCGAGACGGAGCCAAGAGCCATGACAAAGAAAATGCCGATGTTCAGATCGGCTCCGATGAGGTGAACGCCGAGCGGAAGCACACCCAGCCCCATCAGCGGCCCGAAAACCACCAAAACGGGTGCCAGGTTGTAGACCGGCTTGTCTGCGCCGTCAGGGGTGATCACTTCCTTCGTAAGCAGCTTGAGTGTATCTGCAATCGGCTGGAAAAGGCCGTAAGGTCCGACCCTGTTGGGGCCGGTCCTGTCCTGAAGGCGTGCCACCAGCTTCCTCTCCAGCCAGATGAACGCAAGCACAAAAAGGATGACCAGGAGCAAAAGTGCCACCACGATCAAAAGATCGTCGATTAGTGTGACCAACCACGCCGGCAGGAAGCTACTTATCCAGCGTTCCCACCCTTGCGCCAAGTTGTAGATCAAATCGTTCATAAGGGATAGCCTCCTCTGCCTACGCCTTTGTTACCACCATTCGAGGGCATCCTTGACCCAGGCATACACCAACCCAAGGACCAGGATCAGGATGAATA
>JALWAP010000241.1 GCA_027016315.1 Anaerolineae bacterium | reverse complement strand
GACGTGCTGGTGCTGTCGATCTTTCTGTTCGCACCATTTCAGTTCCACAACGTGTTCCTGAGGCTTCTCTCCAGGCTCCTGCTGGTCCCGGCAGTGGCGGCTATCGCCTATGAGTTCATCAGGTTCAGTGCCGACCACCAGGAAAGCCGCTTGATGCGTGCGCTGATAAAGCCTGGACTGTGGCTCCAAAGCCTCACCACCAGGGAACCAAGCCGAGACATGCTCGAAGTCGGCATTGCTGCCCTGATGCCAGTGCTCGAAGCCGATGGAGTGCTCTCCGGAGCGAGCGAAGAAAATCCAGCGGAGAAAATCGCCCTTTCGGAGGCGTAGTTCGGCAGACGAAAACGTACGAGGAGGTACGATGGAAGCGGTTGCACGAAAAATGGAAAGAAGAAGGGCTCCTAAACGCGAAGGACGGGCCCTTTTTCGTCTTTAAAAACACCACTAGGAGGGATCGAAATGAGAAACAAAGTTAGCATTATCGGTGCAGGTATGGTCGGGAGTACGGCAGCACACTGGCTGGCAATTAAAGAGATCGCAGACCTTGTGCTCGTGGATATCATCCCAGATATGCCCATGGGCAAAGCTCTGGATCTGACCGAAGCAATGCCAATCGAGTGGCTGGACGTCAAGATCGAAGGATCGAACACTTACGATGCCATCGAGGGATCCGACGTAGTGATTGTTACTGCTGGTGTGCCAAGGAAGCCCGGCATGAGCCGAGAAGACCTTGTTGGCACGAACCAGAAAATCATCACCGATGTCGTCGAGAACATCATGAAATACGCGCCGGATTCGATCATTATCCTGGTAACAAACCCGCTGGACACAATGGTCTATCTTGCCAAGAAAGTCACTGGCCTGCCGAGGGAGCGCGTGTTTGGTCAGGCAGGAGTGTTGGACAGCGCTCGGATGAGGGCGTTCATAGCGATGGAGCTCAACGTCTCGGTTGAGAACGTCCACGCGTTCGTCCTTGGCGGCCACGGCGATGAAATGGTCCCGCTGCCCAGGTACTCCACCGTGGCAGGAATTCCCATCACCCACCTGCTCCCCAAAGAGAAGATAGAAGCCATCGTCGAGAGAACCCGCAAGGGAGGCGGTGAGATCGTCAACCTGCTCAAGAAGGGAAGCGCTTTCTACGCTCCAGGGGCGGCAGTGGCGCAGATGACAGAAGCGATCCTCAAGGACAAGAAGCAGATTCTTCCCTGCTCCGTTTACCTGGAAGGCGAATACGGGCTTAGCGACATTGCTTTCGGTGTCCCAGCAAAGCTTGGTCGGGGAGGCGTGGAAGAGGTTATCGAAATCGAGCTCACCGACGAAGAAAAAGAGGCCATGAAGCGCTCTGAGCAACTTCTGCGCTCCACCATGTCACATCTGAAGTTGTAAGCCTCAGGAAATGCCGAATTCAACGTCCATCGCCCTCTGGTCATACCGGAGGGCGATGTTCAATCCCTTTACCACACTGCCAACCTCTCTGAGATGCCATGCTTTGCGTTGAAGCCCCGGCCGAAATTTGACTGAGATGAACGGTCTACGATATACTTGGTGCGCTTTGGGGGCGTGGTGTAGTGGTTAACACGCTGGCCTGTCAAGCCAGAGATCGCGGGTTCAAATCCCGTCGCTCCCGCTATAATTGAGCCGACAGAAGCAGATTCTGTCGGCTCTTTCGCGCGATGCATAGCAACAATCTTTGCACTTTTCCCCATACCTTTGTACAATCAACCTACAAAAAGGCCGGGCTCTACCCTGCACACGGCCTATACGTCCACTCGGGAGGACTGCCGGATGAACTCGAGAAAATATTTCTCTGCTCTCCTCGCCATTACCCTGCTCCTGCAAGCTTTTGCCTGCTCTGCCTACGGCGCAAACGCATTCGCACAAGCGGCCAAAATCCTTCTCTCCCCCACCGCAACCCCCACCCCGTCCC
>JALWAP010000240.1 GCA_027016315.1 Anaerolineae bacterium | reverse complement strand
CCTCGATCAAACCGGGGCAGAGAAGCTGCTCGGGAAAGGGGATGGCCTGCTCATGCTCCCGTGGCTCAGCAAGCCTCTCCGGTTCAAGGGGTGTTTCGTCAGCGACGAAGAAGCTGAGGCTGTGACCAATTTCTGGCGTTCGCAGGTGTCGGAGGATCGGGGAGCCCCCGATGGAAGCGTCCCTCCGTGGGAGGGAGTCCGGCTGGCGGAGGAAGAGGATTCGGACGACGCCCTCATCGAGGAGGCGGTGAAGTTGCTTCGTGGGCACAAGACCACTTCCACGTCGTGGCTGCAGAGGAAACTGCGCCTTGGATTCCCGCGGGCCGCACGCCTCATGGAGGAACTGGAAGCGAGGGGTGTGGTCGGGCCCGACGAGGGTGCGGGCAGGGGCAGGAAGGTCTTGCTCGAAGAAAGCGACGAATCGGAGATCTGAACGGCCGAAATCGGTCGTTGCTATCGGTGGGTCAGGATTTCCTGATACAGCTCGATGATTCGCTCGGTGTAGCGGTCGGCGTCGTAATTCCTCACGATCTCGTCTCTGGCGGCCCGGCTAATCCGCTCCCGCCATTCCGGTTCCTGCGCCATCTGGATTATGGCGACCGCAAGCGCGGCCGGGTCGTTTGGCGGGAACAGAAGCCCGTTTTCGCCATCTCGGATCACCTCCAGCGGGCCGCCGTGCGCTGCCGCGACCACCGGCGTGCCGCACGCCATGGCCTCCAGCATCGACCTGCCCAGCGGCTCTGGGGAAGTCGAAGGAATCACCAGCAAGTCGAGAGCAGCCATCACCTGCGGTATGTCTGCTCTGTGTCCAGCCCAGATGATGTCGTCTGCCACGCCGAGTTCCCTGGCGTGAGCGCCAAGCCTGTCCCTCAGGCCCTCCATCCCCGGCTGCACGTCTCCGACGATGGCAAACTTAACGTTACCCGCACGCCGCTTAACGATCGGGGCAGCCTCTGTCAAAAGGTCCTGGCCTTTGGTGGGATGTATCTTTCCCACCACACCCACCAGGAATTCCTCGTCTGAGACTCCCCACTTCCTCCGAACGTCGCTGCCGTCCGTTTCCGGCGAGAAGAGCTTCGTATCGATACCGCTTCCCCGAATGACCTCTACCTGCTCTTTCCGGCTGGGATATGCCTCGATAATGTGCTCCGCCACCGCATTGGAAATGGCGATGATCCTGTCCGATAGATTCACGACCATCCATATCAAGGTATATCGCACCGTCTCCGACTGGGAAACGATCTCGCGCACGTGCCAGACATGTGGAACGCCCGCCAGTTTTGCTGCAAGCGCGCCGCTGAGCACCGAGCTGGTGTTCGAATGAACCAGATCGATCTTCCTTTCTCCGACCAGCTTCTTGATCTCCAAGGCTCCTTTGAGGAAGCGCGAGGAGAGGGAGATGATCCCGGGCACGTTCTTGTAGATCGTCCTTACGACACCTATGTCGAGCTTGATGCTCTCGATGCCATATCGCTCGAGCGCGTTGCCCAGTTTCCCTTCGTAAGGGAGATCGGAAGGGAGCACGACGATGGGCTCGATCCCATGTTCGGGCAAACGCCTGACCAACTCGAGCAATGCTGCGTCTGCCCCGTACAGGTCGTCTCTGCTATGAACGAAAAGTACCTTCACCGAACCTCCATTCGACCGAAAAGCACGCTCATCAGCATAGCAAGGATTTGGCTTTCCTGGCAAGAATCCTTGGAAGACATTCCAAGGTTCTCGATATGCGCGGTATGGATTCAGAGCAGATATTGATTGTGAGTGGGCAAACACAGGTTCTACTGCAGGGTGGCTTTGACATCCCTCCTCGATTGGAAGATAATGGTACCCGAGAACAAAACGGCAGTGAAAGGCAAAGAATGGGGGATGGACTGCTGATAGAAAATCAAAGAGACCTGAACCGGCTCGTAGACAAGCTGTTGCGCGAGCCGGA
>JALWAP010000239.1 GCA_027016315.1 Anaerolineae bacterium | reverse complement strand
GGCTTGGGCGGCATCTCGACCCTGCCCAGGCCCTTCTCCCGGAACGCCTTTTCCAGCAAACCGATGACTTCTTTCATCGGCAGGGCGACTTCTTCGACATCTTTTCTCGACAAGTACAGGATCTTCCCTTCCATGGCACCTCCGGTTCTGAGTAGATTTCGCAACGTTTCCCGATAGGAAGGCTACAACCGAACCTACTAAGAAAACACTCGTAGGGATTATGTCAACGCGGAGACGCAAAGACAAGTGAGACGCAAAGAATTTTTAGAAATCTTTGCGCCTTACGCAGCCTCGCGTCTTGGCGTTCCCTTTCAGTCTCGCCTGACGGGTTTTCTTCCCGTTTGAGCAGCGCCAACCGCTGTGGGCCTACTCAGGAGCAGGCTCAGGCGGTCACTCTTCCTCCGGCACCAAACCAGGGATGAGATGCACCTTCAGGACGCCTTTTTCCAGGTCTGCGCCCAAGACCACCTCTTCCGTGTCCGGGATCAGAACCTCGCCGCCGGAGCCTTCCACCACGAAAACGGCATTAGCCCCTGTCTCGATGACGTCAGTCACCTCCCCGAGCGCTTTCCCCTCGTCTGTCACCACCTCCAGCCCTATCGCCTGGAACAGGTAGAACTCCCCATCGGCCAGAGGCATAGCCTCGGCCATTGGAATCTGAAGGTAGCGGCCGCGGAGGTCCTCCACCGAGTTCCTGTCCGGCCGGCCTTCGAAAGAGAGCAAGACGTAGCTCTTGAAATACCTGGCGCTTTTGACCGTGACTGGTGTAGCCCCCGGGCCGACGTACAGGGTCGGGTGCTGGAAGAATCGCTCCGGGTAGTCGGTCATTATCTCGACCTTGACCTCGCCGCGGATCCCGTGGGGAGCAAGTACGCGCCCCACGGCGATGTATTTCGGCTTTATCCTCCCCCTCGGCCTCTTTCCGCTCCTTCTGCGATGGCTCATCTCACCACCCCGCTTTGTGCAGAGTCGATCGCTCAGTACGCCTTCGCAAAAATGGCGATCTTGTCCGCCTTCTTGCCGGTGTAGAAGCAGGTCCCGCCTTCTCCCTCGTATTCGAACGGGAAGCATCGGATCGTGGCCTTCGTCTCCTCCTTGATTCGCACCTCGTCTTCGGGGCTGCCAGCCCAGGGAACTTTGATGAACCCGCCTTCGCTCTCCAAGACCTCTTTGAACTCATCGTAGTTCCTGACTTCGTGGGTGTTTTCGTCCCGGAATCTGGTGGCTTTCTCCAAAAGCGAACTCTGAACAGCGTCCAGAAGTTCCCGGACCACCTGCACGAGTCCTTCTCGCCCGAAAGTGGATTTGCCTTCCTTGCCGGGGATGTCCCGCCTGGAAACCACCACCACGTGGTTTTCGACATCCCTTGGGCCGATCTCGATCCTCAAAGGCACGCCGCGCATCTCCCAATCGTTGAACTTGAACCCTGGCGAGACCCCTTCTCTGTCGTCCAGTTTTACCCTCACCCCGGATGCCTGGAGTTCTTTGAACACCTTTTCCGCCTCGCCCAGGACCGTGTGCTTTTGCTCCTCCTTCCTCCAGATCGGCACGATCACCACCTGGATCGGGGCAAGCCTGGGCGGCAGAACCAGGCCTTTGTCGTCGCCGTGAACCATTATGACGGCACCAACCATCCGGGTGCTCACGCCCCAGCTCGTCTGGTAGACGTACTCGAGCTCGTTGTTCTTGTTGAGGAACCTGGTGCCGAAAGCCCTGGCGAAGTTCTGTCCCAGGTAGTGGGATGTCCCGGCCTGCAGCGCTTTCTTGTCCCCCATCATCGCTTCGATGGTGGACGACCACACGGCACCGGCGAATTTTTCCTTCTCGCTCTTCATCCCGGGGATGACCGGGATGGCAGCTTCGTTGACTGCGAAATCCGTGTAGATGTCCAGGATGCGGCGGGCTTCTTCCTCCGCTTCTTCCTGGCTCGCGTGCGC
>JALWAP010000238.1 GCA_027016315.1 Anaerolineae bacterium | reverse complement strand
GAGCCACGTTCCGACAACTTCGCGGCGTGAAGCTCGTGACTTTGATGAGGAACAGGTGAAGGTATACCTCGATTTCCTCGGGTGCAGGCTCAACGAAGCGGAGCTCCAGAGATGGGCGAGGGGGCTTGTCTCCCACGGGTACGAGATCGTAGGCGAAGCGGAGGACGCCGATATCTGCGTGCTGAACACGTGCGCGGTCACGGCGCAGGCGTCCAGGAAATCCCGCCAGCGGGTTCGTCATCTCCACAGAATCTCCCCCGGCTGCCACATCGTCGTCGCCGGTTGCGACGCAACTTTCGAGCGAGATCGCATGTCCGCCCAGCCGGGCGTCTCCATGGTTTTGGACAATTTCGAGAAAGTGGAGCTGGTGGAGCGAATAGTCGAGCGATGGGGCGGCCAGCCTGCGCCTGCGGCTCTCGACCAACTGGGTCATCCGTTCGAGGCCGGGCGAACCAGGGCTTTTCTGAAAGTGCAGGATGGATGCAACAACAGATGCACCTATTGCCTCGTGCGGATACTCCGGGGGCAGGAGCGGAGTATGCCGCTGCCGCAGGTCGTTGCGGAGGTCAGGGATCTGCTGGCCATGGGGTATCGGGAAGTGGTGCTCACAGGCGTGCACCTGGCGTCGTACGGGCGGGATGTGGGGTCGTCCCTGAAGGATCTGGTTTCCACCATACTTGCGGAGACCAGGGTGCCACGGTTGCGGCTTTCTTCCCTGGAGCCATGGGACATCGAGCCGGATTTCTTCGAGCTGTGGCAGGACGAACGGCTCGGTCAGCATCTGCATTTGCCGCTGCAAAGCGGCAGCGACACGGTCCTCAAACGGATGGGCAGGAAGATTACGGCGGAGCAGTACGAGCGGCTGGTGGAGCAGGCACGCGCTGCCATCCCGGACCTCACCCTGACGACCGACATCATGGTCGGGTTCCCGGGGGAGACGGAGGAAGAGTTCGCCGAAAGCCTGGATTTCGTGAAGCGGATGGGGTTTGCCCATGTGCACCTTTTCCCGTTCTCGCCTCGGCCGGGGACTCCGGCGGCGCGGATGGGCGGGCGCGTGGACGGAGCGACGGTGGAACGCAGGCTCAAGGCGGTGAGGGAGGTCGCCGCGGAATCCAAGCGGAGGCATCTTTCCAGGTTCCTCGGGCAGGTGCGCCCGGTGCTATGGGAATCGTGGCGTCCACACGATGGCAAGAGGAAGTGGTTTGGGTTCACGGACAATTACCTGCGTGTGACGGTGGTTACCGGCGCAGACGTGGATCTGAAGAACCGAATCCTGCCCACGAAGCTTGTTTCGCTGGCGGACGAGCATCTCGAAGGAGAGCTCGTCTTGTAGCCGGGATCATGGGCGAAACGCCGACGTAGATCCCCTTTGCAGCCAGCCCCGTAGCTGCCGATTTAGCCCAATATCTGGATATGGAGTATAATGTTTTAAGTGAGCGTGAGGAGGATGAAGAACCCATGGACTGCAAGATGTATGGGGAACTGACGTTGATATCCGGCACTGCAAACCGTCCCCTTGCGGAAGAGATTGCGTGGTACCTTGGAAAAAGGCTTGTGGAAGCCGAGATAATCGTGTTCCCCAACGAGAACATTTTCGTCCGGTTAAAAGAGAGCGTTCGCGGCAAAGATGTGTTCCTGATCGAGCCGATAAGCAGGCCGGTCAACGACCACATCATGGAATTGCTGATAATGATCGACGCAATCCGGCGGGATTCTGCCGGAAGGATAACGGCTGTCATTCCCTACTATGCTTACGGCAGAACCGACAAGAAAGATCAGCCGCGCGTGCCGATCACGGCCAGGTTGCTGGCCGACATGATAACCGTTGCCGGGGCGGACAGGGTGCTGACGATGGACCTGCACGCGGGGCAGATCCAGGGTTTCTTCACCATCCCGACGGACGAATTGCACGCCAGGTACATTTTGGCCGAGTACTACAGGAAACACCCGATTCCGGACCTGGTGGTTGCGGCCCCGGACATCGGTGCGAGCAAGCGTGCCAGGAATTTCGCCGTTACTTTGGGCACGCCCCTTGCAATCATCGAAAAAAGAAGGGCTTTGGACGGATCGAATACCAAGATATTCAACCTCATTGGGGAAGTGAATGGCAAGAACGTGTTGATAGTCGACGACGAAGTCGACACCGCAGGCACACTCACCAACGCCGCCAAATATCTCCAGGAAAAAGGTGCCAAAAATATCTATGCCTGCGTCACACATGCGGTGCTTTCGGAACCCGCGCCTGATAGAATCAGAGAAAGCCCGATAAAAGAGATCCTCTTCACGAATACCCTGCCGATCCCGGAGGACAAGATGCGGAGGATGGGGGGGAAGGTAAAGATACTCTCCGTTGCAGACCAGTTCGGGGAGGTGATACGCAGGATTCACGAAGGGATCTCTGTAGGGGCGCTTTTCAATGAATGATGCCGGACATCCTTGACGAGATGTTTCTGTCGAGATTCCCGAACAGGCGCAGGAGTTCTCTGCGCCTGTTGTTTCCCGCATAGGCAAGCGCCGAGAATCTGAGATCTTTGGGTTAGCAAAAAGTTTGAAGTGAATTGAGGGGAAGATGATAAAGAAGTTTTTGACGAAGATAACCGGCGATCCCAACGCAAAGGCGTTGAAGGAAGCCGAACCTCTGGTCGAAGAGGTGAATCGTCTGGAGAAGGAGTTCGAGAAATTCTCCGACGAGGAACTTCGGGAGCAGACCAGGGAATTTCAGCGGATGATATCCGACGTGGTGAGCGCTGCCAGGGAGGAGATCGCCGAACTAAAGGAATTGCAGCTTCGGGAAAGCGACCCGATGGTGGCCGCACAGATGAGGGAGGAAATCTCCCGCAAAGAAAAGGATATCCTGAAGGAAGAGAACAAGATTCTGGAGAAAATCCTTCCCAGGGCCTTTGCAGCCGTCAGGGAAGCGGCCAAGAGAACCATTGGCCTGCGCCACTACGACGTTCAGGTTGTCGGCGGGTATCAGCTCCACCGGGGCAAAGTTGTGGAAATGAGGACCGGCGAAGGCAAGACCCTGGTCGCCACGATGCCCGTCTACCTCAATGCCCTTACCGGCAGGGGCGTCCACGTGGTCACGGTGAACGATTACCTGGCCAAGCGCGATGCGCAGTGGATGGGGCCTATCTACGACCTGCTTGGTCTGAGCGTGGGAGTCATTCAGTCCGCAGGCGGGCGTTCTCCGGACGATGCTTCGTACATGTTCGATCCTAACTTTCAGTCGCCGGACGATCGTTACCAGAACCTGCGCCCTATAACCAGGAAAGAGGCCTATCTCGCCGATATAACCTACGGCACGAACAACGAGTTTGGCTTCGATTACCTGCGTGACAACATGGTCTACGACCTGGACCAGATCACTCAGCGTGAGCTGAACTATGCGATCATCGACGAGGTGGACAACGTCCTGATCGACGAGGCGAGAACACCGCTGATAATATCGGGAATGTCCGACAAACCCTCCGAGTACTATCGGAAATTCGCCGAGCTGGTGCGCAAGCTGAGGCCGGAAGAGGATTACACCGTCGAGGAGAAAGAGCGCATCGTGACCCTGACGGAATCCGGCATCGCCAAGATCGAAAAATGGCTTGGCATCGACAACCTCTACTCGCCGGAATACTACGAGTTGACGCCTTACCTGGACAACGCTTTGCGCGCCCATGTCCTTTATAAGCGGGACAAGGATTACATCGTAAAAGACGGCCAGGTGATCATCGTAGACGAATTCACTGGGCGGCTCATGTTCGGCAGGCGGTACGCAGAAGGCCTGCACCAGGCGATCGAGGCCAAGGAAGGGGTCAAGATACAGCAGGAGAGCCTGACCCTGGCGACCATCACGTTCCAAAATTTCTTCCGCATGTACCACAAGCTCGCCGGTATGACCGGTACGGCGGAGACCGAAAAGGAGGAGTTTGCCCAGATTTACGATCTGGAGGTCGTGGTTCTGCCCACCAACATCGAATACAGGGCCATGCACGGCGAGTTGATCGAGCACCGTGAGAAGCGGGATGGCGTCGAGGTCGTCACGTACACGGATCCCAAGGACCCGAGCAAGCTGTATTTCAAGCGAATCGACTACCCCGACATGATCTACAAGAACCAGCGGGCGAAGTTCAAGGCCGTGGTGCAGGAGATAGAAGAGCTTCACCGCAAGGAAAGGCCGGTGCTGGTTGGCACGGTGGCGATCGAGACGTCCGAGTTCCTCTCCGATATGCTCGATCGGCGGGGGATACCTCACCAGGTGTTGAACGCCAAGTACCACGAGCGCGAAGCCCAGATCATCGCCCAGGCCGGGCGGCCGGGAGCGGTGACCATAGCCACCAACATGGCAGGCCGTGGTGTGGACATCTTGCTCGGCGGCAATCCGGAAGGTCTTGCCAGGGATCAGCTCCGGAAGGAAGGGTTCGACCTGTCCCAGATAAGGACGAAAGAGTGGGACGATGCGATGAAGATCCTCCGCAACGGCGGAGATCCGACCGAAAAGTACAAGGATCACTGGGCGGAGGTGCTCAAAGAGAAGTTCGAAATGTGCCAGCGGGATCACGAAAAGGTCTGGAAGCTCGGCGGTCTGCACGTCATCGGCACGGAGAGGCACGAAGCTCGCCGGATCGACAACCAGTTGCGAGGCCGTGCCGGTCGTCAGGGTGATCCGGGGTCGTCCAGGTTCTACGTCTCGCTGGAGGACGAGCTCATGCGTCGATTCGGCGGGGAGAGCATCGCCGGGTTGATGGGCAAACTTGGGATCGACGAGGACATGCCGATCGAGCACAGCATGGTTTCCAAAGCCATAGCCAATGCCCAGGTCAAAGTGGAGGGTTACAACTTCGACATCCGGAAGCACGTGCTCGAGTACGACGACGTGGTCAACAAGCAGCGAGAGGTGATCTACGCTCAGCGCCGTCGCATCCTGCAGGAGAACATGAAGCCCACCATTCTCCGGATGGTGGAGGACGAGCTGGAGCGGCTCGTCAATGCTTTTGCCGGGAGCAGAGATCCGGAACTCTGGGACCTGGAAGGTCTGTACAACTCCGTGCGGGAGATCTTCCCGCTTCCCGAAGGGGAAGGGCCTGAGAAATGGGCCCAGATGAACAACCGCGACCTGCTGGAGCACTTGATCGATCTGGCGCACTGGGTCTACGACCTGAAGGAGCAGGAACTGGGCGAAGAGGACATGCGCCGGCTCGAGCGGCTGGTGATGCTGAAAGCGGTGGACGAGCGGTGGCAGCGTCATCTGACCGATTTGGATTCCCTGCGGGAGGGGATCGGCCTGCGGGCGGTGGCGAACCAGGACCCGCTGGTGGCGTACAAACGGGAAGCCCATGAGGCTTACCAGATGCTGCTACAGGATATCGAAAACGACATCGTCCACACCATCTACTACGTGACTTTGCAGCGCCAGCCGGTTCTGCCGAGGCGCAATGTGCGCGCCTACCGACCAGGCGTCGGAGGGGATGGCGGCGACGGCGCCCGCCAGCGGCGTACTACCACTTCCTCCGGTCGCAGGATGACGCCACCATATCTCGGCAGGAACGATCCGTGCTGGTGTGGGAGCGGGAAGAAGTACAAGTACTGTCATCTCGAGTCCGACATGAGAGGAGAAACTGCGCCGCCGTGGGTTACAGGACAGGAAGAGCCACAGGCGGCTGCTGTCGCAGCGGCGAGCAAGGGGCAGACTTCCAGAAAGCGGAGGAGAAGGAAGAAGAAAAAGTGATCCCTCCAAAGGCAGGCACGCTTGGGACGGGGAGGTGTCTGCCGGTGCCAGTGCGAGCGTGATTCGCTTTCCCCGGCGGCCTTCTGCAGGAGGCACAGAACGCCGGTCGGAAGCGCGGATGTCCCGGTCGATTCGGGGTTTTGAGGGAAAGGGGTGGCTGACGATGACGACTAAGAAAGATGCCTTCAACAGGGAAATGAAGGGGCTCTACGAAGCGTTCGGCTCCCTCTTGCTGAGCGAGGAAGTCGATCCAAAGGAAGTGCTTTCCCGCCTTGCCAGGGCCGTCGGCGCGGGGGCGGCGTACGTCCTCCGTCGCAACGGCGACGAGCTGGAGATCATGGTTCAGCAGGAAATCACCATGAATCCTCTGGTTGTGGCCTACGGACTGGATGCGTGGTTGGAGGAAACGGAGGAAATTTCCGTGCACCCCATGGATGGGCGGGTGGCTGTGGTAATCAGAGGGCCGGAGACGGAAAAAGGCCAGATGTTCACTTTGCTTTTCGTGGAAGGGGGGCTGAAGCTGGACAAGAGGTCCATGAAAGAACTCGCCGACGGTGGTTTTCTGGTGGCCCTTGCTTCAGCCTGGCAGGAAAGGCGCTCCGCCGAGAAGAAGGAATTTCAAAGGGTACAGGATATTCACGCCCTCGCTGCAAGGCTCAGCAGGCACATGGTCACTTTCGAGCTTTTCCTCCAATATCTGGTCGAGGAAGCCATGTCCATGTTCGCCGGTGGGGCCTCCACTTTGTACGTGTGGGACGATAGAAAGCGCTACCTGATGTCCAGGTTCAGCGAAGGGGTTTCCTTCCAGTACATGCGCTATCAGAAGATACCAAGCCATGCCGTCAACGATTACCTCGTGAGCAGCAACGGCAAGCCGTTCGTT
>JALWAP010000237.1 GCA_027016315.1 Anaerolineae bacterium | reverse complement strand
GCAGCCCAGAGATGGGTACGCCTAAGCGCCTGCTCGTTGTACGCCCTGTCCTTCGGCGGGGGACATTCGTCCAACGTCATGGCGATGTCCGCTCCGAGCGCTTCCTCTACCTCCATCACTTTTTCTGGAGTGAACCGGTGCACCGACCCATCGATGTGCGACCGAAAGGTAACTCCATCGTCGTCGACCTTCCGCAGCGCCGAAAGGCTGAAGACCTGGAACCCGCCGGAATCGGTCAACATTGGGCCATGCCAGCCCATGAATTCGTGCAACCCGCCGAACTCCCGGATGAGTTCGTGTCCCGGGCGCAGATAGAGATGGTACGTGTTTGCGAGTACCAACTTCGCTCCCACCGCACTCAGCTCTTCCGGGGAAAGGGTTTTGACGGTTGCCTGTGTTCCCACTGGAGCGAATACGGGTGTGGGTATATCGCCGTGAGGGGTTACGAAAACGCCCGCTCTGGCCGCGCTATCATCGTCCCTGGCTTCTATCCTGAATTCGAACATGCCACAATTATAAACATCATTAGTGCAAATCCCAAATAGGTGTTTTGGGGTGTGGACGTGGGTTAGGGATAGCTTCTTGTGCAAAAGACGGTGGAGGTGCCAGGTGAGCTTGCGGCAACGCGAAAACCTCAGGATTACGAAGGGGCATGGCTTTTCGGTGATCTACCCTTTTGCTTTGCTTCTTTAACATGTACTTTCGTGTGTGCCGGAGGCTCTGGGCTATCGCCGCGTGGGGCATCATCGATGGCAAGATCTTCTGCTTTAGCATAAGGCAGGCGCGCTGGGTCTACGCTACCATAGCTTGTTTGAACTTATGTCCAATGGTGGATATGAGAGAGGTGCCGCGCTCACTGACGGGACGTGCTTCTTGTGGATCGTCGTGCTATAATCCCGGCAAATGTAACCTTCTACCAGCCATCGGCATCTAATGTAGTGAAAGGGAAATTGCAGGAGGGGAAAGATGGCAGAACACAGCGATGAAAAAGCTTTCGTCCTCAGATTGCAAAAAGGAGAAGCCCGAGCTTACGAGGAGCTCATCGAAAACTACTCCGACATGGTCTACAGGGTTTGCTACCGGATTTTGCAGAACCCACAGGACGCAGAAGACGCCATGCAGGAAGTCTTCCTAACGGTTTACAGGAAGATCGGGGATTTTCGGGGACAATCCAAGTTCTCCACATGGCTCTACAAGATATCGACCAACACGGCCTTGGGAATGATCAGGTCGAGAAACCGGAAATACGGTCAGGATGTCTCGGTAGACTCATTGTCTGACGAGGAAGCGGAGATGGCAGATACCTGGATGGCCGTACCGGACGATTTCGTCGAAAAGGTGGAAGCCGAGGAACTGATACACAAAGCACTTCAGGAGCTTTCTCCAAACCTCAGTGCAGCGTTGGTTCTGCACGAGCTGGAAGGCCTTTCGGTTGCCGAGACAGCAGAAGCCCTTGGGATTTCCGTCTCGGCGGCAAAAGTCAGAATTCACAGGGCAAGACAGGCTCTGTACAAAATCTTGAAAGAATATGTGGGCGGGGGGGTGTAAAATGGTGGACGTCAAAAAGTTCATGGACAAAATGTCAGATTACCTCGACGGACTTCTGTCGGAAGAGGAAAACAGGAAATTCGAGCTGGAGCTCAAGGAATGCCCGGAATGCAGAAAAGCTCTGGACAGCTTCAAGAAGCTTCGGGAGAAAATGAGGAGCTCCGTGCCCAAGCCATCCGCGGAGGCCAAGCTCAAAGTCTACGAAGCGCTGAACGCCGAACGAGCAAAACGAGGGGAGGAATTGCTGAAGATTCCCACCGAGTTGCTCAAACTGGCAAAGGCCAAGACGGATGCGGCAGTGGAAGCGGCCAAGTCCGTCGCTGAGACGAGTGCTGACTCGATGAAAGAGCTGGCCTCCACAGGTGCGGATATGGCACAGCAAAGGGGCAA
>JALWAP010000236.1 GCA_027016315.1 Anaerolineae bacterium | reverse complement strand
AAGCCGATGGAGGTTGGAATGGTCTACAGGGTTCTCTTCATGGGCACGCCGGATTTCGCTGTGCCTTCTTTGAAAGCACTTATCGAATCGGACGAGTTCCAAGTCGTAGGCGTTGCCACGCGTCCGGACAAGCCAGCAGGCCGGGGCAGGAAGCTGAAATCTTCTCCGGTGAAAGCGCTCGCTATGGAGCACGGGATACCGGTGTTCCAGCCGAAAAGCCTGAGGAAGGACAAAGACGCCGTGGGCGCCCTTGCGGCGACAAGGCCGGATGTTATCGTCGTGGCTGCGTATGGCCTGATCCTGCCGCCGGACGTGCTTTCGATTGCACCTCACGGCAGCATAAACGTCCATGCATCCCTTCTGCCGCGCTGGCGGGGTGCAGCACCGGTGGCTGCAGCCATACTTGCTGGCGACCGTGAGACCGGTGTCTCGATAATGCTGATGGACGAAGGTTTGGATACCGGGCCTGTGCTTGCGCAGCGTAAGGTGCCGATCGAGCGGACCGACACCACTGGATCGCTAACGGCGAAACTTGCGCTGGTTGGGGCGGAGCTTTTGATGGAAACGTTGCCGAAATGGATCGCAGGTGGAATCGTGCCACAGCCTCAGGACGATTCGCTGGCGACGTATGCGCCCATGATTCGCAAGGAAGCCGGTAGGCTGGACTGGAGCAAATCGGCCCTGACGCTGGAGCGGGAAGTTCGTGCTTACAATCCCTGGCCGGGTAGCTACACTTGGTGGAAGGGGAAACTCTTGAGGGTGCACCGGGCGGATGTCGGCGATTCCACCGAAAGCGCCGTGGTCGGCAAAGTGGTTCGGTGGTATGAAGGCGCGGCCGTCGTCTGCGGTCAAGGTGTGCTCGTCCTGGAAGAGGTTCAGCTCGAAGGGAAGAAGCCGATGAACGTGCGGAGTTTCCTGAACGGCCACAGGGATTTCGTCGGTAGCGTGCTCGGGGAGCGCCGGGATGGATGAACTGAAAGCAGGCGAGCTCATTTTGCTGGTGGAAGCGGATGGCAAGCGCAGGCTCATCACGTTGCAGGCAGGGCAGGCATTTCACTCGCATCGGGGCACCATCCAGCACGACGATCTCATCGGAAAGCCTCCGGGACGCGTGGTCTACACGCAGCTTGGGCATCCTTTTCTCGTGCTCAGGCCGGGTCTCCACGATCTCATCCAGAACGTCAAGCGGGTTACCCAGATAATCTACCCAAAAGATGCTGCTTACATTGTCTTGCGGCTCGATCTCAGGGACGGCAAGCGGGTTCTGGAAGCAGGAACAGGCAGCGGAGGGCTTACCATGGCGCTCGCAGCTGCGGTTATGCCTTCTGGGAAGGTGGTTTCGTGCGAGATGCGGGAGGACGCCCACCGGCTCGCCAGGAGAAACCTCCGCATTTCGGGGCTTGGTTCGGTCGTAGATTTGAGACTCCAGCCTCTTTCCCAGGAATGTGTCGAAGGACGGTTCGACGCAGTGTTTCTGGACATGAAAGAGCCGTGGCAGTTCATGGATTTGGTCGAGGGGGCGTTGGTCGATGGGGGATATTTCGGGAGCCTCGTCCCGACCGTGAACCAGGTGTCGGCGCTGCTCGATGCGCTTGACGGGCGAAATTTCATGGACATAGCCGTGGAGGAACTTCTTCTGAGACCGTACAAGCCAGTGGCGAGCCGCTTGCGGCCCGCGGACAGGATGGTTGCTCACAGCGGTTACCTGGTTTTCGCCCGCCGGGTCGAAACGGACGACAAAGCCAGGATGATGTTCAGCCCGATCCGGAAGATGCACAGGGAGAAGTGGCTTGGTGAGAAGAATGGAAACGATGAATGAGTACGTTGGAGTGATCCACACTCACACCGTTTACTCGGACGGCAGCGGCACGGTGCAAGATCTGGCAGATGCCGCCAGGAAAAGCGGACTGGATTACCTGGTTGTCACAGATCACAACGCATGCCATCCGGAGGAGGCGGGGTGGAGAGATGGGGTGCTGGTGCTCATGGGAGAAGAAGTGGATCACGACGTCGATGGCAGAAGCGACGGGCATCTCCTTGCCGTCGGCATTCAGAGAGATGTTTCCGGGTTGAAGGACGATTTCCAGCGCGTGGTTGACGAGATCGTGCGGCAAGGTGGGGTCGCTTTTGCTGCCCATCCTTACGAGCGGGGTTCCTGGTTCATGCCGAGGACTTACTTCTGGAAGGATTGGAGCATCGACGGGTTGACTGGTATCGAGCTCTGGAATTTCCTTTCGGAGTTTCGAGGGTACACGAAAAACGTGCCGCTCGTGCTTGCTGTCGCATATTTCCCCAGGTTCTTCACCACCGGGCCGTGGCCAGAGACGCTCCAGTTGTGGGACAGGCTCATATCCCAGTGGAAGCGTCCTGTGGTAGCCATCGGCGGTGTTGACGCCCACGCCGCCGTGTACAGCCTTGGCCCCATATCCAAGCGGTTCATGCCATACGAGCACTGTTTTCGCTCAGTGACCACGCATATCCTCACGGAGGAGCGGTTCACCGGGACGGATTTCAGACGCGACGAGAAGATTCTGGTCGATGCGTTGCGTCGGGGGCACGCGTGGATCGGTTACGAGTGGCTTGGGTCTACGGCTGGCTTCAGGTTCTGGGCCAAATCCGGCGGCCGGGATTACGTCATGGGCGACGTTGTAAGCGGGCCATCCGCCCGGTTGTACATCCGCCTGCCGGGTGCAGGTGAGATAAGGCTTCTACGAGATGGCGCTGTTGTCGCCAGCACCGTGGGCGATGCTCTGGAGTTCCGTGCGGATGCGCCCGGAGCTTACCGGGTGGAAGTGTGGCGGAAGAAGCTCTTCAAGAAGCGTGGGTGGATTTTCAGCAATCCGGTTTACCTGGGGTTCGGTGATGAAAATAGCTGAGAAGTTCGGGTTGATTTTCTTCGGGCTGGCGGTTTTGCTTGCAATTGCTGTCTTCCGGATGGCGGCTGTGCAGGCGTGGATTGCATGGTTTGCTTCAATCACGTTCGTGACGTTTCTGGCGTTTGGCTACGACAAGGCTGTTGCGGGGAAGGGCGTCATGCGTGTTCCGGAGGACGTTCTGCTCCTGCTGGTGCTTGCGGGCGGAACCGTGGGGGCTTTCGTCGCGATGCCTTTCTTCCACCACAAGACGAGGAAAGCGGCGTTCAGGATAAGGTTTTGGGGAGTCGTTGCCGTGCAGGCGCTTCTGATCGGCTCTTACGTGATGTGGTTCAGGAGGTGACGATGAAGGCTTTTCTAAGGAAAGCGCTGGATAGCGCTCCCATGATGAAGTCCGGGAGCGCATACGATTTTGCCCTGGAGCATTTCCCGTTCCCCGAATCCGGCACCATCCTGGACCTGGGTACGGGCAACGGACACGGAGTCGCGTACCTCAGCAGGCGCCTTCCGGAGGCAAGTATCGTCACCCTTGATCTAAACATGGGTTGCGTGCGATGGTCGGAGCTGGAGTTTGGGCCGTCCAGGCCGTTTTTCGTCCAGGCGGACGTGACGAACATCCCGATCGCCAGCGGCAGTGTGGACATGGTAGAGATGGTGATGACCTTCCACTGTCTGCCGAAACCCGAGCGCGTCATGGCGGAGGCGTTCAGGGTGTTGAAGCCGGGCGGCTCCATTTTGATCGCGGATGTGGACGGCAGGCACTGGATGGCGAAGCCTTTCGAGTGGGTAGAGCACTGGCTCGTGAGCCCACTTACCCACGCTTACACCGAGGACGAGTTCAGGGCGCTTCTTTCAGGCGCGGGTTTCAGAAACATTCGCGCCCGCAGGCGGGAGAAATCTGGCATGAAGTTCATGATGTGGCTGTTTGCCGAAAAGCCTGCGGATTGACGCCAGTGAGGTCAGTAGAGGAACCTCGACAGAATCCAGAACAGAAACATCGCTGCCAGCAATCCCCAAACCCACAGCGGCAGGTTCATGAAAATGAGCTGTGAGCGCTTTTTCTTGGTTTGAGGCTTTGGCAAAGGAGCACCGCACCTCCAGCAGGTCCTTCTGTCATCGGGATTCCACGTCCCGCATTTTGGACATTCCATCGGATGCCTCCGGTTTTTGGTCAGTAGCGCCTGAACGAAGGGGCGGTTGCCTCTTCGTGTCTCTATTGTACAACCGGGTGTCGAAATGACAAATCCGAGCTTCTGGGACGTGAGTTCGGACGTGGCGCGGCCTGAGGCTTTTTCTCACCAGGCATCGGCTTGGTGTCGTTCCGGTGCCTGGCTCTGTGGATGATGAGATCAGGATGTGAGAGACACTCGCGTGAATCACGGGAGTGAGAGTGGCAAGCCCGGGCTCCTGCGCTACATTTCGAGTCCGTCGTGGTGGTTTTTGTCCCTGGCGCTCTTGATGTACACAGCCGTGGCGATGTAGCCCAGCATGATGCCGATTGAAGATGAGACGAAAGAAATCCCTGCCAGGAGGAACGTGGATGGGAGGAGATGGAGCATCATGGAAAGAGGGACGCCCACTCCTACGAGCACGAGCGTCCCTCCGATTATCCACAGCCTGGTCCAGATCGGGATCTTGCTCATCAGTCCTTGTACAGCCAGCACTTCACCAGGTGCCCGGGCTTGACTTCGAACTCCGGCGGTTCCTCCGTGTTGCACAAGCCTTCGATCATCCTGGAGCACCGCGGGTGGAACCTGCATCCGGCCGGAGGATGCACGAGGCTTGGTGGCTCGCCCGGCGGGATGTCTTTCAGCACTTTCGCGTTTGCGGCGTCCGGCTCGGACGTGCCGGTGAGCAGCGCCATGGTGTACGGGTGCAGTGGATTGTCGAGGAGCTCTCGGATTTCCGCTTTTTCCACCAGTTTCCCGGCGTACATGACGAAAATCCTCTCCGAGAAGTATTTGACCGTGGAGAGGTCGTGTGTAATGTAGATGACCGATAGGTTGTGTTCTTCCTGGAGTTTGCGGAGCAGCTTTAATATCTCTACCCGTACCGAAGCGTCCAGCATCGAAACCGGCTCGTCGGCCACCAGGAGGACCGGGTCCATGATCATAGCCCTCGCGATCACGACCCGCTGCTGCTGTCCGCCGCTGAGCATGTGCGGGTACTTGTTCAGGAAGTCATCCACGGGCGTCAGCGTCACCTCTTGCATCGCCCGGCGTATCCGCTCGATCCTTTCCGATTTGGACTTAATGCCGTTGACGATCAGCGGTTCTTCCAGGATGCGCCTCACGGTCATGAAAGGCGGTAGCGCTCCGTACGGATCCTGCTGTACGTAGCCGATACGCGAGCGAAACTTCTTCAGTTCTTTGCCTTTCAGGGTGCTGATATCGACCCCGCGGAACAGCACTTTGCCATCGGTGGGGCGATTGAGCAGCAGGAAGGTCTTCATCAGGCTCGACTTACCGCAGCCGCTTTCCCCGACTATCGCGATTGCTTCGCCTCGACGGAGGTCGAAGCTGACATCGTCCACTGCATGCACCCAGCCGACATGTGAAAAACCCCATTTCTTGAGTTCGAACCACACCCGAAGGTGCTGTACCGACAGGAGTACCTCGCCGGATTTGGGCTCGGCGGGTGCAGACGGTTTCGAAATAGATGCAACGCTCATGAGGCTTCTCCTGTTGCTTTGTCTTCGTATAGCCAGCATTTCACGAGGTGCCCGTCGACTTCGTAGACCGGAGGCTCGGTTTCGCATTTATCGAACCGGAACGGGCATCTATCCGCAAACCTGCATCCTGTCGGAGGGTTGAGCAGGCTTGGCGGGCGACCGGTGATGAATTCCGGCTCTTTGTCTGCCCTGAGCCTCGGGACGCTGGCCATCAGTTTTTGGGAGTAGGGGTGGAGTGGTTGCTCGAAGAAATGATCGGCATCGTTGAGTTCCACGATCTGCCCGGCGTACATCACCGCCACCATGTCGGCGAGTTCGCTGGAGGTGGCTATGTCGTGTGTGATCAGCACATAGCTCGCGCCGTGCTCCCATTTGATTTTCTTCAGCACGTTCATGATATTGGCCTGGGTGAGCAGATCGAGCGCCGACGTGGGCTCGTCCAGGACGATAATCTTCGGGTTTGTAATGAGCGCCATTGCGATTGCCACGCGCTGGCGCATCCCTCCGGACAGCTCGAACGGGTATCGAACCAGGAAATCCTCCGGCACGCCTACCAGGCCGAATGTCTCGGCGGCTTTTGCCAGCGCCTCTTCCTTGCTCATCCCCATGTGCACGATCGCTGGTTCGGCGACCTGATCTCCCACGCGGAGCACGGGATTCAGCGAGTTCATGGCCGCTTGAGGCACCATCGAGACTTTCACCCACCGGACTTTCTTCCGGAAAGCTTCGTCGTCCAGGGGCATCACGTCTTCGCCGTCGATTATCACCTTCCCGGAGTATCTGCTGACGTTCCGAGGGAGCAGCCGCAGGATGGCTTTTGCCATGGATGTCTTCCCGCACCCCGATTCCCCGAGGATCACCATCGCTTTGTGGGGTTCCAGGGAGAGGTTTACGTGGTCGACGGCCTGGACTTCTCCCATCCTGGTTTTGAAATAGAGCACCAGGTCTTCTATTTGCAGTAGATTCGTTTTTGCCATGATCACATCCCTCGGAGCCGCGGGTTGAACACCCTATCCAGGGCAAACCCGAGCATGGCGAACGAGAACCCGGTGAGCATGAGCATCAC
>JALWAP010000235.1 GCA_027016315.1 Anaerolineae bacterium | reverse complement strand
AAGTGCAACCGTCACGAAGCCGAAGCGGAACTGGGGACGAAGCTCTCCACGGATGCAGATTTCGAGAAAGCTGCTGGGGAGCTGAAAGCATCCCTGGGGGCGGAGTGCGTGGTCATCACCAGGGGCGACAAGGGGATGACGGTGGCGTGGGGTGGAAGTGCGGAACACCTGGCGCCAGTCAACAGGAGCGAGGTGTTCGATGTCACAGGAGCCGGGGATACGGTGGTGGCAGTGCTGGCGCTTTCCGTTGCCGCCGGAGCGCCGTTCCTGGTCGGTGCAACGCTGGCGAACCTGGCTGCGGGAGTGGCTGTCAGCCGCCTTGGGAACGTGGTGGTCGAGCGCGACGAGCTACATCGGCTCGTGGAAGAGCATTTCGACGAGAAGTAGCGATCTCAAGCGTATCGACCGATGAGTTCCGTCACTTCCTTCGGCAGCCTGCGTGGCCTCCCATCGTCGTCGATGCACACGTGGACGCTTTCCCCTTCCGCCAGCAGTTCCCCGTCGGCGGCTCGCAGGACCTGGTACCGGAAAGTCACCCCACGGCTTCGAACGGAGGCGACGGTCGTCCTGACGATCACCTCTTCGTCGTACTTGGCGGCGCGCAGGTAACGGGCTTTCACCTCCGTAACCGCGAGGTAGTAGCCCATGCTTTCCAGCCTGGAATAAGGGAATCCGACCTGCCGCATGTACTCGGATCGGCCTTCCTCGAACCACACGATGTAGCTGCTGTGATGGACGATGCGCATCGCGTCGGTTTCGGCGTACCTGATGCGGAACCTGCTTTCGCTTACGAATGGTTTTTCGCTCATTGTGCTTCCCATGGAACCTGTCGTTTGCCCGCCAGGAGGGCGTAGTAGTTCCACACGCCGCGGGCGAGCCTTTGCATCATCGTGCTTCCCACTTTCCACGGCATCTCCGGCGGGTGGTACAGGTAGACCGCCAGAGAGAACTCGCCTTTCGGCCCCCAAACGATCCCCACATCCCCATAGCTATCCTTGATGAAGCCGTGCTTGTGGATGACCTTCGTCCCGGGCGGCATTCCGGCCGTCATGAGCATGTTCTGCTCCTCCAGCGACATGAACTCCAGGAGCCGCTGGCATTTCTCCGGCGAGAGCCCGGAGACAGACGCAAACTTCCCCTTTCCCTCCGCGCACCTGGCCACTTCTGCGATGAACCTGCCCATGTCTCTGGCGGTGGTTTGCATTGCTGTATCCGGCTTCGTATCCAGGGTTTTGTGCTGGTTGGCTGGCGTCGGCAACTCCTTTTCCGGCGGATGGGAGAAATACGGAGCGGCGATGTAGGTGTTGACGAAGCCGTTCTTCCGCAAGAAATCGGTGACCAGCTTGCAACCCGCCTTCGGGTCTCCGTCGTCCACCATCCCCAGCAGCTCGTTGGAGCTCTGATTGCCGCTCTTGCCAAGCATGTCCACCATCAAATCCCTGGTGACGGAATCCAACGGCAGGGATTTCTTCCGAAGGACCAGGAGGCCGATCGGCACTTTTATCGTGCTCATCGCGGCGAACGCCACCTGATCGTTGTATCCTGCCTCGCTGCCATCGCTTAGAAGCTGCGTGTACAGGCTGACCACGCCTTTGAAGTCCTTCGACGACCTGCGAACCAAATCGGCCAAAACAGCCGCGGAAGGCTGCGGCGCAGGTACTTTCTTGATGACCAGTTTTCGTTCCCTGCGGTAAGGGTCTTTCAACGCATCGATGACAGCTTTCGCGGAACCTTCCATGGAGAGTTGCGTCCCCTCTTTGCCAGGCACGAAAGTCATCGTCTCGACGATCCCCCTTGGGGGCTCCGCCGGATGGTCGTATTTCTGGCTGACTTTCAGCATCCAGTTGCCGAGCAATAGCGGGTCCCACGAGGCTTCCACCGGGACGTCCTTCGGCAGGAACGGTCGGTTCGCCAGGAACAGGGCGAAATTCACCCAGTATCGCCAGCCTTTGTTGGCCTCCTGGGCTTTCTTCAGCGTTTTGTCCACGTCCACCTTGAAATTTATGTCTCGCGGGCGGATGATGATTGTGTGGACTCCGTATTTCAACGAAGCCGGGATGGAGAACATGTCGTGCAGCTCCCGGACGACCTCGTCCTTCGTCTTCCCCTGCGCAGGGATGCCGGACAGCGTAACGCCCGGAGGCACGGGGTACTGCATTTTCTTGTACTCCTGGTACTTCGGATACGCCAGCGCAACCAGGATGGCGACGACCGCCAGTATCAGCAGTTTGAGCGAATAATCGTCCGACATGTTTCCCCTATTCCCACTCGATGGTTCCAGGGGGCTTGGACGTGGTATCGTAGACCACGCGGTTTACCCCTGGGACCTCGTTTACGATCCTGCGACTCACTGTTTCCAGAAGATCGTACGGCAGGCGGGCCCAATCCGCCGTCATGAAGTCGTCGGTGGTCACGGCACGCAAAGCGACCACATCGGCGTAAGTCCTGCCATCGCCCATGACGCCGACGGTTTTCACGGGCAGGAGCACGGCGAACGCCTGCGCGACTTCACGGTACAGCCCGGCTGCTTCCAGCTCTTCCAGGAAGATTCGATCGGCCTGCCGCAAGGTGTCCAATCGCTGGCGTGTCACTTCGCCGAGGATTCTGATGGCAAGGCCAGGGCCTGGGAACGGATGTCGCCAGACGATCCGGTCCGGCAGTCCCAGCTCTTTCCCCACACGCCTCACTTCGTCTTTGAACAGGAAACGGAGAGGTTCCAGGAGTTCGAAATCCATTTCCTTGGGCAGGCCGCCCACGTTGTGATGGGTCTTTATCGTGCGTGCTGTCCTGGTGGATGCCCCGGCGCTTTCTATGACATCCGGGTAAAGCGTCCCCTGCGCCAGAAACCTTATCTTTCCAACCGAATCCTGGAGTTTTCGTGCGGTTTCTTCGAACACCCTGACGAACCTGCGACCTATGCGCTTGCGCTTCTCCTCCGGATCGGTCACTCCCTTCAGATCGTCCAGAAACTCGTTGGATGCGTCCCTGACCACGAGGTGGACTCCCATGGTTTCTTCGAACGTGCGGACGACTTCGTTCCGCTCGCCTGCACGGAGCAGTCCGTGGTCTACGAACACGGTGATCAGCCTGTCGCCTATCGCACGGTGCAGCAGTGCAGCCGTGACCGAGGAATCCACCCCGCCGCTGAGTCCGCAGAGAACCCTCTCATTTCCAACCCTTTCCGAAATCTCCCGGATTGCCCTGTCGATGAACGATTCTGTGGTCCAATTCTTCTTGCAGCGGCAGACCTGGAACAGGAAATTGCCCAGGATCTGCTTGCCCAGCGGGGTGTGGGCTACTTCTGGGTGGAACTGTAGCCCGTACAGCGATCGTCCGGGCATCGCGATCGCCGCGTACGGGGAATTTCCGCTTCTTGCGATGCCAATCATGCCTTCGGGCAGCCGCTCGACGCGGTCTCCGTGGCTCATCCACACTTTCATGCGCCCTGGCAACGCGTCGAACAATGGCGATTCCGGCTCCGTGACCTCCAGTTCCGCCGGGCCGTATTCCCGCTTCGTCGTGCCCGATACCACGCCGCCGAGGGCATGCGCCAGCAGTTGCATCCCGTAGCAGATTCCCAACACCGGAATGCCGCTTTCGAGCACGTACGGGGGCAGAGTCGGAGCGTTGGGTTCGTACACGCTGGACGGACCGCCGGAAAGGATTATCCCGCACGGCTCGAACCGCTCGAACCTCTCTCGAGGGGCGTTCCACGGGACGATCTCGCTGTAGACTTGAAGCTCCCGCACCTTTCGGGCGATCAGCCGCGTGTACTGGGAACCGTAGTCCAGTATCAGGATTCCTCGAGACATTTTCACCTTCCGCTCCGTTATGCACGAAATCTTACCACCTGTGGAAGCACCCAGTCAAAGAACACTAGCAAACGTCTCTGAAAAGCGTTGCGCCTTGTTGTCCTCTACTGAGAAGACACTTGCGGAGGCGGTGTTATGTCAATGCAAAGCCGCAAAGATAAGCGAGACGCAAAGACCTTTCGAAATTCTTTGCGCCTTACGCAGCTTTTGCGTCTTAGCGTTCCTTATCAGTCTCTCCCGACGGGTTTTCTTCCTGTTTGAGGGCAAATTTGTGGGGCGGGCCAGATGGCTCGCCCCATCGAGCTGAACAACTCGACCTACGGCAGGGATGAAGAAGGTCGACAATAGCACCTTCCAACCAGCCCCGGGCGTTGCCAAAACCTTTGTGACTCTGCGGCCCTGGCGTCCGCGCATCGAGAAGAATCCTTCCCCATTCACGCTCCACTGTGGCGATACCCGAGGATATTGAGGCTCTCTCCGAGCGTTGTGATAAAATGGACATGTCAAAGAGACTTCAAGGAGAGAGCAAATGTTCGAGATAGTCTTTCTCGGCACTTCGGCTTCAGCACCCTCGGTGCAGCGGGGGCTTTCATCGGCCGTGGTGCTGTACCGTGAACATCGATTCATGATAGACTGCGGCGAAGGCACCCAACGCCAGCTTTTGAAAAGCGGCCTCGGGTTCAGAAGGATAAACAAGATACTGATAACCCACAGCCACCTCGATCATATCCTGGGGCTTGGCGGCCTCATCTCCACTTTCGGCAGGTGGGAGATGATCCCGGAGGTGGAGATATTCGCAGGGAAAGCGGCTTTGAACAGGATACAGGCGCTCATGGAGGTGGTCTTCGGCCCAGGAAAGATGCCGCTAAAGGTCACTTACCGGCAGGTGAAGCCCGGCATTGTGATGGAGGACGAGCATTTCACCCTGTTCGCCGTGCCGGTAATCCACAGAGGCCCCGACTGCTACGGGTACGTTTTCCAGGAAAAGAGCAAAAGGCCGTTCCTGAACGAGAAAGCCGAGGAAATCGGTGTTCCGTTCGGGCCGGAACGCAAACAGCTCGTCTCGGGCAAGCCGATAACCCTGGAGAACGGCAGGACTGTCTACCCGGAAGAAGTGCTGGGGCCACCGGTCCCCGGGACAAAGCTGGTGTTCATCGGAGATGCGGGTAGCACGGCGAACCTGGTGGAGGTCTCCAGGGAGGCGGATGCGCTGGTCATCGAGTCCACATACCTGGAGGAAGAGCGGGAGCTGGCCGAGGCGTTCGGGCACCTCACGGCGGCGCAGGCGGCCGAACTTGCCGCCGAGGCAAACGTGCGGCAGCTCATCCTGACGCACATTTCCCGGCGGTATCGGGCGTCCGAAGTCGAAGCTGAGGCCAGGGCGATCTTCCCCAACACCGTCGTCGCCAACGATTTCGATCACTTCACGGTCAAGAGAAGGTAAGCGCGGGCACATGC
This sequence comes from Anaerolineae bacterium, assembly GCA_027016315.1. Classification (GTDB taxonomy): domain Bacteria; phylum Chloroflexota; class Anaerolineae; order S016-19; family S016-19; genus S016-19. Next base: position 15,303 of record JALWAP010000235.1, on the reverse strand, counting down.
GGAGGGAGTTGAAATGAAATGGAAACTGATTTTGGTTCTGGCAATTGCCGTAATCCTCGCGGGGTGCGGCTCTTTCGGTGCTTCCAATGGAACGCTGCGCTACAGCGGACCCTCGGAAGCAACGTTGCACGCGGGTGAGACGATCCCCGGCACGAACATCAAAGTGCTGGAGGTAAGCAAAGACGGCGCAAAATTCGACATCGGTGGGCAGACAGCAAAGAAGCTCAACGGCGATTCCGTAGACTGGAAAGGCAGCATCTCAGACGGCGTGGAGATGAACCTGCACTATCGGATCGTCTGGCTTGGGAAGGACTCGGTTAAACTGGCCGGGACGACTTCGCTGAACATCTCCAATGTCACACCTCGGCAGGAAAATTGGGACGGCAAAGCTCCGCTCAGGTTCAAACTTCCGGTCACGTATTTCGTCAAGAAAGGGAGCAGAATCCCGGGCACGACCCTTTCCTACGAAGGGAAGACGGACAAAGGCGCGGAGATTGGGGGCGTGGAGGGTTATCCCTACCGCAAGGCCGCCGATTCCATTGTCTGGACCGGGAAGCTACGGGGCAACGTCCACCTGAAGCTGGTGGTCAGAGTGGGAGCGTACACCGACTCCATGCTTCCGGTGGTCGGTCTGGCGACGGTCGGCGTCCAGCCTTGACGAAAACCCGGTCCTCTGGAGGCTGTCATGGGCAAGATAGGCCAGGAGAAGCGGAAATGGGAGGAGGAAGTCCTCGAACCTACGATCCGCAGGTTCCCGGAGCGCAAGCGATCTTTCTCCACGCCTTCGGGAATCCCGCTGGAGAGGTTTTACACGCCTGAGGAAGTCAAGGTCGATTATCTCGCAGACCTCGGATTTCCCGGGCAGTTCCCTTACACCCGCGGCGTTCAGCCAACGATGTATCGCGGCCGGTTCTGGACGATGCGCCAGTACGCCGGATACGCCACGGCAGAGGAATCCAATCGTCGCTACAAATACCTGCTGGAGCAAGGGCAGACCGGCCTTTCCGTCGCGTTCGATTTGCCTACCCAACTTGGGTACGATTCCGATCACCCTCTGGCCGAAGGCGAGGTGGGGAAAGTCGGGGTTGCCATCTCTTCGCTGGAGGACATGGACATCCTGTTCGACGGGATACCGCTGGACAAAGTAAGCGTTTCCATGACCATCAACGCCCCTGCGGCGGTGCTCCTTGCGATGGTGGTCGCTTTGGCAAAGAAACGGGGTATCGATCCAAAGCTGCTCCGGGGGACGATACAAAACGACATCCTGAAAGAGTACATCGCCAGGGGCACGTACATCTTCCCGCCCAAACCGTCCATGAGGTTGATCACGGACACGTTCGAATATTGCGCCGAAAACGTGCCGAAGTGGAACACGATCAGCATTTCCGGCTACCACATCAGGGAAGCAGGCAGCACCGCCGTGCAGGAAGTGGCCTTCACCCTTGCCAACGCGATCACGTACGTCCGGGCCGCTGTCGATCGAGGGCTCGATGTGGACAGGTTCGCGGGAAGGCTTTCCTTTTTCTTCAATGCCCACAACAATTTCCTCGAGGAGATCGCCAAATTCAGAGCCGCCAGGAGGATGTGGGCGAAGATCATGCGCGATCGGTTCGGTGCGAAGAATTCACGCTCGTGGCAGCTCAGGTTCCACACCCAAACCGCAGGCTCGACTTTGACCGCCCAGCAGCCGGAAAACAACGTGATAAGGGTCACCATTCAGGCGCTGGCGGCGGTGCTGGGAGGCACCCAGAGCCTGCACACCAACAGCATGGACGAAGCCCTCTCCCTGCCGACGGAGAAATCGGTACAGGTGGCGCTCAGGACACAGCAGATCATCGCATACGAATCGGGTGTGGCGGACACGGTCGATCCGCTGGCCGGGAGCTACGTCATCGAGCATCTGACCGACGAAATAGAACGCCGAGCGACGGAGTACATCGAGAAAATCGACAGAATGGGCGGCGCGCTGGCGGCTATCGAATCGGGATTCATGCAGAGGGAGATACAGCAGGCGGCTTACGAAGCGCAGCAGGCGATCGAGAGAGGAGAACAGATCGTGGTGGGGCTGAATAAGTTCCAGGAGGAAGAGGAGGAGATCTCCATCGAGCTGCTTCGGGTCGATCCGAAAGTGCAGGACGAGCAGATTCGCAGGCTGCGGGCGCTGCGCAAAAGACGGGACGGTGCGGAAGTGGAGCGCGCCCTCGAACGGATTCGATCTGCCGCACGCGGGGATGAAAACCTGCTACCCCTTTTCGTGGACGCCGTTTCCGTTTACGCAACCCTGGGCGAAATCATGGGTGTTCTGAGGGAGGAATGGGGAGAGTACAGAGCGCCGTTGATTCTTTGAGACACCTGTTCCCCAGGCATCGAGCGGCGGAAGCCGCCGGACTGCTCGGCGCTCTGCTCTGGGCAAGCGTGCTCCGGTTCGGTTGGCCTGGCGTGAGCCCGTTCGCGTACGACGAGGCACAACTCAGCAGGCTCGCTCTCCGGCTGGCGAGGTCGGGTGTCATCCCCGTAACTGGCATGATATCATCGGCTGGCGTGCCGAACACCCCGGCATCCGTGTGGATATTCGCGATCCCGTTCGCCATCTCCACCAATCCCGTGCTCGCAGTGCTGTTCGTGGCACTGCTGAATGTGCTTGCCGTCGTCGGAGTGTGGTGGATCGCCAGGAAAGCATGGGGAGGATGGGCTGGAGTTGCTTCGGCATGGCTGCTGGCTGGTTCCCCCTACGCCGTTTTCTACTCGAGGAGCATCTGGGCGCAGGACCTGCTCATCCCCATAGCCGTGCTGTGGGCGGTGTCCGGCATCATGGGAGTGGAGAAGAAGGATCGCAAGGCCTTGGTGGTTCACGGCTTTGCAGCAGGGTTTGCTCCTCAGGTGCACTACGCCGGGTTCGTCCTCCCGATCCTTACGGTTCTCCTCGGCATAGCCTTCTGGCTCGGTTGGCGCTGGATACCGCTGGCGGGCGGGATGCTTGCGTCAGCGGTCATCTCTTTGCCGATGGCGATGCGCATCGCTTCCGGGAAGATGCGCTTTGGCATGGGAGGCCACCTGCACGTGCGGTTTGAGTTCGAAGGGGTCAGGTACGCCGGAACGCTGCTATCGGGCTACGATTGGGATTGGCTTTTCATCGGCAACAAGTTTCACGTCAGCGACGGGATGCTTCCAAGAGTGGTGGGGTACGCGCTCGTCGGCATGGGCGCAATCGGGCTTCTGCTCGTTGCGTGGAGCCTTAGGGAAAAGAAGAAACGATTCTCTGCGGCAATCGTTCTGCTGTGGGCTGCTGGTGCGCCGGTTTTCTGGATCGCGCATTTCATGGACCCGAGGCTCCATTACCAGTTGACCGCTTTGCCGGGGCTGCTCGTGGCGGCAGGAGTGGTGGTCGCTGCAGCCCGTCGGCCCGTTCTCAGGCTTGCGCTTACGACCTTAGTGATCGGAATTTCGCTCTTCCAGGGCGCCCTGTTCGCCAAAGGAATTGCCATCGCCGGGACGAAAGCGACACCCGGTGGCATCAGCACGCCGCTCGAATACCACCTGAAAGCCGTGAAGGAAGCCAGAGACGGGAAACCGGTGGTTGGGATCGTGCCGGACACAAACCTGCGCACCGGCGGAGATGCCGTCATCCTGGATGTGTTGCTGTGGGGATACCCGCATCGATTGGTGAACGGGACTTATTCGCTGGTGTGGCCCCGGGAAGCATCCAATCTGCTTTTCGTCGGCCCGTGGATGCCCGCCTGGGTCGAGAACGAAGCCGATTTGCGGAGAAGCGGAGAGGTGGACTTCGTGCAGCGCCGGGAGGGTTCGCCGTATCCTTACGTGCTCGTGCGGCTGAAGGGAGGGACATCGCCCAGCGGCTTCGTCCGGGCAGGCCCGTACAGGCTTGCCAACGGCGTGTCGCTCCTGGGGTGGCGGGCACATGCACTGGGAACCTGGTTACGGTTCGTGACGGTGTGGAAAGTGGAGGATTCGTCGGCTCACGCCGAGTACCACCAGTTCAACCATCTCTACCTGGACGACGCCACCAAGCCTGCCACGGGGCACGACACTCCAACATCGTCCCGGGTCTGGCGGACAGGGGATTACCTGATCACGTGGGCCGATTTTCCGACCCAACCCAAAGGGGAGGCAAGGATGGCGGTCGGTATGTACGAATACCCTTCCATGAAGCGTGTGCCACGGCTCGGCTCGAAGGACCCGAACGCCCCCATATTCCTGGGGCCTTTTCGACTGCGTAAGTAAAGGAGGCGGCGGATGATTTTCGACGTGACGATGCCGATCGAGGCAGGGATGATAACGTGGCCCGGCGACCCGGAGGTTTCGATCCAGCGGCACGAAGAAGGAGGTTTCTACGTCTCCAGGCTTTGCATGGGCACGCATTCGGGAACGCATGTGGACCCGCCCAGGCACGTGGATGCTCAGGCGCCGGGAGCCGATTCGATCCCGCTGGAGCCGTGCCTGGGCGCATCCTACCTGGTCGACATGTCCGGCCTGCAGAAAGTAACGGCGGGCGACCTGGAGCGGGCGAGCATCCCGCCGGACACAGCCCGGCTCCTCCTGAAGACCGACAACAGCCGTTGGCTCGGCACCGAAAGGAGCTTCCGGCATGAGTTCGTGGCGCTGACTCCGGACGCCGCCGAATGGCTGGTCTCGCACAGGATGAAACTGATCGGGATCGACGGGTACTCCATCGAGCCTTACGACGGCGATGGCACAGTGCATCGCATCCTGCTCCGTTCCGGCATCGTGGTTGTGGAGAACCTGCTCCTTGGGAGCGTGCCGGAGGGGCCTTACGATCTGATATGTCTCCCGCTGAAGCTGATGGACGGCGACGGCGCGCCCGCCAGGGTGGTATTGGTTGCACATTGACAAAGTAAAAGGTCGAGCGGATGCGCCGGTACTCGTTCTTGAGCCTTGTTGACCGTACTTCTGAGTACCTCCACGGCGCAATGCGCTGCCCAAACGGGGAGAAAACCTGTTGGGAGAGACCGAAAGGGAACGCCAGGACGCAAAAGCTGCATAAGGCGCAAAGAATTTCGAAAAGTCTTTGCGTCTCGTTTGTCTTCGCGCCTTTGCGTTGACATGACACCATCCCCACGGGTGGTTTCTTAGTAGTGAATCCACAGTGGTTAGCGCTGCTCAAACGAGAATGACAGATTCCCGTCTTCGCCCGGCGGTGGCGCAGCACGCTGCTCCCCTACCGAATCTGTCATTATCGAGGTGCGACTCAGCCGTTCTTCGTCGAGCCCAGGCCTGCTTCGACGGCTTTGGCTGCAGCCGCCGACCGGGTGTTTACCTCCAGTTTCTGGAAAATCGATTTCAGATGACGCTTCACGGTATTGGTGGAGATCACCAGTTTTTCGGCAATCTCCTTGTTCGTGGCCCCTTGCGCCAGCAACTCGAGCACCTCCAGTTCCCGCGGCGTCAGAGAATTGATTCCGCCGTATCTGCCGGAAGTGGCCTCGACGACCGTCCGAACGAAAGCAGAACGGTCGAACGATTGTTTCTCGAAGTATGCGAACACGTCGTACCCGGAATAGAGCCGCTTGACGGCTTCGCCGTTGGCGGTCCCGCTGACCACTATCGTCGGGATCGAACGGCTGGCGGTTTCCCGCAAGACCTCCTGCCCGTCGGCGTTCCTCCGCGGCGAGATGGAGCTGGCGAGGGAAAGGTCTACCACCGCAATGGAGAACCGTCTGCGTCGCAGCAGCCCAAGAGCTTCCCCCAGGCTTGCGCACGTGCGCGCAGCGAACCCGGCATCCCCGAGCAGTTCTGCGAACACCTCCCTCCACCCGGGATCGTCCTCCACCACCAGGGCAGTACCCTTGAGGTGGCCCCCGGACGAAACGGTTTTCCCTGCGGGACGCCGGTTCGTGGAGCTTTCCTTCGCACGCGGCGGAGCTTCGGCCAGCGCTTCCCTGATCAGCTTGCGTACTTCCGATCTGCGGAAGCTTTCCTTCTGGAGGCAGGTGTAAGCGCCGTGCTCTTTCATCGCCTCCACGGCGGCGTCGACGGTCATGTAGCCGGACAGGAGCACGGGCACGCATCCAGGGTCGTGTCGCCGGAGCATTTCCAGGACCTGCAAGCCGTCCCTGTTGCGATGGTCCCCGCTCAACGAGAGATCGGCGAATGCTATCCTGTGAGATCGCCGCCGAATGGCCTCCTCTGCGGAAGCCAGATCTTCTGCCGCATCTACCTCGAAGCCCATGTCCCGGAGGATTTCCGTCAGGATTTCCCGCCACGCCCTGTCGTCCTCCACGATCAGCGCCCTGGCAGCCCTGCCACTCATGGCTCGACCTCCGTCGGGAGCAGGAGAACGAACGTCGCTCCGTGCCTGCCATCGCTTTCCACCCGCACGCTACCGCCTATCCGGGACATCATCGTCCTCACCCACCACAGCCCAAAACCGAGATTCTTCCCCCGCCTTTTGCCCGAAAACTCTGGCTCGAAGATCCTCCTTTGTAGCTCAATCGGTATCCCCGGGCCTGAATCCCTGACGCTGATTTCGACCCACCCCTCCGGTGTCTGGCGTCCTTGGATTTCGACCTTCCCGGCGCCATCCATCGCCTCCAAAGCGTTGGAAAACAGGTTCAGGAAAATGAAAGCCAGCACCTGCCTGTTGGCGATCACCGGAGGCAGGTCTTCCAGTTCGATCTCGAACTCGACGGACGAAGGACGCCCCAATTTTTCGATGGCGTCGGTCACGGCATCCCGAACGTCTACCGGCGCGAGGGTCACGGGACGGAGCAGCGACAGGTTCTCCCGAACGATCTCCATCGCCTCGGCCGAACTCCGTTCGATCTCGTCCAGGTTGGACTCCAGGTACGGGTGTGACGAGAGCACGTCCCCGCACTTGTCCCGTATCCCCTCGATCCGCACCGGCACCAGGCCGATTTTGTTGTTGAGCCGGTGCAGGAGGTTCGCCGCTATGTCCCCGACGGCAGCGAACGTCTCCGCGAGTGATTTCTGCTCCTGAGCCACCCGCAGTTTCTCCCTCGTCCTTTCGGCGTCGATGGCGAGCGCTGCATAGTGAGACAGCATGGAGAGAACCTTCCTGGCCCAGTCCGATCGGGCAAGGAAAGACTCAGCCGAGCCGAAAACGCTCATCGCCCCCACCACACTTCCATCGTTGAGCACAAGCGGGGATGCCATGGCCTGCGCCCATCCTCGTTCGAGCGCCAGCTCCGGCAGGAAGAACCTGTCGTCGGAGCCGATGTCCTCCGAGATCACCAGATTTTTGCTCGTGATGCAGCTTCCGACGAAGCTTCCTTCCACGGGAAGTTCCTCCGATCTGCCGAGCCGGAAGGTCGATGCCTGTGGCACCAGGGTGTCGCCCCGCAATGTCCAGATTGCGCTGTCCTCAGCCCAAAGCAGGTCTCCGGCGATGGCGATGAGCCTGCGAAACACTTCCTGCGGAGGGCTCTTGAGCAGAGCGTAGGTTATCTCCTGCAACGCGTCCAGCAGCCTTGCCTCCTGGATGGCGATGACTGCTTGTGTGGACAAGACCTGAAGCAGGTTCTTGTCCTGCTCGGTGAAGGCAGCGACGTTCGGGCTTTCCAGGTTGAGCACGCCTTCCAGCCTGCCGCTTGCATCGATCAACGGCACGGTAAGCTCCGAGCGCATCTCCAGGTCCTGGTACAGCGGGTAGTAGATGTCGACCCATGGGGCTTTCTTCACGTCGTCTATCAGCAAAGGAGTTCTGTGGATGGCGGTCCAACCGGTTATGCTGTGTTCGTCGATGGGAAGCTCCTCGGCGCGGGGCACGCCGAGGTTTTCGCCTGCCACGGCCTTGGTGACGAGCTTCTTCCCTTCCTTGTCCACGAGCCTGAATATGCCGTAGCGTGCCCCGGTGACGTCGAGCGCCATCTCGAGGATCGATTCCAGCGTTTCTTCCAGGCTTTTCCGGGACGATATGAGCAAGCCAGCCCTCATCAGGCGGCCAAACGCCTCGTTCATTGCAGAACCGGTTACCGTCTCCATTTCCGGTCACCTTTCATTCCAAACATTTGAACACAAGTATAATCTCGCCGGGGCGTAACCACAAGCACAGGAGCCTGTCCTTCGGGCGTGCCGCTCTTCGTCGCTGGCGTTCCTCCGATGAAAAGCCAATCTTTACTCGTGCCCGAACCCCAGAGCCTACTAAGAAAACACCCGTCGGGAGGGCGTTATATCAACGCGAAGGCGCGAAGACAAACGAGACGCAGAGACTTTTCGAAATTCTTTGCGCCTTGCGTAGCTTTGCTTCCTGGCGTTTTTTTCGGTCTCTCCCGACAGGTTTTCTTCCTGTTTGAGCAGCGCCATGCGCTGTGGAGTTACTCAGAATTTACACTTTTCCGGGCATGTGGTTTAATATCGGTAAATTCCGGCGCTCCTGCCGGAAACGATCCGAGGAGCGAAAATGTTGGACATCAATTTCATAAGGGAACACCCTGACGAAGTCAGGGAGGCTCTGAAGAAACTGAACACCGAAGCCCCGCTGGACAAAGTGTTGCAAAAAGATGCCGAACGCAGGGAGATATTGCACGAGCTGGAGGCGTTGCGAGCAAAGCGGAACTCCGTTTCCAAGGAGATTCCGAAGATCAAGGACAAAGCGAAAAGGGAAGAAACGATTGCCGAGATGCGGCGCGTGGGGGCGGAGATCAAGGAACTGGAAGAGCGCCTGAGGCAGGTGGAAGCGGAGCTGAAAGATGCCCTCCTTCGGATACCCAACATGCCGCACCCGAGCGTTCCGGTGGGGAAAGACGAAAGCGAGAACGTGGTGGTCCGGCATTGGGGCGAACCCAGAAAGTTCGACTTCGAGCCCCTGCCGCACTGGGACCTGGCGGAGACGCTCGACATAATCGACTTCAAGCGGGGAGTGAAGCTTTCCGGCAGCCGTTTCTACGTGTTGAAAGGCCTGGGAGCCAGGTTGCAGCGGGCGCTTATCAACTGGATGCTCGATCTGCACATCAAAGAGCACGGGTACACGGAAGTCTACCCGCCGTACCTGGTCAAAAGCGACGTGCTCGTCGGTACCGGGAACCTGCCGAAGTTTGCAGACAACCTCTACCACGACGCCGAAGAAGACCTCTGGCTCATACCCACCGCCGAAGTCCCGGTCACGAACCTGTACCGGGAGGAGATCCTGCCTCCGGGGAGCCTGCCGATATACCACGTCGCTTACACGGCCTGTTTCAGGCGGGAGAAAGCCGCCGCCGGCAAAGATACCCGCGGCATCAAGCGGGTGCATCAGTTCGACAAAGTAGAGCTGGTGAAATTCATAGAGCCGGACGAAGAAAAAGGCATCCAGGAGCTCATGTCACTCCTGGACAACGCCGAAGAAGTGGCGCGCAGGCTCAATATCCCGTATCGCATCGTTCAGATGTGCACCGGCGACCTGAGCTTCGTGGCGAAGATCAAATACGACATCGAAATGTGGGCGCCCGGCTCTGGGGAATGGCTGGAGGTCAGCTCCTGCAGCTACTTCGGCGACTTCCAGGCCAGGCGCGCTAACATCAGGTACAGGCCGTCGCCGGAGGCGAAACCGCAGTTCGTGCATACTCTGAACGGCTCCGGGCTTGCACTGCCGCGAGTAATGATCGCGATTCTGGAAAACTACCAGCAACCGGATGGATCGGTTGTCGTTCCGGAAGTCCTGCGCCCGTATATGGATGGTATAGAGGTGATACGCTGATGGAAATCATTTGGTATGGACATTCGTTCTTCAGGCTGAAAGACAGGGGAATCTCCATCGTTACTGACCCGTACGACGAGTCCACCGGGTATCCGCCGGTAAAAGTGAAAGCCGACGTGGTCACCATAAGCCACTACGCCCCCGGGCACAGCAATCTCAAAGCTGTGAGGGGGAAGCCGATAGTGTTCGACGGCCCCGGGGAGTATGAAGTGAAAGGGGTTTTCATCACGGGTGTGCCGTCCTGGCATCGGAAAAAGAAAGGCTCCAGGCCGGAGAGAACCACCATATTCATATTCGAATTCGATTCCATAACCGTGGCACACCTCGGCGACATGGGGGAAGTGCCATCACAGGAAGAGGTGGAGGAGCTACCGGCCGTCGACGTGCTGCTGGTCCCGGTCGGAGGAAAGGACACCCTCGACGCTTCCAAAGCCGCCGAAGTGGTGAGCATGCTCGAGCCGAAAGTGGTGATCCCGATGCACTACAAGACTGAGTTCACCAGGCTGAGTCTGGATGGCGTCGAGAAGTTCCTGAAGCAGATGGGTAAGAAGGATGTCGAACCGCTTCCGAGCTTCAAGGTCAAAAGCCGACGGGATTTGCCGGACGAAACACAGGTCGTGCTTTTGAAATGCAACGTGGCTTCGTGAGGGAGCGAGATGTGCAAGGTCGTGATGTTGGCTTACACACAATTCAACCCGGATGCACAGCTCCCTCCGGAGCTTTTCGGAGCGCATAGCACCGAACAGGAAGCCCTCATCGAATACGCTGCCAGGGTGTGCTACCGATCGCTTGGCAAGATGGGCAGCAACCCGACTTTCATCCTCCAGCGGATGAAAGAAGGCCACGAGGACATCATAGAGCATGTATCGGCGACTTTCCTTTTCGATGGGTGCAGCCGCGCGTGTACCCATCAGCTCGTGCGGCACAGGCTCGCCAGCTACTCCCAGGAAAGCCAGCGGTACGTCGATCTGGACAAAGGCGGCGATCTCAGCGACGATCCTTCCCCGAAGGAACTGTACGATTTCTTCGTCATCCCGCCTGCCTTGCGCCCATTCGATCCTGACAACGAAGTTCTCATGGCTTTCCTCGAGAACCTGAAAAGGGCGGTGCTGGGCTATCGGGCGGCGAGGGCTGCAGGCCTGCGCAAAGAAGACGCCAGATTCCTTTTGCCCAACGGCACGCCGACCCGGATCGTGGTCTCCATGAACCTGCGGAGCTGGAGGCACTTTGTCGCCCTGAGGGCGCATCCTGCCGCCCAGTGGGAGATCAGGGAGATTGCGAAAGAGGTGCTGAAGCAGCTCTATCGCCTTGCGCCCTCGGTGTTCCAGGACCAAATGGAGGCTTTCGGCCTGGCCTGAACCTGCCTGCGCGGATTCCAGAGTCTCACGCCCGGGCCAATCTCCAGCGGACCCGAGGCCGATCCCGACGGTACAGCGACCTACCCATCCTCCATGCATACCCCCTCGGTTGTCCACCCAGTTGCTCCGAGACCTGCCCTCGTGATAAAATCGGAAGTGGTGAAAAGTATGGGTGAAGTCAGATCGCTTAAATTGACGGATTTGGGCATGGTCTACGGCCTGGCGAAAAAAGGCGGGCTTGTGGATCCCGTGTTCGCGAGGGTGCACAGGCTCTCGCCGGTGGGCATAGCGATGTTTTCGCTGCTGCCGGGGGTAAAAGGCGGATCGTACACTTTCGTCTCACGGAGCAAAGATTCAGGCGGAGTGGTGCAGGTCAGGAAAAGGTGGGATGGCTACAACGCCGACCTGACCTTCCTGGCGCCGTATGTGGAGGAAGACGACCGAGAAAGATGGCTCTTACTCCTGAACGGCGCCGCCGAGGAACTCAAAGAGCAGGGCACGATAAAGCTCTACGCAAGGGTGCCTTCCGATGGGCTTGAGAAAGAGGTATTCCTTAACGCTGGTTTCCAGATGTACGCCGAGGAAACCCTGATGGAAATGCCGCCCAGGTACGACCTGCCAGAGCTGATCGAGCAGCCGTTGGGCATCTACCTCGGGTGCAATCGCACGCACCTCCGGAGGCTTTATTCCAGGGTCACCCCACCCATGGTTCAAAGGTGGGAATCGTCTCTGGAGCAATACGACCCGCCGGGGTGGGATTGCTTCCGGGGTCACGTGGTGATGTGGTTTGGTTCTGATGGCAATCCGCTTGGCGCTGTTTATGTCGAACAAGGCGTCAGAGGAGCGCTTCTGCAAGGTTTGTTGATCGAACCGCCGCCGGACGGGAGCAGGGAGTTCCTGATCAAGGCCATCTCCATGCTCTGGAACAGGATGACGCCTTGCTTCGCCCTGGTAAGGAGTTATCAGCCCGGGCTCAGATCGCTCCTGCTGGAGATTGGGTTCGAGGAGAAAGCCCGATTCACCGCGGCGGTCAGAAACATAGCATTGCCTGCGATGGTGAAATCGGCCGTAACGCAGAGGGCAGAAGCCGGAAACGGCGTGGTGGCTGGTTTGACGCCATCGAGAATGGAAGCGAATATCCAAAACAAGAGGTAGTATCGGAGTTATGGTGAAGAAGCAGATAACCGACGATTTGGAAGCGCTGCTCGCAGTGCTTCCGCAAGACATAGCAGCGGAATTGAAGAAGAGGGATCGGAGCAACGACCTGCTCGAGATCGTCCTCGACCTGGGGCGACAGCCGGAAGCCAGGTTCGTGGACGAAGATGTCGTGCTCGAGGAACGGGAGATAACAGAAGAGGACATCGAGTACGTGGTCTCCAGGATAGGCCAGTTCACCGGCGACAACCGGGCGGGTATCGAGCGGACGCTGCACCGCATCTCTGCGATCAGAAATCGCCAGGGGAAGATCGTGGGGCTTACCTGCAGGGTTGGGCGCGCCGTTTATGGCACCATCGACATAATCCAGGACATCATCGAGTCGGGCAAGAACATCCTGCTGTTGGGCAGGCCTGGGGTCGGCAAGACCACGCTGCTCCGAGAATCGGCGCGCGTGCTGGCGGAGAAGAAGCGGGTGATGATCGTGGACACGTCCAACGAGATTGGCGGCGACGGAGACATCCCGCACCCGGCCATCGGCAAAGCCAGGCGGATGCAGGTGCCCCGCCCCGAACTCCAGCACGAGGTCATGATCGAGGCAGTCGAGAACCACATGCCGGAGGTCATCATCATCGACGAGATCGGCAGGGAACTGGAGGCGGCAGCCGCAAGGACGATCGCCGAGCGCGGAGTTCAGTTGATCGGAACCGCCCACGGCAACACGCTCGACAACCTGTTGCTCAACCCAACCCTTTCCGACCTGGTAGGCGGCATCCAGACGGTTACCCTGAGCGACGAGGAAGCGCGCAGGCGCGGCACGCAGAAAACCGTGCTCGAACGGAAAGCCCCGCCGACGTTCGACGTGCTGATCGAGATCCAGGACAGGCAGCACATGCGTGTACACCACAGCGTGGCCGAAGCCGTCGATGCAAGGCTGCGTGGGCAGGTGATCCCAGCAGAGATCCGATACAGGGACGAAGAAGACAACATCCACATCGAGAAAGAGAAACTCCCCGAAAGGCGGAGCTACAGGAAAGAAGCTTATTCCGGCTTCGATGTGGCTGAAAGGGAGCCGAGGGGGGTGGGGCAAGGCGCGCCGGTGGAAGACGAAAGGTTCCCCCGACTCAAGCCGGTAAGGGTTTACCCTTACGGGATAGGCCAGAATCGGCTGAGGAAAGCGGCGCAAAACATGCAACTCCCGATTACCATCGTGAACGACCTGGGCGCGGCCGACGTGGTCATCACATTGAAGAACTATTACCGAAAGCAAACCCGCCCCATAGTGGAAGCCGAAGAGAGGAACATCCCTGTCTACGTGCTGCGGTCCAACACGGTGACGCAGATGGAGCAATGCCTCGCCGATATCTTTGGAATCGTCCCGGAAACCCCGGAGACCAAGCTGGCGAAGGCCATAAGCGAGGCGCAGGAGGCAATCCAGCGGGTTCTGGCAGGCGAACCTTCGGTGGATCTGAGTCCTCAGGACGCCTACATCCGTCGCAGGCAGCATGAGATGGCCAGGGCCGCAAATCTGATCTCCCATAGCTACGGCAAAGAGCCTCACAGGCGCGTGAGGATTTTCAGGGAATGAGGCCGATGTCGCTGTTCATTACGTTCGAAGGCCCGGAAGGCAGCGGGAAGAGCACGCAGGCCAGGATGCTCGTCGAGTGGCTGGAGAGCCTCGGCTATGACGTGGTGGCCACCCGGGAGCCGGGCGGCACCAGGATCGGAGAAGCTGTTCGCAGGATCATCCTCTCCGTCGAACATTCCGAGATGAACCCCCGCACCGAGGCTTTGCTTTTCTCCGCCGCCAGAGCGCAGCTCGTGTTTCAGGTGATAAAGCCCGCCCTGGAGGAAGGGAAAATCGTCGTCTCCGATAGGTACGCGGATTCCACCATGGCCTACCAGGGCTACGGACACCAGCTCGAGATCGAAGATCTGAAGGCGATCACGAGGTTCGCTACCGGAGGTCTGGTGCCGGACATCACTTTTTACCTTGATCTTCCGGTGGAAGAAGGGCTGGCGCGCAAAGCCAGGGACAGCGTCAACGGCGGAGAAAAACTGAACAGGCTCGACCTTGCGGCTGTGGAATACCACAAGAAGGTCAGGAATGGATATCTGAAGCTGGTGGAGGAAAACGGGAGGTGGCATGTGCTGGACGCCAGAAAGCCACCCCACACCATCCAGGAGGAGATACGGAAGGTCGTGAGGAAGTCGCTCGAAGGAAGACCAGGGCCGGAGGTGAAAAGGTGAAATTGATCGTTGGCATAGTTACCGAAGACGACTCCAGGAACCTGCTGGAGAACCTGGTGAAAGCCGGATACAGGGCTACGCTGGTCAGTTCCACCGGCAGTTTCTTGCGTCAGGGGAATGCGACGTTCCTGGTCGGGGTCGAGGAAAATCAGGTTGACGGCGTGCTCGAGGTCTTCGAGCGGACGTGCAAGAAGCGCGTGAGGGAGCTTCCTCCACTCCCGAGCTTCCTCACAAGGTCGGACGTCCAGCAGGAGAAAGGCACAACCGTCGAAATCGGAGGAGCCGTCGTGTTCGTCCTGGATGTGGAGCGGTTCATCAAGATATGAACTGGCGGACTCTTTCGTGCAAGTCGGGATGGGCTGTGCAGGGTGCGGGAAACTGCACCCTTGTTTGTCTTTGCCACAAGGGGTTCTGATGGAGTGGAAAACCATCGCCAGGGCAAAGCAAAGGACTGAGAGCGAAGACGGGGGCGTCACGAAAGAATGGGGAGGGCGGCTCCGGATATTGTTTTCCTATCCCAACACTTACTTCGCCGGGATGTCCAACCTGGCGCTGCACCTCTTCTACAGAGTTTTGAACGAAATGCCCGATGTGCTGTGCGAACGAGCGTTCTGGGAACCGGAGCTTTCCGACGAACCGCTCGTTTCCCTCGAAAGCCAGCGCCGACCGGAAGAATTCGACGTGTGGGCGTTCACCTTCTCTTTCGAAATGGACTACCTGAACCTGCCGTTCATGCTCCGTCAGGCCGGGATCCCGCTCTTTGCAGACGAAAGGGACGAAAGCCACCCGCTGCTGGTGGCCGGAGGCCCGGCGCTCAGCGGGAACCCGGAGCCGCTCGCTCCTTTCTTCGACGCAATCGTCATCGGA
>JALWAP010000234.1 GCA_027016315.1 Anaerolineae bacterium | reverse complement strand
TTTCGACCCGGGAGCTATGTTCTCCCTCATCGTCAGAGAATACCTGGATTTCCTGCCGTACCTGGAAAGGCAGCGGAAGGCGTACAAGGAGAGGATTCTTGGTGGTAAAAGCGGAGGTCACACGCCGACGGCTGGAAGGTTCGGTGAACATCTGGAGGTGCTGAAAAGTCTACAGCGGTACTCCGAAGAGGAGTTTTTCAGCACCCCAGAGCGATACGGAAGTGCCGAGAGGTTCCTGCAGCTTTCCATAGAGGCCCTGAGCGACATCGGGGGGCACGTCGTGGCAGGCTTGCACTTGGGGTCGATCGACTGGTACAGCGACATACCCGAACGATTGCACGAAGCCGGTTACATCGACGCAGAGATGCGGGACAAGTGGATCAAGATGATCGGCTTTCGCAATGTCCTGGTCCATGACTATCTGGACCTGGACAGGAAGGTGGTCTACAGGGTTTTGCACGAGAACTTGGGGGACATCGAAGCTTTGAGGGATGTTCTCGCCCAATTTCTTTGAGGGCAAGGGGCACGAAATGAGGATTTCGCTTTTGGAGAAGAAGCAGGGCAAGAAGCAGATGCCGGACCGAAGGTCTGGTTAGTCGTTCTTGCCACGCGAAAACGCAATCGACGGCTTGCCGGACCACAGGCAAGCCGTTTTTTGTTGTCAAATCTGGTCAGGAGGGAGGAGAAATGTCGGAACAGGTTTTCAGATTCAGGGACTACACGCCCAGGCCGCTGGAGATCATCGACACCACGCTGCGTGAGGGCCAGCAAACTTCGCTGTTGCACGATCACTACAAGTACTTCTTCGACACGCAGGACAAGATCGAGATCACCAGAGCACTCATCACGTACGGGGTCAAGTTCATGGAGCTTTTCGCTCCCATCGTCAGCCCGCGGGAGAAAGAGGATTTTCAGGCAATCAAGGAAACCCGCGATGGGCTCATCACGCAGAAGGGGTACACGTTCCTGCTGGCCCACGTCCGCACCCACCCTGCCGACGTGGAAGCGGCCATCCAGGCAGGCTTCGACGGCCTGAACTTCTACATCGGCACGTCGGAGCAGTCCCGCAGGTACAACCACGGCAAGGACCTGGACGAGATCGTCCGCCGGGCCAGCGAGCTCATCGAGGACGTGCGCAGGAACCATCCCGACCTGATTCTCCGATTCAGCGGCGAGGACGCTTTCCGCACCCCTTGGGAGGACCTGACACGGGTCTACGACGTCGTCGCGCCGCACGTGGATCGGTTCGGAACGCCGGACACAGTGGGCGTGGCTACCCCACAGGCCGTCCGGGAACGGGTCATGGCTCTCCGGGAGCGATATCCGAACGTGGCGCTGGAAGGCCATTTCCACGAAGACCGTGGCTTTGCGCTCTGCAATTCGCTGGAAGCGGTCAGGAGCGGGATGCAGTACATCAACACCACCATCCTGGGAATCGGCGAGCGGTCCGGCATCACGTCCATGACGGCGCTCCTGTTCAACCTGTACCTGGAGAAAGAGTACGACATGCTGGAAGGGTACACCCTGCGGGCGTCGTACCCCATCAACGTGATGCTAGCGGACAAGCTCCACTCCCTGGTGCCCAGCCGTGAGCCTGTGAGCCTCACCAACAGGACCCACACCGCCGGAGTCCACCAGAAAGCCGTCCTGAACGATTCGTCCACCTACGAAGCGCTTCCGCTGGACATGTTCGGCGTCGTGGAATCGGAGATACTGCTCGGCCCGCTGAGCGGCTGGAACGTGATCCATTACTTCCTGAAGGAGATCAAGGGGTTCAGGCTGGACGAACAGACAGCCCGCCGGATCGCAAAGGTCTTCAAAGAGCGAGTCTACAGCATGGGCGAAGGCGTCTCCCCGGCCGACCTGCTGATGGAGATCGCCGAAAAGGAATTCCGGCTGGAACGGATTCAGGTGCCGGAAGGGTTCCAGGGGCGGGTTCTGCAGATGATGGACC
>JALWAP010000233.1 GCA_027016315.1 Anaerolineae bacterium | reverse complement strand
GCTTACGTGTGTGTTGTACAGACTTGTTCGTGGCATAAAATCACCTCCTTGTGGTAGAAGCGAGATACATCGGTTTACCTGACGCAGAAATGCTGATACGCAGAGCATTTAGGGCTTGAAAGCGGTCGGAAGCTTCACACGCCCTGGATTGACCACTCCCGCCATCCGTCATTCTGAGGAGCGTCAGCGACGAAGAATCTTGAACGCTCTCTTTCCGAATCCCGATGGATCGTTCAGAGTGTTCGCCTCGAAGATGTAGGTCGAGCTGTTAGCTCGACCAGGCGAGCCAGACGGCTCGCCCAACACTGCTCTCGAGCGCCACCAGCGAGTCCGGTGGAGCGTAGACAAGCGTAGACAACAGTGCCTTTGTTAAAGAGCCATACGCACACAATTCGTTCTCTTGAGTAGTAGCATTAGCGACGAAGAGTCTTGGGCGTGCCTTCCCAGATGCTTCCGGCTTCTCCAAGCCGTTGCAAGATTCTTCGCCTCGGCATTGGGCTCAGCGCCGCTGAGCTCTACTGCCTCGGCTCAGAATGACGGGCGGTTGGGATGCCACTAAGACGCCATTTCACCTCCTGAGCGCTAATTGTTCTCTGCGTCCGCCCCCGACGAAGAAAGGGGAACAGCCACGCACGGTGATCCGTTCCCCTTTTCTCTGTCTTTTCACCTGAGAGTTTCCCTCCTTTGGAGGTTTGCCCCATCGGTGCAGGGCTTCGGCAGCGAGCCCTGTCTCTCCAGAGATCCGTCCCGATGCGATCCTTTTGCCTGAGAGATTCGCCGTTCTTCTGCGGCTTGCCCCTTCGGCGGCGCCCTCGGACGCCCTCTCTCGCACCGTTCGACCGGAATATTTGCCTTTTGTGCAAGGAAAGTGTATCACTCCGTCCTGCAGATGTCAATATAAGAAAGCGCGAGAGAAGGATTCCTTTACCCAGCTTCTCGAGGAACTGCTATTAACCTGTGGAAACCTGCCAAGGCACGGACAATCGCCAGATCTCGTGTCGGATGAGAAAAGGGGCGACCGTCCGGTCGCCCCTTTTGTTGCAGATGCTTAGAAGATCATCTTGGAAAGCTGTTCGTACTTCTTCCACTTTTCTTCGACCACCCGCTGCGCTTCCTCGAAAAGCTTCTGAGCGCCTTCCGGATTGTTCTTGAGCAGCGCCCTGTATCGGCCTTCGTTCTTCATGTAATCCATCAGCGGGCGCTTCGGAGGCTTGGAGTCGAGCTGCAGCGGCGGCTTACCTTCGGCTTTCCGCCTGGGGTCGTACCGGTAGAGCGGCCAGTACCCGGTCTCCACCGCCAGCTTCTGCTGCTCCAGCCCTTTCTCCATGTCGATGAGGTGGGCGATACAATGGCTGTAGGCGATAATCAGCGAAGGCCCATCGTAGGATTCGGCCTCCCGGATCGCCTTCAGAGCCTGCGCGTCGCTGGCGCCCATGGCGATCTGTGCCACGTACACGTTGCCGTAGGTCATCGCCATCATGCCCAGGTCTTTCTTGGGGTGGCGTTTTCCGCCGAAAGCGAATTTCGCCACGCCTGCCAACGGGGTTGCCTTGGATGCCTGCCCACCGGTGTTGGAGTACACCTCGGTGTCGAGCACCAGGATGTTCACGTTCCTGCCGCTGGCGAGGACGTGATCCAGGCCGCCGTAGCCAATGTCGTAAGCCCAGCCATCGCCGCCGATGATCCAGACGCTCTTCTTGACCAGCTTGTCCGCCACAGAGTACAGGTCTTTAGATTTGGGATCGTCCCGTCCTTCGAGCCTCTTGCGCAGTTCCTCAACCCTGGCGCGCTGTTCCTCGATCCCTTCCTCTGTGGACTGGTCTGCGTTCAACAGTGCGTCGGCCAGTTCGTCGCCGATGACGTCCCGCATCTTGTCTACAAGCTCACGGGCGTATTGCATTTGCTTGTCCACGGTGAGCCTCATGCCAAGCCCAAACTCCGCATTGTCCTCGAACAAGGAGTTGT
>JALWAP010000232.1:290-1971 GCA_027016315.1 Anaerolineae bacterium | reverse complement strand
AAAAATCTTTGCGCCTTACGCAGCCTCGCGTCTTGGCGTTCCCTTTCAGTTTCGCCTGACAGGTTTTCTTCCCGTTTGAGCAGCGCCACGCACTGCGGAGTTACTCAGAACGACGGGCGAATGTTCGAACACCCACCCCGGCATGTCATTCTGAGCCGAGTCCGGCGAAGCAAGGACGAGGCGAAGAATCTTACAGCGTTCTTCGCCGAGCCGAGGACGATTCAGAGAAGCGCCTTCAAGATTCTTCGTCGCTTCGCTCCTCAGAATGACGGGCGCGGGCACCCTGGTGTTTCATTTGAAGACCTTTGCATCCTTGGTGCATCCGCGTTGCCTGCGTTGGTGAAGCTGGTACGCGTGCGCGGCAGATCTCTTCCTCACATGTCCAAGAGGAACTGTGATCGCCAACACCTCATCTTTTGCTTTCTTTGCAGTTTGGCGTTATGAATATGGTGTCGGTACATGGAATCACCGGTTTCATCAGTGGGAGGCAATCATGGAATCTCTTACCTGGGCTGAAATCGACCTCGATGCAATCGCGCACAACATCCGGGAGTTCAAAGCGCTCGTCGGCGAAAACGTCATGGTGATGGCAGTGGTCAAGGCGAACGCCTACGGCCACGGCGATTACCAGGTGGCCAGGGCTGCTTTGAAATCCGGAGCCGAAAGGCTGGCCGTCAACCGAGCCGAGGAAGGCGTGGCGCTCCGGCGGAAGGGGATCGACGAAACGCCGATCCTTCTGCTCGGCCATAGCCTTCCGGAGCAGGCCAGGGAAATCGTCGAATATCGGCTGACGCCGACGGTAACCACGAAGAGGCTGGCTCTGACGCTGAGCAAGCTCGCCGGGGCGCATCCCATCTCTGTTCACGTGAAAGTGGACACGGGCATGGGGCGATTTGGAATCCTGCCGGAGGAAGCGGTGGACTTCCTTTCGTTCCTGAAAGATATCCCCGGGATAGAGGTGGAAGGGCTTTTCACCCATTTCGCCGTGGCAGACTTGGCCGACAAATCGTACACCCGCAAGCAATTCAGCCGGTTCATGGACGTGGTAAAAGCGCTGAAGGGGAAAGGTTTGCTTCCGCCCGTTCTCCACGTGTGCAACAGCGCGGCTACGATGGACCTCCCGGAGATGCACCTGGACATGGTGCGAATCGGGATCGCCATGTACGGCCTCCGACCGTCCGACGAAGTCGAACCATCCATCCCGCTGCGACCGGCGCTTTCGCTGAAAAGCCGTGTCGCCCGCGTGCGAACAATCCCGAAAGGCTGGGGGATCAGCTACGGACTGACTTTTGTTCCACCAGCGCCGATGAAAGTGGCGCTCGTGCCGGTCGGATACGGGGACGGCTACCACAGGCTGATGTCGAACCGGGGAGCAGTGCTCATTCGAGGCACCAGAGCGCCCATCGTAGGCAGGGTCTGCATGGATCAGTTCGTGGTGGACGCCTCCCACATCCCGGACGTGGCGGAGGGGGACGAAGTCGTTTTGATCGGCAGGCAGGGCGAGGAGTTCATCTCTGCCGAAGAAGTGGCAGGGTGGGCAGAGACGATCAATTACGAAGTGGTCACGAGCCTTCTTCCCAGGGTTGCGAGGAAGTTCCTCGAGCACGGTGAGCTGATCGCCGAAGAAAGCATCGCCGGGTAGTCTGCCGATGAGCCGAGAGCCAGAAGAAAGCCCGAAGTT
>JALWAP010000232.1:0-280 GCA_027016315.1 Anaerolineae bacterium | reverse complement strand
GTTCATGGTCGACGCCATGCTCGGCACCCTGGCGAAATGGCTTCGGCTGCTGGGATACGATGCGGAGTACGCCGATAGCAGCTACCCGGATTCGGAAATCGTGCGCCGTGCCCGTTCCCAGGGGAGGATCATCCTGACCAGGGACAGGGAGCTTGCGCTGCATCGCAAAGGCGTGAACGCCATCTTGATCGAAAGCGAGGAGCTGGGCGAGCAACTGCTACAGCTAAGGGAGGCCCTCGGCCTCGATTTCGACCGGCTGGGGAGCAGGTGCGTGGAGTGC
>JALWAP010000231.1 GCA_027016315.1 Anaerolineae bacterium | reverse complement strand
GTCCTGTTGCCGGTGGCGGAGACGAAATACACTTCCCCCACCACCATCTCGTGCTTCCCGAAGTTCACGCTCCATATCGCATCGGTCACGGCCACGACGCCCGGATCGGACGTGGTCTCGAAAATCTTGAACGGCAACGACAGCCGTTTCGTGTCGGAGAACGTGCCGGTGTTGCTGTAGTAGGCCACGCCTTTGTATTTCGAAGCCGCTACGTACTTCGCGCCCGGATCGATCTCGACTTTGTCGAAGACGAAGTCCCCGCCGGAGTCCGTTGTGGTGGTGTACGTGCCGCTCCACTGCCCGGACGAATCGAAGGAGAAGAGGTTCACCCTCAGACCGCGAACCGCCTGGCCCGTGGTGCCGTTGACCACAGAACCGACCACTTGCCCCGTCGTGCCTCCGGCCATCGCCGTGGCGAAGGCAAGCGCCAGTGCAAAGAACAGGGCCAGCGCAAATGCAATGGAATATCGTGTTAAGGACGTTTTTCTCAACGCAAAGGCGCAGAGAGGCGAAGGCGCAAGGGATTCCAAGTCATTCTTTGCGTCTTTCGTTCCTTGGCGTCTCCGCGTTGTCCCTTCACCCCGGTCCGAAGAATGGAAAGCCGGTGCGGGCTTCAACGCAAAGACGCGGAGAGGCAAAGGCGCAAAGGATTCTAAATCATTCTTCGCGCCTTTTGTTCCTTTGCGTCTTTGCGTTTCTTTCCGACCAACCTGACTAACGCCGTACTTTTCACGCACCGGCGGTCACCTCGGCGAAGATTCGGCGGAAGTTCAGCCCCAGGATGGCCCGGATGTCGTCTTCGCCGTAGCCACGCTCCAGCAACCCCGCCGTGATCGCCGGGAGCTTGCTCACGTCCTCAAGACCCCTGGGCGCCCTGTCACCCATGCCGTCGAAATCGGAGCCGAGCATCACGTGCTCCACCCCCACCAGCCCGACGATGTAATCGATGTGGTCGATCACGTCGGCAACCGACGCGTTTTCCCTGTCCTTCCGGAGGAAATCGGGCAGGAAGGTCACGCCGACCGCCCCGCCCGTGGCGGCTATCCCTTTGATTTGCTCATCGGTCAGGTTGCGGGGATGATCGCACAAGGCTTTGGCGTTGCTGTGGGACGCGACCACCGGCTTCCGGCTCAGCGAGAGCGCGTCTTCCACGCCCGCCGGGGCCAGGTGCGAGACGTCCAGCACGATCCCCATCTCGTTGCACGCTTCCACCAGGTCACGCCCGAAATGGGTCAGCCCGCCGCCGGTGACGCTCTCTTTCACGCCGTCAGCCGCCTCGTTGCGGAAGTTCCAGGTAAGGGTGATGAGCCTGAGACCAAGCCGGTGGAAATTTCGCAGCACGGCAAGGCTCCCCATGAGCGGCTCGACGCCCTCCAAGCTCAGGATGCCCGCCACGGCCCCATCGGCGAAAGCTGCATCCAGGTCATCGACTGTGGTCGCCTGGATCAGGTCGTCGTTGGCGTCCACTTCCCGCAGGAACGCGTCCGCGGCTTCCATGCCGTAGCGCAGGGCATCGGCGTAGCGTGAGGGTGGCGTCCAGATGGCGAAGACCTGCGCCGTCACGTGCCCATCGTGCAGCCTGGGCAGGTCGATCTGTCCCTTGTCGCTTCGCTCGCCGAGCTTCCGTTTGCCTTCCAGCACGTCCAACAGCGTATCGCAGTGGGCGTCGCTCACGAATGCCTGCCGGTGCAGGCTCGTCGCTTCGTTTTCCATGATGCCGGACGCCTCCTTCTCGCTTGTAAATTCTGTCGGCACACCGACATTGACCCAATTGTACCACAAACCAGGCACGCGACGAATCAGTGGGAGTAAATCGTAGAGAAATCTCTGCCCCGAAATGCCTGTAAGCACCAAGAGTTTCCCTTAGCTGGAACCCGTTTTTGTCAACGCAAGGGCACTAAGCCTCCAAAGACACGAAGGCTTTTTCAAGTGGCACTCGCGCCTACTGCCGCTTTGCGTCTCGGCATTGAGTGCTCTCATACCGCTCTGATTGCAAGCACACAGCCTCACAAAAAATTTGGACTCGAAGCGTGCATCGATTAGAATCTTTACGAGAACAAACCGAGGCAAACTGCCATGAAACCTACACTTGGCATACCCAGGCGAACGGAAGTCATCGAGAAGTTCAAATCCGAAGGCGGAATGATCGCAGCAGTGCTCCCGATCCACTACTCACGGGGGCTGCTACGCGCTTTCGACATCCTCCCCGTCGAGGTGTGGGGGCCTCCCAGGGTGGACGTGAGCTACGGTGGAGCGCACTTGCAGCCGTATGTGTGCTCGATCGTTCACAACGCCCTCTCGTTCCTGAAAACCGGCGGACTCGACGTGGTTGATTTCATCATCGTCCCCCATGCGTGCGATTCCCTCCAGGGTCTCGGGAGCATCTTGCTCGATTTCGTGAAGCCGAAGCAGCACGTGTTCCCGCTGTACCTTCCACGAGGCCGACGTAAGGAAGACGTAGATTTCCTGGCAAACGAACTCCGGTCGCTGTACGATTCCCTGGCAAAGATCACAGGCAAGAGACCATCCAATGAGGACGTCCTCGCAAGCATACAGCGGGAAGAAGAAGCCGACTCCCTACTCGCGAAACTGCACGAGAATAGAAGGCATCTCGAGCTTTCCAACCTGGAATTCTACCGGCTGATACGCTCACGGGAGTTCCTGCCGGCAGAAGATTTCGTTGAACTTGCCTCGCGAGCATTGGAAAGTACATTCGAAAGAGAGGCTAACAGCATCCCGGTGCTTATGTCCGGAATAGTGCCGGAGCCGATGAACGTGCTGGAGATACTCGAGGAAATGGGCGGAATCGTCGTAGCAGACGACATGGCGTGCTGCGGGAGGCGGCTGTACGGTGTTGGCAAAAGCGACGATCCTTTCGTCAGGGCGGCGGAGAGGATCGTTTTCGCACCGCCTGATCCTACGCGGGGGTCTCCCATCGAGGAACGGCTGAAGCACCTTGTTTCCAAGGCCAGAAACACCGGTGCGAGAGGCGTGATCTTCTACCACGTGAAATTCTGCGAGCCGGAGCTATTCGACCTGCCGGACCTCCGAAAAGGGCTGAAAGAGGAAGGCCTTCCCTCTGTGGCGATCGAAGTCGACATCAACGACGAGCTACCCCACCAAACCATCACCCGGATCGGCGCTTTCCTGGAGGTGATAGAATGAACCTCTCGGCATCCCTCCGGTACTACTGGAACGTGAAATTGATCGGGCGGGCCGCGCTACGATGGCAAAGGTGGCAAAGCGAAAGGCATCCGCGCGTGCCGTCGAAATGGCGAACCGACATCCTCGCGCCGCCGCTGCGGATAGGCGCAAGGACCAAGGAACTCATCGCCATGCATTACCTAGAAGGTAGGTTCGTCAGTGGACATCGGCCTGTGGCATGGGTCACCTCCGGCGGGCCGGTGGAGTTCCTGCAGGCGCTGGGATTCTACGTCCTGTACCCCGAAAACCACGGCGCCCTCTGTGGAACCCGTCGCGTGGTGGTGGACATTGCTTCGGAAGCCGAAAACGCAGGCTATTCCAGGGACATCTGCTCCTACGCCCGAACCGACATCGGCGCAATGCTATCCGGCAAGACCCCTGTCGGGAAACTGCCGAAGCCCGATTTGCTGCTGGCGTGCACCAACATCTGCCAGACCGTCCTCTACTGGTACCGGGTGCTGGCGCACCATTTCCACGTGCCCCTGATCCTGATAGATACGCCGTTCGTCTACACCGAAGCATCGGAGCACGATATCGAGTACGTGAAGAAACAACTGGAGGACTCTGTCGAGGTTGCCGAGCGAGTGGCACGAAAGAAGCTGGATTACCGGAAGTTCAAAGAAGTGATGAAACTGAGCAAAGACGCCTCCGAGTTGTGGCTGGAGATCATGTGGAGGGGCAAGAATCGCCCGGCGCCGATCTCCGTCTTCGACCAGTTCATCCACATGGCTCCGATAGTCGAAATGCGGGGGGAGAAAAAGACCGTGGATTTCTATGCCGCCATGCTGAAGGAAGTGGACGAGCGAATCGCCAAAGGGATCGGCGCTGTCAGGAACGAACGAAAACGCCTCCTCTGGGACAATCTGCCAATCTGGTATCGGCTCAGATACCTCGCGGAGTACCTCGGCGAACACGGCATCTCCGTGGTCGCGTCAACTTACACCAACGCGTGGGGAGAACTTGCGCCGATGATAGACCCGGAACGCCCGTTCGAATCGATGGCGCGAACATACATCTACCCGATCCTGAACAGAGGAACGGGAAGCAAACTGGAAACCATGAAGAAAATGATCGACGAATACCAGCTCGATGGCGTGATCTTGCATTCGGATCGATCGTGCAAGCCCTACTCCATCGGCCAGGTAGACCAAAGGAACAGGCTGATCAAGGAATATGGCATACCTGCGCTTCTGCTGGAAGCCGACCACGACGACCCGCGCGCGTACGCCGAGGAACAGGTCGCGTCCAGGCTGGCTGCGTTCGTCGAAATGTTGGAAGTCTGAGAGCGAGAGGTGAAAATGGCGGTGGAAATCGTCGCACTCGGCATCGACGTTGGCTCTACCACTGTTAAAATGGTGGGGATCGACAGAGAAGGCAACATGACCTGGCACTACCTGGAACCCGCCGATCCGAGGGTAGAAGATCAGGTCGACAGGTTCCTGGCGAAAGTGAAAACGGACGTGGGTTCGCTGGATGGAGTGCCGCTGGTGGCGACAGGATACGGCAGGAACCTTGTGCACCAGGCCGACAAAAAGGTGACCGAGATCACCTGCCACGCCCGTGGTGTGTACAAAAGCGTGGGACATGGCGGGACTCTGGTGGACATCGGCGGGCAAGACAGCAAAGTCATCGTGATCGGCCCTAACGGCCAGGTGGTGGACTTCACCATGAACGACAAATGCGCTGCCGGGACCGGTCGCTTCCTGGAAAACACGGCGGGCAGGCTACGGGTTCCATTGAACGAAATGGGCGTCGTGGCAATCGAATCGCCTGACGAAGTATCCATCTCAAGCACGTGCACGGTCTTCGCCGAATCGGAAATCATCTCCATGATAGCGCACGGAGTGGAAGTGCCACCGATACTGAAAGGACTGCATCGCTCCTTAGTGAAGCGCATAGTGGCGATGATCAGGAGCATTGGACTCGTACCGCCTTTGATGCTCTCAGGCGGGGTGGTGAAAAACCCGGCGATAAAGAAGATGATGGAAGAGGAAACGGGTGAAAAGGTCATCATCCCCAAACACCCACAGTTGATGGGCGCTTATGGCGCAGCGTTGATAGCAGCGAAACTGCGGACGTAAGGTTTCCCAGGACAAAGCCTAGCCTGTGTAAAACACAGCAGGCGTCTCCGTCCCTCGCAACCTTTCATTGAAGCTCAACGGGGGCACTTCTCCTGTCCCTTGAGCACACATCACGCCGCTTTCCCCTTTGTCTCCATCAAGAAGGTCTGGTAAACTTGTCTTGCGGAACTTCAAAAAAGGAGGCTCTATCTCATGGATAGGCAAATCGACGAACTCTGCATCAACACCATTCGCTTTCTTGCGGTGGACGCCATAGAAAAGGCCAAATCCGGCCATCCGGGCATGGTTCTCGGAGCCGCCCCGGTAGCGTACGTGCTATGGGATCGGTTCCTTAAGCACAATCCCTCCAACCCCAAATGGCCCGACCGGGACAGGTTCGTCCTTTCCGCAGGCCATGCTTCCATGCTGCTCTACTCGCTGCTCTACCTGACCGGATACCCCATGACCCTGGACGATCTAAAATCGTTCCGACAGTGGGGGAGCAGGACTCCGGGTCACCCGGAGAGGGACCCGGAAATGGGAATCGAGACCACCACAGGCCCGCTGGGACAGGGGCTTGCAAACGCCGTCGGGATGGCGATGGCAGAAGCGCATCTGGCAGCCCGCTTCAACTGCGACGGACACAAAGTCGTCGATCATTTCACATACGTGCTTGCCAGCGACGGCGACATGATGGAGGGTATATCGCACGAAGCGGCCTCTCTGGCAGGTCACCTGAAGCTCGGCAAGCTCATCGTCCTCTACGACAGCAACCAGGTGAGCATCGAAGGCTCCACATCGCTGGCTTTCACCGAGGACGTGTCCGCTCGGTTCAGGGCTTACGGTTGGCACGTGCAAGAAGTAGGGGACGCCAACGACCTCGACGCAGTGGAAGACGCCATCTCGAAGGCGCGAATCGAGATCGACCGGCCTTCTCTTATCGTAGTCCACAGCCACATCGGATACGGCAGCCCGAAGCAGGACAGCGCGTCAAGCCATGGCGCACCTCTGGGGCCGGAAGCGGCGAGGGCTACCAAGGAAAAACTCGGCTGGCCGCTGGAGCCAGAATTCTACGTTCCCGCCCAGGCACTGGAGCACATGCGGCTCGCGGTAGAGCGGGGCAAAGTGCTGGAGCAAGAATGGAACGAGGAATTCCTCCGCTGGAAAGAAGAATGCAGCGAGCGAGCAGACGAATGGCAGGTTTTCATGTCCGGGAAGCTTCCGGACGGGTGGGATGCACATCTTCCGCGGTTTTTACCCAACGACCCGCCAATAGCGACGAGGAAGGCTTCAGGAAAAGCCATCAATGCCATTGCCGATGGCGTGCCGTTCCTTTTCGGTGGCTCGGCAGACCTGGCGCCGTCCAACAACACCTACATGACAGGCAAAGGGGATTTCGAGCCCGGCTCGTACGCCGGAAGGAACGTGCATTTTGGAGTGCGGGAGCACGTGATGGGCGCTGCGCTGAACGGGCTTGCCGAACACGGCGGAATTCGCCCGTTCAGCGC
>JALWAP010000230.1 GCA_027016315.1 Anaerolineae bacterium | reverse complement strand
GACCTCTGGCTTGCGCCGTGGGCCAGCTTTTTCCCGGGGATGGCGATATCGCTCACGGTGCTTTCGGCCATCGTCCTGGGTGACGCTATTGCCGACATGACCAGACCGTGGCAGGGGTGAAGGAGGGACGACGAGATGTGGGATGCTGACGTGGTGATCGTGGGAGCAGGACCTGCCGGTTCCGGCCTGGCGATCCAGTTGGCGAGGAAAGGCGTGCGGGTTCTCCTGCTCGACAAGGAGGAGTTTCCCAGGGAAAAGACCTGCGGTGACGGATTGACACCGCGGGCCATAGCCGTGTTGGAGCGTATGGGGCTTTTGAACGAATTGCTCCAGGAACTCGAACCGTACCGGGTTGAGCAAGCGGTGCTCTTTTCCCCGTCGGGGCACCGCTGGAGGATGCACTTCGATCACGCCGGGTTTGGCCTGCCAGGTTTCGGGCTGATAGTCCCCCGTTACAGGCTGGACGGGTTCCTGGTGTCGAAAGCGGTGGAATCGGGTGCCGAATTCCTCGGCGGGAGCCAAGTGGTCGGGTTCGTCAGGGATGGCAGAAAGGTTGTCGGCGTGAGGATCGACAGCGAATCGGGCGGGCGGGTGGTAAAGGCGCCGCTGGTGGCGATCGCCACGGGAGCAAACATCGGGCTTCACAGGGAGCTTGGGTTGCTCCAATCGATGCCGCCGGTCGTGCTCTCCGCCCGGGGTTATTTCACGAACGTGTCCGAACTCGGCCACGCGATGGAGTTCTATTTCGAGTCGGAACTGATGCCGGGGTACGCGTGGATATTCCCGGTGGACGAGAAGACCGCTAACATCGGCGTCGGTGTGTTCCCAGGCACGGGACGCAGGAAGAACCCGTACAAAATGCTCAATTGGTTCATGCGGGAAGGGCAGGCGGCAGGTAGGCTGACCGAAGCGCGGATTCAGGGGCAGGTGAAAGGCTACCCCCTCCGCACCGATTACCCTTCGCACCCGACGTTCGGCGATGGGTTCATCATGCTCGGGGAGAGCATCGGGCTGGTGAACCCGGTCACCGGCGAGGGGATCGACCTGGCTCTGGAGAGTGCGGAGCTGGCGGCGGAGGCAGTGGAACATGCGCTGGAGCGAGGCGATTTCAGCCGCAAGACGCTCGTGGTGTACGAGAAGATGCTAAGGAAGCGGTTCGGTAGCTATTTCTCTGGGATGCGGGTGCTGCGGGATAGGGCTGTCAGGCCGGAGGCGATGGATAGGATCATCCGCGCTGCATCCCGCGATCCAAAGCTCGCCAGAACCGTAGCCGGGATCAACCTGGGCGTCATATCGCCGCAAGCCGTCCTGCGACAGCCAAAGCTCGTGGTCAGGCTCGTTCGCTATCTGGCTAAGAGATTCTTTCGCCGCCTGAACGAGGCGGATTGATGCGCAGGGTTACGAGGCTTGAGATGTGGAAGCTGGCTCAGCGCTTTCCACCGGAGTTCCCGTGATCTCGGCTGCCTCCGCAGGCTGCATTTCAACGACCGGTTGCGGAGCGCCGCAGTAAGGGCAGATGTCCCATTCCAGATCGAGCAACTTGCCGCAGGAAACGCATTGCTTCTTCAGTTGTGTGTGGCAATACGGGCAGAACATCCAGTCCGGTTCTACGGGCTTGTGACAGTTGGGGCACACCGGATGCAATGTCAGCTCCCTGGAGAGCGCTTCTTCCTCGAGCTGACGATCGTAAAGCTCGATGAGGGTGTACTTGGGGCGAAGGAGCAGGTACAGAAGTATGCCTATCGGCCCGGTGACCAGCACCAGAAGCGTTGCGAGAATTATGGTCAGCCAATCCGTGGTTCTGGCCCGGATGTCGTTGAAAGTCCAGAAAACGAACCCTATCCAAAACGCCACCAACCCGGCGCCAAGCACCACGGTTATTGTCTCTACAATCACACCGATCTTGTTGATGATATCAGGCGACATTACAACTCCTTGACTTTATCTCGTTTCTCGTGACAAGCGGGCATAATTATAAACTCACGGGCAAAATACGGCAAACGATGGAACGAAGGTT
>JALWAP010000229.1 GCA_027016315.1 Anaerolineae bacterium | reverse complement strand
CAGGTGCAGATAAGGTTCAAGAACGACAAGGATTCCGGCCTGGGCATACCTCTCCCGAAGGGGAAGGTGCGCATCTACAAAGCGGATGTGGACGGCAGCCAGCAGTTCGTTGGAGAGGATTCAATCGACCATACGCCGAAAGACGAGCCGGTCAAGCTGGTGGTCGGTCAGGCGTTCGACATCGTCGGTCAGCGCACTCAGCTTTCCTCCAAGAAGCTGGGATCCAACTCCCGGCAGGAGACATGGAAGGTCGAGATCCGGAATCACAAGGACGAGAAAGTGACCGTCCACGTGATCGAACACTTCTGGGGAGATTGGGAGATCGTGAAGGAAAGCCAGAAGCACCAGAAGATCGACGCCTACACCGTCCAGTATCTCGTGGAAGTTCCGGCGAACGGAACCGCCCAGGTGACCTACACGGTGATGTACACCTGGTGACATTGCAGGCGATTTTGGAGCAAGAGGGAGGGCAAAAACCCTCCCTTTTTCGGTTTGAATGGGGTAAAGCAGCCGTGGCACGGCGCAGAACAGCCTGCTTTTGACAGAACTCCCGCCCGCGAATATAATTGCACACTGCAAGGAAGCCCCCGTAGCTCAGCGGACAGAGCAGGAGACTTCGAAAAGGAGCCCCTGCGCAGAAATGTGCAGGGTGGACCCCACTGTATGCTGGGAAGTCCTAAAGCCGGGGGAGCCACAGCGTAACCCGCAAGGGTAAGTGCGACGGCTCGAAAATCCTCCGGATGTGACAATGGGCAACCAGCAGGGAACCGACCCACCGGGTCGGGCCCTCAGAGACTACACGTGGGGCACCTAAGGGCCTATGCGGGCCTACGGTGAAGATATAGTCCGGCCAGCAAGCCGCCTTTGGGCGGTGGTCAGGGAAAGCCTGATGCTGGATGCTAATCTCTTGGTCGCAGGTTCGAGTCCTGCCGGGGGCGCCAGGAGGAAAGGGGCAGTCGTTTGCTGCCCCTTTTGTTCGTCAATGTCTCCTCTTCGAAGGCTGCCGTCGGGCTTTCCGCGGCTCTGGCTTGCCTGGCGGCGCTGTTTGCAACAACCTTCGCAAGTCCCTTATCTGATCTCGTAGCTCAGCCGCACGCTCGAATTCCAGCTCCGCAGCGGCTGCTTTCATCTTCTTTTCCAGGTCCTTTATCAAACGGGCTATCTCGGAGGCCGACATGAACTCGGCTTCCTTGAGAAGCTTGTTCTCACTGGTGGAGACTTCGTACTCCCCCTCTTCCTCGGCCAGCTCTTTCACCCGGTCGGTCAGGTCGTGCACCCCTTTGACGATGCTTTTCGGCGTTATCCCGTGCTTGCGGTTGTATTCCTCCTGGATGCGCCGACGGCGGTTCGTTTCGTCGATAGCCCGCTGCATCGAATCGGTGATGCGATCGGCGTACATGATCACGGTGCCGTTGACATGTCGGGCTGCCCGCCCCATCGTCTGGATTAGCGCCGTGTCCGATCGGAGGAAGCCTTCCTTGTCCGCGTCCAGGATCGCCACCAGCGACACCTCCGGCAGGTCCAGGCCCTCCCGCAGCAGGTTGATCCCCACCACCACGTCGTACACGCCCAGGCGCAGGTCTCGCAGTATCTCCACCCGCTCGATGGTGTCTATCTCCGAATGCAGGTAGTGAACCCTGATCCCGAGTTCCGCCAGGTACTGGGAAAGGTCTTCTGCCATTTTCTTGGTCAGGGTCGTCACCAGAGCCCGCTCGCCCCGCTTCACCCGTTTCTGGATTTCTTCGATCAGGTCGTCGACCTGGTTCTTCGTCGGCCTGACGATGACTTTGGGATCCAGCAGTCCCGTCGGACGGATGATCTGCTCCACGATCTGCTGCGAATGTTCCCTTTCGTAGGGCCCGGGGGTTGCGGAAACGTAGATCACCTGGTTGATGGCGTTTTCGAATTCCTCGAAGGTCATCGGGCGGTTGTCCAGCGCCGAAGGCAGGCGGAATCCATAGTCCACCAGCACCTGTTTTCTGGATCGATCCCCGTTGTACATTCCCCGAATTTGCGGCACGGTCATGTGGGATTCGTCGATGAACATCAGGAAATCGTCTGGAAAGTAGTCGAGGAGCGTCCAGGGGCGGCTCCCTGGCGGGCGTTGATCCAGGTGTCTGCTGTAATTCTCGATGCCGGAGCAATACCCGATCTCCCTGAGCATCTCCAGGTCGTACCTGGTTCGTTGCTCCAGACGCTGGGCTTCCAGTAGCTTCCCCTGCTCCTTTAGCTCTTTGAGCCGCTCCTCCAGCTCCGCTTCGATGTCCCTGATCGCTTTCTCCAGCTTTTCCTCAGGGGTGATGAAATGCTTGGCCGGGAACAGGCTGATTTCGACCCGATGTCCCAGCACTTTGCCCGTAAGCGGGTCGATTTCGCTGATCCTGTCGATCTCGTCTCCCCAGAATTCGATGCGGAAAGCCGTTTCGCTGTAGGGAGGCTGCACTTCCAGTGTGTCGCCGCGCACCCGGAATTTGCCGCGTTCCAACGTCTCGCCACGTTCGTAATGGATGTGCGCCAGGTGACGAAGGATTTTCTGCATCCGCACTTTCTGATTCACCCGGAGCCTGAGCACAACCTTTTCGTATTCCTCCGGGCTGCCAAGGCCATATATGCAGGAGACCGACGCCACGATTATCACATCGCGCCGGCTCAGCAAAGCGGATGTGGCGGCAAGCCGCAGCCGATCGATCTCATCGTTGATGTCCGCGTCTTTTTCGATGTACAGGTCCTGTTTCGGCAGGTACGCTTCTGGCTGGTAGTAATCGTAGTAGCTGACGAAATACTCCACGGCGTTGTAAGGGAAGAACTCTCTGAACTCGCTGTAAAGCTGGGCGGCGAGGGTTTTGTTGTGTGCGATGACCAGCGTAGGGCGCTGAACGGCCTGGATGACGTGCGCCATGACGAAAGTCTTGCCGGTGCCAGTGGCGCCGAGCAAGGTCTGGTGTTTGTAGCCTTTTTTCAGCCCCTCCACGAGCTTCCGAATCGCCTCCGGCTGGTCGCCGGTTGGCTCGTATGGAGCCACGAGCTGAAACTTCCGCTCCTCAGGCTGTATGATTTTGTGTTTCATTTCGAACCTCGTCCGTTCCCAGGGATGATCTCCCATCAACGAGTATAGCACATCCCTCTGCCGGAGCCACGAAGTCTGTTGGCGCACCGACCTACCAGCCCAACACCAACGCAATCACGGTCGATCTAAGGAAATAACCCAACCACAAGAAGAGCTGTTCCGAGGGAAACAGGCCATAAAGCTGCTTGTGGACAGTTCACTGGATAAGGGGCGCTCTGGAGAGTACTCAGACACGCGTCCCCAGATCCCGCGGCGGCACGCGTGGCACCGAAATACTCCACCGAAAACCCGCTGCAAACGGTTTACAGCCTGGCGATGAACTCGTCCACAGCCTTCCTCATGGCTTTTACGTGCGCCGGAGTGCTCCCGCAGCACGCCCCCACTATTTTGACGCCGATTTCCATCACTTTTCTGGCGTAGTCGGCCATCACCTCTGGGGTGGCGTCGTAGATCGTTTTCCCGTGCACCATCCTGGGGAGGCCAGCGTTGGCCTTGGCGATCAGCGGAACGTCCGGCGCCACTTCCTTCATCTCTCCGATGACCCGAATGATTTCCTCAGGGCCGTTGCCGCAGTTCGCTCCGACAACTCTCACATCCCACTGGCTGATGGTGGTCACCGCCTGCTGAGGAGAAACCCCCATCATGGTATGATAGTGCGTATCGAATGTCATGGTTGCGATGATCGGCTTATCCGTGACCGAGCGGATGCCTTCTATGGCAGCATGCACTTCTTCCAGAGCGCTCATCGTTTCAACGTGTAGGTAATCCACACCGCCTTCCACCAATGCCGCAGCCTGCTCTGCGAACGCTTCTTTCAGATCTTCGAACGTGGCAGTGCCAAGCGGCTCTATGAACTCGCCCGTGGGCCCCATGGAGCCGCCGACGGCGATCTCGTCCCCGGC
This sequence comes from Anaerolineae bacterium, assembly GCA_027016315.1. Classification (GTDB taxonomy): domain Bacteria; phylum Chloroflexota; class Anaerolineae; order S016-19; family S016-19; genus S016-19. The sequence continues at coordinate 2,853 of JALWAP010000229.1, read as the reverse complement.
GATTTCCCTGGCGATCTCTGCCGCGAGCCTGTTGAGCTCCCGCACCTGGTTCTCGAGCCCGTGCATCGCAAGCCGATAGCGCGTGCCACCGAAGGAGTTGGTGAGAATGAACTGCGACCCGGCCTCTACGTATCCTTTGTGGACGCTCTGAACCTTTTCCGGGTGCTCCTTGTTCCAAAGCTCAGGTACCTCTCCAGGCCCCAGCCCAAGGCTCTGGAGCATGGTTCCCATCGCTCCATCCCCGAGAACCACGGGGTAGGTCTGCAACAGTTTCTCCAAGCGATTTTCCGATTCCATCTTTTCCCCCTGTATCTTCGGATGCAACAGGCCCAGGATTCAGGGAGCCGGTTGCTTTCTCTTTCTTCTTTTCCTCTTTGTGTTTGACCCGGATCCTGACCGGCTCCGAGGTGGTGGAATTTCCGGCCTTGTCCACCGCCGTGACCGTAATCACGTGGGTTTCCGTGTACCCATGGGTATCGGAGATGATCGTCATGCCGTTGTAGAAAGTTTCCACCAGCCTTCCGAGCTCGTCCTTGGTCACCTGGCTGTAGGTGTATTGCACCGGAACGACGGAACCGTCCGGCTGAGTGATGGTCTTCGTCTTGGTGATGATGGTGTTCGGTACCGGTACGGTGTCCGACATGGTTATCCGCCATCGCTGGTTGTACGGAGGCACAGTGCTTTCGGCAAACTTGTGCCCGTCGATGTAAAAGTCCACGTGATCCATCGCCCAATCGTCCTTGGCATCCGCCTGGACGTTGACCTGTTCGTCCTCTTCCATCACGTACACGGCGTTCTGCTCGGGGTGGGTGATCTTCACCTCCGGCGGTTTGTTGTCCACGACCACCGGCACCGTGGTCTCCCGCACGCCGCCATCCCCCCGCATGACCGACAGCCGTATGGTGTAGAGGCCGTTCAGGTTCGTGGTATCCCACGTGGCGAGCACGTTGTTCTGCACCTGATGGTATTGCTCCCCTGTGAGCGTCTGCCAACTGGTGGGCTTTATCCCCTGCCCCACATCGACCCTGTAGAACTTGAAATTGTCCTGCCTTGCGTTCCCGGTGATCTGCACCACGCCATGGACGTAGCTGTACGGCTTAGGCTGCGCAACACCCACGAACGGATCGACAGGCCCGGGACCGAACATGTCGTCGTATTCCTTGGGAGGTTGCGGGATGTGGTTCTCCCGAATCCAATCGGCGGCCTCCGGAGGCAGGATCATGTAGATTTTCTTCTCCCGGTACTCCGGCGGCGTGTATGGCGTTGCGAGCTTGCCGTTCACTTTGTTGATTTCGAACGCCTGCCAGACGTTGTCCGGCTGCTGTGGTTCGGTTCCGGCAATGAAGACCTCTTTCTCCGTCTTCTGGCATTCCGGCGTTATCTTCAGGCCGGAAGGCCAGCACACCGTTTCGTGGACGATGCCGGGCGGCTCGACGAACTTGTGCACCGGCTTTCCTTTGTGATACCACTCCATCACGTAGTGCCATATCGGCGCGGCGCCCAGCGAACCCGGCACGTGCACCATCGGGGTGTTGTCGCTGTTCCCGACCCAGACCCCCACGGCCAGGTCCGGCGTGTAGCCTATGGTCCACGAATCCCGGTAATCGTTGGTGGTGCCGGTCTTCGCAGCCGCCGGGCGATCTGGCAACTCCAGGTACTTGCTGAACCTCCCGAAAGCCGCAAGGCGGGCTTTGGTATCGGAGAGCACGTTGTTCATCAAGTACGCAAGTTGCTCGCTGACCACCCGCCTGGTCTCCGGCCGCTTGTACTCCCATAGCACTTTGCCGTTGCGGTCTTTCACCAACAGGATCGCCACCGGATCGAGCTTCCTGAATCCTTCCCTTGGGTGCGGAACCGGACGCCCGGCCATGACGCCGTTGTTAGCCCAGACGCTGAAAGCGTAGGCCATGTCCAGGAGCCTCACCTCGCCGCCCCCCAGCGTCAGGCTGAGACCGTAGAAGTTCAGATCCTTGTTGAGGGTGTTGATACCCATCTTGTGGGCGGTCCTGATGACGTTCCCAACCCCGACTTTGCTCATCACCCACACAGCAGGGATGTTGTACGATCGTTGAAGCGCCTGTCGGAAACTCTGCGGCCCATGGTACTTCCGATCGTAGTTCTCTGGCACGTATGGCGGGTTCGGTGGATCGGGGAACGCGGTGCGCACGTCCAACACCATGCTGGCCGGGGTGTATTTCTTGGTCGCGAACGCCGTCATGTACGTGAACGGCTTGAACGACGACCCGGGCTGACGCGATGCAAGCGCCACGTTCACCTCTCCATCGATGTCCTTGTTGTAGTAATCCAGGCTTCCGACCATAGCCAGTATTTCGCCGGTCTTCGGCCTTATCGCCACCACCGCGGCGTTCGAGACGTTGTGATCCTCGTCCTTCTTCCTGCCATCGTAGAACTTTATGTCCAGGAACTCCGCACAGTCTTTCCTGGTTTTCTCGTCCGGCTCTTCATGCCGAAGGTCGGCAATCCTGAGCCTGGCAATGCACTGAGCCGCGTGCTGGAGGTCCCAGTCCAGCGTGGTGTACACCTTCAACCCACCGCCGTACACCAAGTTTGGGCCAAAGCGCTCTTCCAGCAGTTGCCGCACGTACAGCGAAAAATGAGGCGCCTCGATGTGGAACCGCTCGAGCACCGACTTCCGTATCTTCAGCTTTTCGGCGTAGGCGGCTTTAGCCTGGGCTTCGGTGATGTAGCCCGCCTCCACCATGGAATCCAGCACTTTCTTTTGCCGCCGCTTGGCCGCTTTCGGTGCGTCTATCGGGTTCCTGGCCGGGTACTGGGGCAGCGCCGCCAGCATGGCGCATTCCGCCAGGTCCAGATCCTGGACGTTCTTGTCGA
>JALWAP010000228.1 GCA_027016315.1 Anaerolineae bacterium | reverse complement strand
AGGACGTTGAACCCAGTGGCCGCGAGCCTGGGGATCTCCTTTTCAAGCCCCCTGAACCCTCCAAAAAGCCCGGGATGTGTCTCGAAGATTGCCGCGTTCCTGACCCACTCAGGTGGCTCGGGACCGTAGAGGGGAATAAGTCCTTGAGCAGTGAGCCTGCCCCGGTACGCCTGCAGTGCGTCTGTCCATGTGCCTCCATGCAGCATTAGGTACTGGGTCCCGCCAGATACCGATTGCCCCGGTTCGAGCCACGCGGCCAGGGAGAGGTCATGGTACAGCGAGACGGCTCCCTTCTCTACCGAAATGCCCGCTACCGCGTTTTCCACTTCGCTCCAGTACCAGACGAAGATGGATTCGGCCGCCTCAGGGTCGTGCAGTGCCAGCAGTCCGGGCGACATGTCCGGCGACGGTTCGAAAGGCTGATCCCACCGGTATTGGGCAGATGGTGCGAACCGGGTATGGCGTGCCCTTGGGGCTTCGGGGAGCGCCGACACCGGCACACGTGGCCGAACATTGTTACCGGGCGCAGAGAAAAAGGTGGCGCTCGGGTCTCCATGGGCAAGCCTGCCAACCAGCAGGCGAACGCCTTCCAGCTTGAGCGTGTGGTCTCCGCGGTTGACAAGGCTGATCCTCCTGCTGACCACATCCTCCTGCACCAGAAATTCTTCGATTATGCCAAGGTCGCCCAGGCTCCAGCGCAAGACCACTTTCTCGATGCCACCGCGGCTTTCCCGCTCCATGCGTTCGAGCGATGGAACGGATGCAACGCCGGGGATCGAGAACGGTTCCGGGGTTGTATCCGCTATCCAATTCTCTCCGTTTTCGGTCCGCAAAGCCTCGAGGCGACCGTTCTTTTCATTCCATTCGAGCCTCATGCTATCGATCCTCCACAATCGTGACATGTGCGGTGACATTCTACAACGTTTCACCTTCCGATGACCAGGATCAGAAGACGAAGCTCGTAGCCCACGACATGTACGAACTCACGCCCAAAAGCAAAGAAAGAGCTTGTCCCAGATTCTCTTATGCGCTATAATGCGGAGCAAGGTAGAAAAGAAGTTCGTAGCTTTGAGCATTCGAGGAGGTGAATCGTGAATCTCTCCTGCCTGCAGGAAAACCTCAGCAAAGGTCTGTCTGTTGTGAACAGAGCCGTGGCACTTAGGAGCACTCTGGACGTCTTGAGCAACGTGCTGATAACCGCCGAGGAAGATCGACTCCGACTTTCGGCCACGAACCTGGAAATAGGCATCCATTGCTGGATAGGAGCGGAGGTGGCGGAAGAGGGTGGAGTCGTCGTCCCTTCCAGGATACTGACCGATTTCGTCTCGTCCCTTCCGCCGGAGAAAGTGAACATGGGGCTGGAAGTGAGAACGATGAAGCTCCACCTGAAATGCGGCGACTACACTGCGGTGATCAACGGAATCGATCCGAACCAGTTCCCCGAAATCCCAATGGGGGATGACGGGCATTCTCTGATGGTGGAAGTGGGCATCCTGCAGAAAATGATCGCTCAGACGGCATTCGCAGCATCCGCGGACGAATCCAGGCCTGCGCTCATGGGCATTCACATCGAAGTGCAGGACGACCTCCTCACCATGGCCGCTACGGATGGCTACAGGCTCGCCCTCAGGACGGCCCGAACCGAAGTCCCAGTGGAAAGCCCCTTCCGTGTGCTCGTGCCTGCAAAAGCCATGGCAGAGCTCGCCCGGATAAGCGGGGACGCAAAGGAAGGCTCGCTGGTGCAAATTCGGGTCAGCGACCTGCAGAACCAGGCAGTGTTCCATCTGGAAGGCGAAGGAAGCTCGGACAAAGGCGGCGCGTACCAGGAAGTTACCTTCGTCTCCCAACTGATAGATGCGAAATTCCCGGATTACAGAGCCATCATCCCGAAAGAATACGAAACCAAAGCCATAGCAGAAACCCAGGCGCTCCTCAAGGCAATCAAGGTTGCATCGTTGTTCGCCAGGAACGAAGCCAACCTGGTGAAGCTGGATCTGATCCCAGGGGATTCCGGCAGCATC
>JALWAP010000227.1 GCA_027016315.1 Anaerolineae bacterium | reverse complement strand
GTTCTTCCATCAAGTCGTAGGTACGCTGGAACTGCTCTGCCGTCTCGCCAGGGAATCCGACGATTATGTCGGTGGCAATGGATGCGTTTGGAATCCTTTCACGAATCCTATGCACCAGCGCTCGATATTCCTCGGCAGTGTATCCACGCTTCATGTTTTGCAACACCTCGTCGTCGCCTGCCTGAACAGGCACCTCGATGTGCTCACAGACTTTCGGCAGTTCCGCCACGGCATCCAGTATCCTGTCGTCGAGGTAGCTCGGGTGGCTCGTGAGGAAGCGTATCCGCCAAAGCCCTTCGATCCCGTGGATCATCCTGAGTAGATCGGCCAGGTCCGGCGCTGATGGATCGGCTTTTCTCAAGTCGACTCCGTACCGGTCCACGATCTGCCCCAGCAGCGTTACCTCATGCACTCCCTGTGCGACGAGATCTTCCACCTCTTTGACGATCTCCTGTGCGGGGCGGCTGCGTTCCGGCCCACGGCGATACGGGATTATGCAGTACGTGCAGGCATGGGAGCACCCGTAGACGATCGGAACGAAAGCCGTGACCGGCTGGACGCCTTCTTTCATGGATTGAAATCGCAGTGATTGTGCCCACGGGGTTTCTCCTTCGGGAGCACGCTCGTGCAACCGACGTTCCAGGAACTCCACGAGCGGTTCCGGATCGGCTGGGGGCATGAAGACATCCACGTGCGGGAACCGCTCCCTTAGCTTTGGAGAAGGTTTGTTGCCGACAAGACATCCCATCACGGCGATCACCGTCTCTGGCCTTTCCTTCTTGATCGCTTTCAGCGAACTTATTCGGCCTGCCGCTTTGTCCTCTGCACTCTGCCGGACCACACACGTATTAAGCACGATCACATCGGCGTCCGATTCCCTGTCGGTCGGGACGTAGCCGAGTGACTCCAGTCTCGCAGCGACTTTGTTAGCGTCTGCCAGGTTCATCTGGCAGCCTATAACCCACATGTAGTATTTCTTCATACCCACCCTTGTTTCTGTTGCTGTTATCTTTGCAAGAGGGAATTATAAACGTGGAATGCGATGAGGAGAAATCCCCCGCGAATCTCAGCGTCCGTCGCCCCAGATATCGATCTTAGGCCCGAGGACCGGAGTAGGCTTGAGCAAGTACACATCCACGGCTGCCCTGGCAGAAGCCAACGCCTCCCGCAAGCGGTATCTGACATACAGGTACGCAGGATACCGACGCTGATCGGATGGAACACCGACCGACTCCACCCCAAGTCGATTGCACGTGAAAAGCGCCCGGGGCATGTGATACCCTTGCGTGACCAGGATTGCCTTCCTCACACCAAATATCTCCCGAGCGCGATAGCAGGTGTCGTAAGTCCTGCGCCCGGCGTAGTCCAGCACGAGATCTGATTTCGGCACGCCCATCCTCACGGCGTACGAGGCCATGCTGCCGGGCTCGTTGTGGTAGACGAAACGGTTGTCGCCGCTCATGAGGATTTTCTTCACCTTCCCGAGCCGGTATAGCTCGATAGCCATGTCGACCCGATCCTCCAGCATCGGACTGAGCTTGCCACCAGGCCACAGCCCCGCGCCGAAGACTATGGCTACGGGAGCCTTAGGCGCCGATTTCGGGTCGGCGTAAATGGACTCCTTGTACGCCCTTCCCATTAACGCCCCGGGAGCCGCTCCAACGGCAACCAGCACCAGCAGCAGGACGAAGATTTTCCTTACCAGTTTCATTCTTTCGTGCCTATCGCGCTAAACCACCTGCTTCGCTCCACTCCCCACCACGGAACGCTCCAGCCAGCATCCTCCAGCAGCTCGATTGCTTCGGTCGGTTGTACGTAGGTGTAAAACCGCCGGAGCCCATTCCACATCTCCCATCCCTCCCCGCTCCCGACCCTCATGGAAATGAACAGAGTCCCGCCTTCACATGTCACCCGGTGCAATTCGCGGAGCGCCCCCGGTATCTGAGCGCGTTCCAGATGCACGAGCGAAGCGCAGGCCCAAACGCCGTCGAAGGATCGATCTCGAAAAGGAAGCGCTCTAAGGTCCCCTTGCACCATGCACACATCCACTCCACGCGCCCGCGCTTCGGCCAGCAACCCGGCGGAAAGATCCAGAAGGCACGGCTTGAAACCCCGCTTCGCCAGCTCGGCGGAATCCCTGCCGTGCCCACCTCCCGCGTCCAAAACCCTCGCTCCTGGGCGCAGCGTTGCGGCAAACGAGCGAATGTGAGCGGCAAGCGGTTTGTCGAACCATTCGTCTGCGTATTGCTGGGCATGTTCGTCGTAGGAGCGTACCGTCTCCCGGAGGTCGTCATCTTGGGGCATCTGACGGTTTCCTTTCAGGGTTCCTCTTCGGAGAGCCTCGCCGCCGCCACACCCAAGCCGATCAAGATCCAAAAGAGCATCGCCATGTGCGGGTACACCAGGTTGAACAGGTAGTGGTCGAAAAGCCCACCGACCATGCCGCCCGCTACTGCCCCAGCGGTTCCAAGAAGTATGGCTTCCCTCTCCGGATTGTGGTGCAATCGACGCCATCCACGCGTCACTGCAACGAAGAACCCGGCGATGATGGCAAGGAACACGGAAAGCCCCACCAGCCCCATTTCTTCCGCCATGAGCAGGTACACGCTGGAAACGCCAATGTAAGAGCCAATCTCCGGCGTATCGATGAACCCGACGCCGATCCACGGATACTGAGATATCAGCCGGATGGCATCCCTGTATTCGCCAAAGCGCATCTGAGTTGCCCTGTCCTGCCCGTGGAAACCGGCGATCAAGTGGTGCATGTATGCCTGGGTCCATGGCAGGAACCACAGCGAAACGATCACGAGCAGCCCGACCCAGATCAGGCGCCGGTACTTCACTGCGGCAAGAACCGTCAGCGCAACGAGCATCCCCAGCATAGAACCGCGGGAATATGTCAGGAAAACGCACAGAAATTCCATACCGAGCGCCAGGTAATTGAACCACCGCGGAAAGACCGGCTTCGAGGAACTGAGCTGGGGTGCCAACAACCCTGCAGAAAGCACCATCATCCCGCCGAGTACGTTCGGATCGATCGCTGTGCCGATTGCCCTCATCGGGTTGTGTGGGTCGTCGTTGATGTAGCGCAGGGCGCCGTAGCCGCCGGGGTACTGAAACCTTGCAAGCTTGTCCAGTATAGCCACTGTCCATGCTTTCGGTATGAAATAGAAAGCGACGCCGATGGTCGCCGCCAGGAATCCTGAGATTATCAATGCCCTCGTCAGGTTCCGCAGCGATCTTTCGTCGCGCAACACATCGACCACAACGAAGAACAGCCCGATGCTCAGGAGCATTTCCGTGAACCTGCGGAGCACCGTTGGCGTCAGGCTGGAATGCCCCAGGCCCGCCACGAACGAGAAGATCGCCAGGACGATGAAGACCAGCACCAGGAACCCGAGCCTCGAGAATTGGAGGTCCTGCTTCCTGGCGGTTGCTATTTCCACGAACCACACGAAGAAAACCGTCAGCAGCACCAGATCGAGGAAGGTAGGCCTGAGCACCAGCTTGAACGGCATCGCGGCGAACGGCAGTGTGCCTATCAGGAACAACAGGATGTAAAGGCCCCACTCCACGCTGGTGAGCATCACCAATGCCCCGATCAGCGCGATTGCAGAGGCGATCGCGAGCATCGGCCCAAGCAGCGCCACGTACAGCCCGCCGATGATCACTCCCGCCAGGATCAGGGCTACAAGCGCCAGTACCGCCACGGTGCGGTTTGGATGGTTGAGGAACGTCTCGAATCTGTAGATCATCTCAGTTGTCGGAACATCTCCGAGTAAGCTTTTGCGTCCATGCCGAGCTTTTCCAGGAACCCCTGAATTGCCTCCGGGGAATTCACGTAGATCCCTCGCCCGGTGGACGCCACGGTGCCGTCCGGCAGGACGATTTCGCCTTCGGTGTATACTTTGTCGCCCTCGGCCGTGCTAACGCGCCCGGAAACCCTGACTTTGACTCCCAGCGGCACGGGGTTCTTGTAATCCACCTCCAGATGAACGGAAAGGACTTTGTAACCGTTCCACCATGCCGACATGCCCATCACTTCGTCCAGAACAGCCGCCTGCGCGCCGCCGTGGACATGCCCGGGAGGCCCCTGCTGCTCCCTGGTGAAGACGATTTCCGTGAAAACCGTGTTGTCATCCTCGTCGACCCAGAGCGATGCGCCTATCCCTTTCGGGTTTTCGTCGCCACAGACGAAGCAATAACCGTGCGTTGGGAATCTCTTCGGCATGATTTCCTCCCGGTAGGGCCAAAATTTTGCCAACCAACGCGCTCAAGTATACCAACCGGCTTTTGTTTGGTCAAAGGCCGGTAGCAAGTGAGGCGTGCCGAGATTAAAAAGCTGTCCAATCGCCGTTGGGGAACATGCCCTGCATTCCGCAGTGTGAACTCTTTCCCGGGACCAGGCATATACACGCCACTCTTGTGTGTAGTGCTCTCCGGATGTTATAATTTCAAAAATCCAGTGCCGGCGAGCAATGCTCGAGGAGAGGCCAAAGTTGAGACGCATCAAGAGTGGTGAGTATCTGATTGTACTTCTGTTCCTGGTAGTGGGCGTGATCTACATGCTGTCTACACCTGTTTTCGAGCCTTCGGATGAGGTCTCCCACTACCTGTATGCGTCTTTCGTCGCCCGGTATCAGAAACTTCCGGATCAAAACAAATCTTACGCCGAATTGCTCAAGTGGGAAACCGTTCAGCCTCCCCTGTACTACGTGCTGATATCCACTCTCATGCTCGACCTCCCCGATGGTACCCACACATCCGTAAGGTTGATAGAAAACCCGCATTCCCTCAAGGGCCTTCCCCTTGGCCATGGGAACAAAAACCGGTTTGTTCACACGGCGGCTGAGAAATTCCCCTGGCACGGGCAGGTTTTGACGGTGTATGCCATCAGGTTCTTCTCGTTGCTGCTTGGAGCGATGACCGTGCTACTTACATGGAAGATAGCGTTCGTCGCTACCGGTTCCAAGGGAGCAGCTCTGCTTGCCTCCGCGTTAGTGGCTTTCGACCCGATGTTCTTGTTCATCTCGGCGTCTGTGAACAACGACAACCTCGTCATCCTTCTCGGTACGGTGTTTTTCCTTTTCCTCGTTGCCGGCGTGAAGAAAGGGTTTACCTGTAAAAGGTGTCTGTTCATGGGGCTGCTCATCGGGTTGGGCATGCTCAGCAAGCTGACGGCGGTCACATTGATACCGATCGCATTCCTCGGTTTGCTCGCTGAGTGGTGGTTGATGAAAGAACCCACAAAGGAACTGCTGTGGAAAGCGTTGCTTCTGGGTGTTTCCATCGCTGCTGTCTCGGGGTGGTGGTTCGTGAGAAATGTAGCCCTTTACGGGGATTGGACCGGGCTTACCCAGATGATAACGATGACACAGGCAACTCCCAACCCCATGAGCCTGACGGAGATATTTACGAAAGGTGTTTTCCGAGGGTTCAGGTACTCTTTCTGGGGTGTATTCGGCGGGTTCAACGTGCTCATGGGACAATGGATGTACACGCTGTACGATCTGTTCTCGGTGGCGGTCGCGTTGGGGTTTGTGGCAGGTGTGGCGGCGATGTGGAAGCGAGGGATGCGAAGAGAGGCGACCTCCGTCGTGCTGATCGCTTCCTGGCTGGTAGTAGGGATCGCCGCTTTCATTTATACCTCCGGGGCGATAAAGGGGATGCAGGGGCGTCACCTTTTCGTTGGGATAAGTGCCATCGGTGCTTCCAGCTCCGTGTGGCTGATGTCAATCCGTAGCCCTCGAGTGAGGAACTACATTGCTATTGTGGTCTCAGGGGTGCTTTTGACGCTTGCCATCATTGTCCCGTTGAAGTACATACGCCCGGTTTATGCCGCTCCTGCGTTTTCTTCCTCTGCTCCCCCTGGGCTGAAGAAACTGAACTGGGTGTACGATGGTGTTTTCGAGCTTGTGGGCGTGCGCTTGAGCCCGCGCGATGTCCGCCCTGGTGACGCCGTCAGGGTTGAAGCATGTTGGAAACTGCTGCACCCGACGAAGAAGAACTACAGCATTTTCGTGCACCTTTGGGAGGGAGATGTCGGAGCCGGAAAGCGTTTGGTAAACTTCAATACATACCCCGGCGAAGGGAAGGTTGCCACCTCCGTAATGCCTCCTGGAAAGTTGCTTTGCGACGAATATCGAATCAGGGTTCCCGCTTCGGTCACACCTCCGACAAAGCTTGCCGTGGAGATTGGGGCATTCCTTTATGAGCACAGGCAAGCCGTTCCTGTCAAAGGAGTGGATTCTCACGGCAATCCGGTGAGCGTCGGGCTGGCCGGGTACGTTGGATGTGTCCCGCAAAAGTGGCCTTCGGTGCCTGAAGACGCCCATCCATTGGGATGCAAGTTCGGGAATGTGGCCGAGTTGAAGGCTTACAAGTGGACCTCCGAAGAGAACCTGGTGCTGTATTGGGAATCGCTTGGGGAGACGGATACCGATTTCAAAGTGTTCGTTCACCTGTTGGATCCCTCCGGGAAGATCGTGTATCAGGTGGATTCACCTCCCATGAACGGCAGGTTCCCGACTTTCTTGTGGCCTGCTTCCGTTGTGATAGTCGATAAAATGAAGCTTGGTCGGAAGGCAGTGTCGTCTGCTTCCGTAATCAAAGTGGGTCTTTACTCTCCATCTAACGGGATGCGGCTCCCGGTTGTTTGCCCAGGTGGAGAACTTCCGAAAGATAGGGCGGTGGAGATACCGTCACCGGGACACCGCTGAAACTTTTCCTTCTCCAGCCGCTCGAAAAACTCCGGAGTTTTTGACTCGCATGTTCGTTGATGTTAGAATTTCAATGCGGGATAAGGCTATTGGGATTGTCGCAGAAAATCTCATTGGCCAGGGAGGCGGTGAACATGGG
>JALWAP010000226.1 GCA_027016315.1 Anaerolineae bacterium | reverse complement strand
ACAAAGTGCTCCAGGCGGTTGCTCAGTTCTTGAAGAGGGAGCTCAGGGCAAGCGATGTGGTGATAAGGTATGGCGGCGATGAATTCCTTGCCATGCTTTTGGAGACCGATGGTCAAACCGACTTCATTAAGGAGCGGTTGGAGCGCCGGATCTCCGATGACCCTACTATTCAGAATCTCGTTTCTTTCCCCATAACCCTCTCCATCGGGTCTGCACACTGGGAGCCGACCATCAACAAGCCGATCGAGGAAATCCTCGCGGAAGCGGACAGGAAAATGTACGAGGAGAAGAGAAAACACCAATCGGGATACAGAAAGGAGAGTGATTAGTGCGCCTGATTTCAAAGACCGATCCGTTTACGTGGTTGCTTCTTGCCGTTCCCGTCGTCATCGCCGGGAATTACCTTCATTGGCCTCCGACCTTGGTGTTCTTTCTGTCTGTTCTCGCCATCATCCCGCTTGCCAAGATCATGGGGGATGCCACGGAAGAGCTTTCCGTACATACCGGCCCGAAAATCGGTGGGCTGTTGAACGCTTCGTTGGGGAACGCAGCTGAGCTGATCATAACGCTTGTGGCGATAAAAGCGGGCTTGCTCGACCTGGTCAAAGCGTCCATCACCGGATCGATAATCAGCAACGTTCTGCTGGTGACTGGCGGGGCGTTGCTGGTTGGAGGCCTTCGGAACGGGATTCAGAAATTCGACCGCACCACGGCGGGGCTGTCTTCCACCCAGCTTACTCTGGCTGTCATCGCTTTGGCGATACCGGCCATTTTCTACCACACTGTTCCTGCTGAAAGTGCCGTCGTGGAAGAGCTGAGCCTGGGGGTCGCTGCAGTGATGATCATCACCTACCTGCTAAACTTGGTCTTCGGCATGGGTTATAGCCTTTCCAGGTCTGCCGAGGAGGAGAAAGAGGCACGGTTGAGCCTCACCCAGGCGCTGATCGTGCTCACGATCGACACTCTGTTCATCGTTTGGCTGAGCGAGATCATGGTGGGGGCCGTGGAACCAACGGTGGCCTCGCTGGGGATTTCGGAGTTCTTCGTCGGCATAATCGTGATACCGATAGTCGGGAACGCAGCCGAAAATTTCGTGGCGATTACCGTTGCCTCCAAGGACGAAATGGACCTTAGCCTGGAGATCACGCTGGGTTCTTCGATTCAGATAGCGCTATTCGTGGCACCTCTGCTGGTGTTCATCAGCCTGTTCCTGGGCGACCATCCTCTTAACCTCATTTTCCATCCTTTCGAGCTCGCCGCGCTGGCCTCGTCAGTCATCATCGCCGTTTTCATCTCGCAGGATGGGGAGAGCAACTGGATGGAAGGCGTGCAACTGATCAGCGTCTTTCTGATCATCGCTTTGGCGTTTTTCTTCCTGCCGCATTGAGCCGCAAGTGGACGTAGACGGGAGGATCTGACATGACTGGCCGGTGCGTGGGCTTGAAGGGAGGCTTTTTCATCCTCTTGCCAGCACCAGCCATGACCCTACCAAAAGCAGTATCAGCCCAAGCGCCCGCTCGAACGAAATCGGTATCGATCGCTGCCCTAACGCCCCGATGGTGTCGATCAGGGTGGCGGAGAGCATTTGCCCGAACAGGAACACGGAGATCCCGGCCAGCACGCCTATCCTCGGCACGATGAACGTGGATATCGCCACGATGAAAACGCCCATGGCACCGCCGAGCAAGCTGTACCACGGCGCGTGCGCTATCGCCGACCAGTTCCCCTTGCCTGCAAAGGCAATGATGACGGCAGCGGTCAGCATTCCGATCAGGTTCATGAAGAGAATCCCATCCCAAAACCCGACGTAGCGCTGTAGCACCGTGTTCGCAGAAACCTGTGCGGACACAAGCGCCCCTCCAACGAATCCCAGTATCGCCCAGAGCACAGCTTGTAGGCTCATCGTTCATCTCCTTGTTGCGAAGTAGAAGCCGGATTTCTTGAAATTTGCACTCGGAGCTACGCTTGCTTTCCCCCATCCTGGCTAGTGGCAGAGGCTTTGTTCGCTCTCCGTACTTTTATCTTCAGCCCGTGGATCCCGGTCACCACTACACTTTCTCCTTTCCGGATGGGCGGATCTTCGGCTACGGCCTGCCAGAGTTCGCCATGCACCAGTACCATCCCTTCCGGCGCAAGGCGGCTTCTCGCCTCCCCCACCATCCCAATGAGCCCTTCCTGCCCTGTGACAGGGCGCTTCCTGTACGTCCTCACCGCCGCAGCGATGGCGAAGAGGAAGAACGCCCCGGTGCCGAATGCAAGGCCGATGATGGCAGCCCACGGAACCTTCGTGTACGGGGTGCTGAAAAGGACCATCGAACCGAAGATGAACGAAGCGATACCCCCGGCCGTCAGCACTCCGTGGGTTGGGGCTTTTATGTCGACGATGAACAGAAGGAACGCGAGGGCGATGAAGAGAAGCCCTGTATAGTTGGCGTTCAGCGCTCCGAGGGCGTAGAACGAAAGCAGCAGGCATATCGCGCCGATGATCCCAGGCAGGTACGCTCCGGGGCTCGCCAGTTCGAAAATCAACCCATTGATCCCGAGCGTGAGCAGTATGGCCGCTATTGTCGGGCTGGTGATGGCGTTCAGGAAGGCGTCCAGAGGGCTCATGGGTATCTTCCGGATTGGCAGTCCCTTCGTGTGCAGCACCACCTCCTTCCCCTGAACTGTGACTTTCATGCCGTCCATTTTGTCCCGGAGATCGATCACATCGTCCGCCACGAAATCCACCACGCCCATTTCCAGCGCTTCCTTGGCTGTGGCGGCCTGAGCTTCCGTGACCGCTTTCTCCGCCCAATCTGCGGCTTTCTGACCCCGCCTTTCCGCCAGGTTTCGGATGTCCTTTGCCAGGACGTTGGTCACTTTCTTCTTCAGCGTCTTTTCCAGGTCCTTGCCCTCGCTCGATATCGGGCTGGCAGCGCCGATTGTGGTTCCGGGAGCCATCGCTGCCACCTGCGCTGCGAGCGTCACGAACGTTCCGGCGGAAGCGGCATGCGCTCCTGAGGGCGCAATGTAGACGACGACCGGCACGGGCGAGTTGAGGATGTCTTGCACGATCTTGTGAGTTATGTCGACCGATCCGCCGGGCGTGTCCATCTTGATGATCAGGGCTTCGGCACCGTCTTTCTGGGCCGTCGCGATGCCGTGTTCGATATACCGTTCGAAAACGGGCGTTATCGGCCCATCGAACACCAGGAGATCCAGATGATCGCCATTCCCACTCACGGGGAAAGCCGTAGCCAGGATCGACAGGGCTATCAGAAGTGCCCAAAAGATCTTCCTCGTCCTCATCACAATCCTCCAGTCCCTTTCTCCGCCGCTCTTCCCGACGCCCAATCTGCCACGATGCTCACCGCGCCAAGCGACAGCGCCACCCCCACGTGCCCCAGGGGCAGATATTCCACGGTGACCCCTTTCCACTCGCGGATCTCTCCTTCCGGCGAAAGCTCCGTCAGGCTCACTATTCGGTCGTACTTCCCGACCAGGAGCAAAACGCTTTCGGGGTTCGATTTCAACGGATGGGAAGCCGGTTCGAGCCACTTCATCCACCCGGTTACCTCTTCCATGTGCTCGTGCAGGTCGGTATCCATGATTCTGCGCTGCCAGATTTTGCCCAGAGGCAGGTGCAACAGCGTCGGTTCGAATTGCAGCGCGGGAACGACGAGCACGCTGAAATCCACATCCTCCAGGACGTCGAGCCATCCTCCGATCAGCCCGCCCATGCTCACCCCGACGATGCCAGCCGGCTGCATGGTCAGCGACCTGTAGGCGTGCAGAAGCGCCCTGGCGTCCGTCACTCCCTGGCGCAGGGTGTCCACCGCTCGCAGGAAATGCGCGCCGAGGATGAATTCCCCGCTTTGAATGCCGGACGGCGTCCTGTCGAAATGAAAAGGTGCAGCAGGCAGGAGCACGTCGAATCCATCTTTGTGGAGTGCATGGATCAGCGGTTTGAACAGCAGGTCGCTGCTCATCATCAGGCCGTGGAGCAGGATGACGCCTCCTTTGCTTGGGGTTTCCTTGGGCGCGGGGTAAAACCTGACCGGGACGCGATCATTCTCCTTTATCCCGATTGGGAGCGAGGTAGGCAACGTGTACCAGCCGGGGCCTCCCTGTAGCATTTCGCTCACCTCCCGGTCGAGTTCCTTCGGCGGAGGGAAAAAGGATTCCACGTCACCAAAGCCGCACGACTCCAGGTAGGCTTTCGATTCGCGGAAAGTCACGAAGTATTTCCTCCCGAGGAGGCTGGAGAAATAGAAAACCGCAAGCCTGCTGAAGTATTCGTCGAGCTTCTCTGCGATGGACTTGCGCATAATTGCCTCCGTCGAGCGGGTGGATGCTTTTCCGATAGTGACGCGTTCACAGGAAATTTTACTTCATAAGCAGGAAAACCGCCAGCGATCGTTCCTTTCGTACTTCTGAGTAAGTCCACAGCACGTGGCGCTGCTCAAACGGTAATGGCAGATTTCCGTCTTCGCCCGGCGGGGGCGCAGCACGCTGCGCCCCTACCGAAATAGTAAGTCCACAGCGGCTGGCGTTGCTCGAACAGGAGGAAAACCTGTCGGGAGAGACCGAAAAAGAACGCCAGGACGCAAAAGCTGCGCAAGGCGCAAAGAATTTCGAAAAGTCTTTGCGCCTCGCTTGTCTTCGTATCTTTACGTTGATATAACTCCCCCACGAGTGTTTCCTTAGTAGCGTGAGCGACGAAGAATCTTGAAGGTGCTGTTCAAGAGTGCCCTCGGCTTGTCAAGATCGCTGCGAGATTTTTCACTTCGGCTCGCTGCGCTCGCCTCTGTTCAGAATGACACTGGGTATCGTCTCGGTTCAGAATGACATTCGCCCGGGTGCGTCAAATGCGGAGTTCTATTCGCCAGTTCCTTCGCCCGGCTGGTAGCCAGCGGGAGCCGCGGGATTCTTCAGGATCATGATCTCGCCAAATGGCTCTGGCTGTTCGGCCACCACTTCCCTCCGTCGGATCATCTCGAGCACGGCCAGGAAGGAAACCACCACCACAACCTTCGACTTCGCTCTCTTCACGAAGCGGCTGAAAGGCAGCCTCGAAACCCTTTTCAGCAGTTTTCGCAATCGATCGATTCGCTGGTGGATGGTGACGGGAGGAGGGGTCACCATCTTCACCACTTCCGTGGCGTTGTCCTCCTCTTTCTCCAAAGCCTCCATCATCCGCTTCAGAGTCCACACGTCGAGCCCGGTGGTATCGAGTTTTGCAGGTCGTGGAGGGTTCTGGTCTATCCGGACGAACATAATTCGCTTTTGCTCGGCAAGCCCGGCCAGGAATTTCGCTTTCTCCTTGAATTCCTTGTAGACCCGAAGTTGCCTTGCCAGAGCTTCCCCTTCGTCTTCCTCCTTGTCCTCTTCGCCGTCCGTACCCTTTTCTTCCAGCAAGAATTTTGATTTTAGGTACAGTAACCTGGAGGCGATCGCCAGGAATTCGGCCACCGAGTGGGGGGAAAGATCCTGTAACTTCCGCACGTATTCCAGGTATTGCCCTGCAATTTGCGCCAGCGAGATAGCAGTTATGTCCAGTTTCTCCTGCTCTATCAGCTTCAGGAGCAGGTCCAGGGGCCCTTCGAAATGCTCCAGACGGACTTTGTAAGTTTCGGTTTGCTCGATGCTCATGGCTTGTCGAACGGTTTGCCCTCCTTCGCCATCTTGTCCAGCAATTTCATGGTTTCTTCCTCGGTTGCTCCGGCCACCCGTTCGACCTTGCACCCGGCGTCGATCAGCCTTCTTTCTTCATCTTCGCTGACTCCGGACGGGCCACCCACGATCAGCACACGCTTGGAAGCCATCGCATCTTCCACCTTGAACCCGGCCGATGGCTTGAAAGCTCCGATGTAGTTCACGGATTTGACCCATTCGTCCTTGGCCCATTCGCCATCTCTGCTCCAGAAGAGTACGTAATGATCCATGACCTTGGGGACCGGCCACAGGCCCTCCTGGACTGCTTTGATCCGCTTGAAAAGCATTGCTTTCCATCGTTTGTCCTTCAGCCATTCCTCGCCAGGGCACTGAGTAGAAACGTATTCTTTGTGCCCCTTGACGTTCTCCAGCGGGATGTCGAGCTTCTCCATGAGCCAGGCGATGAGATGGGCAGCGCTGTTCATCTGCGCAGGTGTGGGCACGGTATCGTTGAACGTGCCTGCCACGCATATGCCGACGGTGTACGAGTTGTTGTCCCTGGTGTGGTAGGATATGGTTTCCAGCCGGTTGGTCTGGTAAATCGTTCCGTCTGGTTTGATGTAGAAATGGTATCCGATGCCCGGCCACCCGTGGGTCTCCACGTGATATTTCGCTATCAAATCCAAGGAAATGTTCGCTGGAGTTGCGCTGTGGTGCACTGAGATATGGGTTATCTGGCTCAATGGCCGTGTGTCGTAATGCTTGTCCGGGTTCTTTTCCAACTTGTCGACCACATCGACGATATGTGGAGGCTTGATGGCGGTCGTCCCTTCCTTCACCTGCTCTTTCAAGTCGTCGACTTTCTTTTGCAGCTCGGCGATCTCCTCCTTCAGCTTGCCGATGGTGGTCTCCGCATCCCTCAGTTGGGATTCCAAATCGTCGCGCTCTTTCTGCAGTTCCAGCAATTTTTCCTTCAGGGTTTCGTCTCCGTCTGAGGACGGCGTGCTCTTGATTATCTCCTCCAGGTGTTCGATCCTGCGCTGGAGCTGGAGCTCTGTGTAGGCTGCTTGCTGCAGCTTGGACTGAAGCTCCTTTATCTTTTGTCGGGCTTTCTCCAGCTCTGCTGCGGTTTCTGGAGAAGGCTGCGGTGCAGAGTGCCTGGCGTCTTCCACCGCTTCGTGGACGCTCTCGAGCAGGAGGTTCTTCCATTTCTTGCCGGAGAGCCATTGTTTCCCCGGAGGCGAGGCTTCGGCCATCTCCTGGAGCCCCTTGACCGAGTTCTCGTCCAGCCCAAGTTCTTGCAAGAGGTAAGCGATCAACTGCCCTCCCGCTTTGATCTGCCGTTCGGTCGGGATGGTATCGTCGAACTTCCCGACGAAGCTGATGACCACCCCTTCCATCGACCAGATGTGCCCCGGATCGGCCACGGCTTCCAGTGGATTGGTTTTGTCGATCGTGCCATCCGGGTGGATCAGGTAGTGGTAAATTATGCCGGGGTACCCTCGTTTGATGTGCGACTCTGCCGCAACCTTCGCCGAGATGTCGTGAGGAGTTGCGGTGTGGAGGATTACGATGTACTTGATGTCGGATAGCCGCCTGCGGGCGTAGAACTTGTCCGATGCTCGCGGCAGGGAGTCGGTCAGGTCCACCGTCTTCGGTTCCTGGACATGCCCGGGCAACGAGGCTCTCAGCTTCCGGTTTTCCTCTTTGAGTTCGGCTATGCGGTTCTTCAGGTTGTTGATCGATTGCTGCAGATCGGCGATGACTTTCGCCGTTGGTTCCACTGCTTGCGCCAACAGTCGGGTGACCGCCACTTCCAGGGCGGCTTTCCATCTCTTGCCGCTGAGCCATTGCTTCCCTGGAGATTGCGTGGGGGCAAGCTCGCTTATGCCGACCACGCTATCCGGAGACAGTTTGTACTTCTGGATCAAGGCCGCCAGGAGCTTCGAGCCGGAGAGTATCTGGTTCTCCGTAGGAATCGATTTCGAGAAATCCCCGGCGAAGCACACCTGAATCCCTTTCATGAACCACGGTTTGTCGTCCACCACCTCTTCCAGTGGATTGGTTTGGTAAATTGTCCCGTCTTGGGCGATGAAATAGTGGTACATGATGCCGGGCCAGCGCTTCACGTGCGCCCTTGCGATCTCCTCCGGCCCGATTTCCGGTGCTACTCCGGAGTGGTGTATCACCAGGTATCGCACGCTTTCCACATCCCGCTTGATGAACTCGCTCCGGCGGGCTGGAAGGCTTCCGGTTATATCCCGTATTGCGGGCATGGGAATCGGCTGGTAGTTGTACAGGATCGTTTCCATGGAATTGAGCTTCCTCTTCAGCTCCAGCAAATCAGCTCCTGCGGGCTTGAGCCGTATCTTCCCAGGCCCGTATTGCTGGAGCACCAGATTCTGGAAGTACTGGGTCGGCAATTTGTCCTCGATGATTTCGTCTGTGATCGGATACCCGCAGATGTCGAGGCCGTATTCTTCGAAGAACTGGAGGAACGCTCCCCGAACCCAATGCCCGGTCTCCATGAAGAAGCGCTCTTTTGCCCTGGGGACTCCCGTGACTTTCACTTTTGCGTTGTACGTGTGCGCCCCTTGCTGCGAAAACCACCCGATCCCCTCATGAACCAGGTCCCATTGCAGGGTGTAATGCCCTGGGTCTTCAGGCGCATAGGCTTTGGCCTGAATGGTGACCGTCTCCTGGGGGGCTACTTCGTATGGAAGCGGTATCCGCACGTCCTGAGGCGGCATTACGAGCTCGCCCCTTTCGTTGATCCAATGCGATCCAAGCCTGACGGGGTGCTCCCCGCCCGGTGACCAGGTCAGCGTGCCCTCGTTTTTTATCCTGAGTGACGCTGTCAGCGGGTCGCCTTGGTGGACCTGGGTTGGGTGCTGCACTGCGAGGAACGAAACGCCGTACTTCGGCGCCGTCAGCGGCGGCCTATCCATGCTCCCAATGGCGTGGATTACCTTGCTGATCTCTCTCCCATGTTTCACCAGCGCGAAGGTATCCCACTTTGGGTCGGGCGAAGAAAGGATGAACGCATTGGCGGATCGAACGTAATCGTAGTTCCAGACCAACTGGTAGTACTTCACGTACTCGGAGGCCATTTTGTCCACGGAGGCGTTCGGGGTTGAATCTCCGAATTCGGTTATCTCCAGGGCTTTGTTGGGGAACATGTTGTGGTAGAGGACGAACCTCATGCCCCACTCGGTGCTGGTCATCTGGTCGTACTGCCAGTAGCAATGCACACCGAGCCAGTCCGATTGTTCGACGGCGTCCTTGCATATCTGGAGCCAGGGGATGTCCCTGTGCGGGTCGTTGAGCGCCAATCCGGGGAACCCGAACTCCGCCCAGGGCGCTCCTTTTCGGAGCAAACGCAGAACCTCGAAATACCACGATCGGAAATCCCTGGCGTCGGCGTCGGTTGGGCCCCATCCTTCGTATCGCTCGTAGTGGTTTGGTTCGTTCAGGATTTCGAATTTGCGCACGAAAGGCTTTAGCCTGTTGATGATGGGGAGTTGCCTTTCAACGAATTCCTGCGGGGTAGGATGATGCCCCGCGCCAATTCTATCGTCGAAGAGCCGGACGATGAATTCCATGTCTGGGTTTATCTGACGGAGCTTCTGGAACACCTCCGGCCTGGTTTTGCCCAGCATCTTCATGGATTCGAAGCGAGCTATTCTGACGGCGTCGTAGTCGGCACCGCCGAAGTCTACGTCATTTCTCCCATTGACACCCACTCTTGCTCTGGACATGAGACCTCCTTGAACCCAGCTCAGTTCGGAAAATCTTTCGCACCTTGGTGGTATTATAACTCAAGTTGCATGATATGTGAATCCGGAGATTGCCGATGGGCTCGGTGGTTCCAGTCGGGTTGAGTTGGCAGGAATTAAGCCGAGCCGGGGTGCGATGATATAATTGGGCGCGCTCCCGCTGTGCGTGTGCGGGAGGAGCTCCACCTTTGCAATTGACGAGGAGATTGTTCCATGAAAGGACACTACTACGTGGCGATCGAAGGCCCTATCGGGGTGGGAAAGACCACGCTGGCGCGGCTGGTTCACGAGGCATTCGGATGGAAGTTGCTCCTGGAAGTGTTCGAGGAGAATCCCTTCCTGGCGCAATTCTACGAGGACAGAGAGCGCTACGCCTTCCCCACCCAGATTTTCTTCCTTCTCAGCCGATATCGACAGCAGCACGACGTGATACCCGACGCTCTGAAGGAGGATTCGCTGGTCAGCGACTATCTTTTCGACAAAGACCAGCTTTTTGCGAAGCTCAATCTAAAAGATAAGGAGCTCAGGGTCTACGAACTGGTTCACGATGCGCTGGCAGAGCAGATCCCTACCCCACACCTGGTGGTGTACCTCAAGGCAAGCACCGACACCCTCATGGAGAGGATAGCTTTCAGGGATAGACCTTACGAGCGCAGCATGTCCAGGGATTACATCGACCAGTTGCGCCGGGCTTACGAAAGCTTCTTCCGGGAATACGATGCAGCGCCGGTGATGGAGGTGGACACGGAAGGGCTGAACTTCGTGAGCAACCCCGACGATCGCCGCAGGGTGTTGCGGAGCATCGAATCGAGGCTGGAGCAAGGCGTCGTGCAGCTCCCTCTTTTGGAGCGGAAGCGGAAAGGGAAAGCAGCCCCGAGGGAGCCGCTGGCAGAGTTCGCCCGGCTGGTGGCTGCTGTTGGGAAGATAGGGGACGCTCTTGCCGCCGAACCGCCAGATTATGGTGCTGCCAGGGACAGGACGGCGCGTGCCGAGGAGCGGTTGCAGGCGTTGGTCGATGCGTTGACCAGTGGCGAGGGTTGACCTGGGTCTTTGACACCTATAGATAGGCTGTGGAGTTATTGCATCCTCGCGTTATTGCGTTGGATACTATGGCGCGATGCCGCCGGAGTGCGGTTCATGATGGGGCAGTACGAGTTCTATACCGGAAAAGGACCGGAGGACGATATGCTGTCGTCCTCCGGCTTCCAGTAGTGCGGAAGGAGTTCTTTACCTGAGGTAATCCCGCAGCTTGCGCGCCCGGCTTGGGTGCCGAAGCCTCCCAAGCGCCTGCGCTTCGATCTGCCTGATCCGCTCCCTCGTGACCCCGAACTTCTGGCCTACTTCCTCCAGCGTGTAGCTGTAGCCGTCGATCAGTCCGAAGCGGAGTTGCAGTATTCTGACTTCCCTCGGGGTCAGAGATTCGAAGATCTCGTCCAGTTCTTCCCGTAGGAGCTGATGTGCCGCCTCGTCGGTGGGAGATGTGGCGGAGATGTCCTCGATGAAGTCTCCCAGGTAGCTATCCTCTTCTTCGCCCACCGGCATTTCCAGCGAAAGCGGCCTCTGCGAGACCTTGATGATCTGCTGCACCTTGGAGGTCGGGACTTCCATCGCCTCCGCGATTTCCTCGATGGTTGGATCGCGCCCTAGTTCCTGGGTCAGCTCCCTGGTGACCCTGTTGAGGCGGTTGATCTGCTCGTACATGTGCACCGGCACACGGATCGTGCGCCCCTGATCGGCGATGGCACGGGTGACCGCCTGCCTGATCCACCACGTCGCGTAAGTGCTGAACTTGTACCCCCGGTGGTAATCGAATTTCTTGACGGCACGGATCAGCCCGATGTTCCCTTCCTGGATCAGATCCAGGAAAGGCACGCCTCTGCCTATGTACTTCTTCGCCACACTTACCACCAGCCTTGAATTGGCCTTGATCAAGTGCTCCTGAGCCTTTTCGCCCTCGCGAATTGCTTTCAGGAGCTTTTCCCGTTCCTCCGGGGAAACATTACCTTTCTCCAGTTTTGCCTTTGCAAAGCGCCCCTTTTCGATCTTCTTTGCCAGATCCACTTCCTCTTCCGCCGTGAGCAGTGGCACCTTGCCTATCTCCCGGAGGTAGAGGCTTACGGAATCATCCACTTCCACCGGGCCGGAGGACTTTTGCTTGGACTTCCTGACCACCGGCTTCTCTTCAGTGTCGTTTATCTCAATCCCGTGCTCGAACAGGATCGAGAAGAGCTCGTCTACCTGCTCCGGGTTGTTTTCCGCTTCAGGAAACGCTGCTATGATGTCGTCGTAGGTCACGAACCCCTGATCCTGTCCTATACGAAGCAGTACATCCACGGCAGCCTGCAGTTCGTCCTGCGGTTCGGTTTCTTCGATCTCGAGCACGTTTTCCATTGTCGCCATACGCACTTCACCCCTCGAAAGTTATCGTCCGGGCACAAGTCAAGCCCTGTGCCCTCAACACCCTTTTGTTCTACTCAACCTCCTCCTTTCGGCGTGCTCTTAGCCGCCGGCGTGGGCGTCGGCTTGAAAGGAGGTTTGTTCAGAAAATTCGTTACTTCGTCGATCGGGAAAGTGGGAACCATGTAGATCTCGTCCTTCTTTCCCTCTATCTGAACATAATAGCTCACCCCGCTTGGATTCTGGTTCCCGATCTTCAACGTTACCACTTTCCCCTGAGACGTTTTCAACGTTATGTACCACCTGGGAGAATCGAGCCCGAAGCCCTTCAAATCATTCGTCCCCGTGATCACGCGGGTCGGGCTTGCAGAGATCAGGTGAGAAAGCGCTCTATCGATTTCCCTGTCGTCACCCCCGTGTTTCTTCGGGCTCAGGACTTCCCAACCATCCTTTTGTTTCCTGAGCGCCATCACCTTCGGCGCTCCAGCGATGATAACGTCAGTAATATCCTTTTCCTTTATCCCCGAAAGCACCGGCTCCAACGTCGGCGTGGGAGTGGATTTCTTGCTCTTCCCATGACCTCCCCACACGAAATAGCCCACGTAAGCGCCAAGGGCGATCAAGACTATCAGAGCAATGAAAGTTCCTTTCCACTGCTTCATTTCCACATCTCCATTATACGCGAAAATTCGCGTTTTGTGTTGAGTTTTTTGCCAGAGAAATTCGTTCGGCGAAAGTTTCCCGGGGCGGACGATCCGCCCCAGGCGTTTACCTACGCTTCAGCCACACCACCACGCCAGCCGCGAGCACCACCAGCGGCAACAGTATCACCAAACCGTAGAGCAAGATCCTTTGCTCGACTCCGGTTATCGGCCTGATGAAGTGGGTCTCCGGCGGCTTAGGCCCGATGGCAATCAGCCCCTCTTCCTCCGTGAGCCAATTGATGGAATTCAGGAACAGGTCCGGGTTGGCAGAACCCTGAACCGTGCCGAGCACCTGATTGCTCACGAAATCGGAATCGCCGAAAGCAACGATCCTCGCTTTGCTGGCCACGTCCACGGCGGAAACAGCCAGCTTGAGTGGGCCTTTGATGTCCTTGCCGGGATCGTAATGCGCCTGTTTGTTCTCCAGGTTCGTCTCGCCCCAGCTCTTGTCGCTGGTCTCCACCAGGGAGGAGAGCGTGATGGTGGGAGATTTGCTCTCCGATATTTCGATGGACCTGGCCAGCGGGAAGAGGCTCGTGAGCCCGCCCAGGTCCTTGGTTATCGAATTGAACCTGTAATCCGTCACCGCGGGCGTGGCCGCGTCCCCGAAGAAAGCCCTGGCCGGGTCGATGACAACGTCATTGTCATAAGTGATACCCCAATGGCTCTTCAGGGTGTCGGAGATGGGAACCGGCATCTGCGGGTCTACTTCCAGGAGGAGCTTCCCCCCCTTCGCCAGGTAGTCTTTCACCAGCTTCTCCTCTTTCGGCTGGAACGGCGTGTGCGGACCGGCAATGACCAGCACCGATAT
This sequence comes from Anaerolineae bacterium, assembly GCA_027016315.1. Taxonomy (GTDB): domain Bacteria; phylum Chloroflexota; class Anaerolineae; order S016-19; family S016-19; genus S016-19. The sequence continues at coordinate 7,933 of JALWAP010000226.1, read as the reverse complement.
GTCGCTGGGGAGAGTGCCGGTGACGGTTGCCAGGTTGATGGTCTTCACCTCGTAGTTGTCCCTGCCGAGCGCCCTGGCGATGTTGGTGTACCCTTCGTGATCGAAGGCTTTGGGGTTGTGCTCCTTGTGCCCGGTGGTGAAATAGACCACCAACGGCTTCTTTCTGGTCACTTTGATCAGCGCCCCGGTGATGTCCTCTTCGTCGAGGCCGTAAGTCTGCTGGGTTCTATCCCCTTGTTTGAAGAGAAGCACGCCGTAGCTCGTGATGTTGTACTGCCTGGCGAGCCCGGGATTTGTATCCGGGTCGACGAATTTGTACTTGATCTTCCCGTGGCTCCTGTAGACGTATTCGTCCAGCAGGTCTCTTACCTGATTCTGCCTGGAATCGTCTCGAGAGAAGAACCCAATGATCTCCACCGGCTCTTTCAGGTTCTGGATGACCTGGATCGTCTTCTGGGAAAGCGTGTAGTTCTTGTTCTTGGTCAGGTCGAACCGTTTGTGGTACCTGATCCCCAGGACGTTGATGAAGAACAGTATGCCAAGGAACGCGATGCTCAAGACCACCGCGTTGCTGCCGTATTTCGTCTGGCGACCCGTGAGCACCCGGCGCACCTCGTCCGGCCGGAGCAGCGCGTAGGAAAAGATCAAGACCACGCCTGCGCCCAGGAGCGCCAGCGGCAGCCAGTTCGGACCTTCCTTCAACGTGTAGACGACGAAAGCCCCCAAAAGGAGCAATACTCCAAGCCCCGCAACCCACGGAGCGGCTTTTCGAGAGATATCGCGCATCATCGCCACCTCCTGCTTTGAAGTATCTGCGTCGCAAGGAACAGGCTTCCCACGATGACGCTCAGGAAGTAGAGCACGTCCTTGGTGTCGATCACGCCTTTCATGAAATCGGAGTAATGGGAAGAAAGCGCCATGTTGGTGAACACGCTCCCGATGGCTGGCGTGGTGTACTGGGCCAGCGCGTCCAGCAGCCAGAGTATCAGGATGAAGACGACGGCCAGGATCGCCGCCACGATCTGGTTAGACGTCATGGAGGAAGTCAGCTCGCCCAGCGCCAGCATCGTCGATCCCATCAGTATCAGCCCGATGTAGCCCGAGATGATCGGGCCCCAGTCCGGGTTCCCCAGGATCTTCAGCACCAGCGGGTAGAACAGCGTCAGCGCCACCATCGCCAGGAACAGCCCCAGCGCGGCGAACCATTTGCCCCAAACCACTTCCCAATCGTGCACCGGGCTGGTCATGAGCAACTCGATGCTGCCGGACCTGAACTCCTCGGAGAGCAACCTCATGGAAATCGCAGGCGCGATGAAGAAAAGGATCACCACCAGGTTCCCAAACAGGTATCTGAGGCTCGCTTCCCTGGTGATGAAGAGGATCATCACGAACAGGAACCCGGCCACAGCCAGGAAAGCAGCGCTCACCACATAGGCAATCGGCGATGCAAAGAACGATTTCAGCTCTTTCTGGGTTATGGCTGCAAGGTTACGCATTTTGCACCTCCATCTCCTCGGTGTTCTCCTCGGTGGTGAGATGCAGGAAGATGTCCTCCAGGCTCAGGCTCACTTTCTTCAGCTCCACCAGCGGCCATCCCTGGGACACGATCTTCTGCGCCACCAGAGGGCTCACTTCCTGAGCCGAGTCGCATGTGAGGCTGTACTTTCCATCCCCGATTTTCTCCACTTTCACGACTCCGGGGATTTCCCGAAGCACGCTGGTGGCATCCACGCCTTTGTCGCCTATCTCCACCTGGATCAGCCGACCTCCTTTGAGGCGGGTCGTCAGGTTTTCCGGCGTGTCCTCGGCCACGATCTGGCCTTTGTTGATGATCAGCACTCTGTTGGCCACCTGGCTTACTTCCGGAAGGATGTGGGTGCTGAGGATGACGGTATGCTCTCCGCCCAGGGAGCGGATCAGGTTTCTCACTTCGATGATCTGCCTTGGATCGAGCCCGATGGTGGGTTCGTCCAGGATGAGCACCTGGGGGTCGTGCAGGATGGCCTGCGCCAGCCCGACCCGTTGTCTGTACCCTTTGGAAAGCTTCCCGATCAAGGTGTCAGCCCTGTCGGTGAGGTCCAGCTTTTCCATCACTTCGGCAATGCGATTCCGCCTGTCCGACACGTGCCTCAACTTCCCCATGAAGTCGAGATAGTCAGCCACGGTCATATCCGTGTACAACGGAACGGTTTCAGGCATGTATCCTATGTGCTTCCTTGCTTCCAGGGACTCTTCGAATGTGTCATAACCGGCCACCACGGCCCTGCCGCCGCTGGGGGGCATGTAACCGGTCAGGATGCGCATGGTGGTGGTCTTCCCGGCGCCATTTGGCCCCAGGAAGCCCAGTATCTCCCCTTTCTGCACCTCGAAGGAAATCCCCCGCAATGCCTGGAAGTTTCCGTAGAACTTCGTCAGGTTCTCTACCTGTATCATCGATGTTCTCCTCCAAGCAAACAGGATCGAGACGGCAAACCGCCGTCGCAGTGAGCGTCATCCCTCTCCATCCATCCGGAAATTGTAAATCCCATCCTCGAGAGGCCATGTGTGGCCGCACCGGGTGCATCTCAAGCCGCCCTCTTCGGCTTCCAGATCACCTCCGCACGCCGGACACACGAACATCTCCTCCGGCTTCAAAGGCGTCGTCGGGGCCTTTTGCCCGCTTTTCGACGCTGGAGTGCATTTGAGTATCAGGCTCGGTGTCAGCTTCCAGATTGCGCCAACCCGCTGCACAGCGCCATCTGCCTTTGCCAGGAACCGGGGCGAAAAGGTTCGCTTGAGCACCCCATGTCTGAAATGCGAAACCGAGAGCTGGTCCTCGATCGCAAAACCCGCTTCCTTCAGCCTTTCCCGCATCCACGCGGGGTGGAAATCGTAGTTCAGCGGCACGAACTCCACCGGCTCCCTGTCGAACGGATTCCATTTCTGCGCCCTGAGGAGATACCGCACGATCGCTTTCAGGTTCCGTTTGTTCGCGTGCTCCAGGATGAAAACCCCATCGTCGGCCAGTATCCTCCTCAGGTTCGACAGCGCCAGCGGGACGTCCTGGATATGGTGGATCACCCTGACCATGACCACGGACTGGAACGAGGCGCTCCGCAGCGGGAGCCTGTAGAGGTCTGCAGCCACGAAGGTGAACCTTGGATCGTCGCCCCAAAGGCTCTTTGCGTCCTGGAGCATTGTCTTTGCGTAGTCCAGCAGGACCACCTGCCGGTATCCGGAGTACAGATCGGCCAGCCTGCCGAACCCTGCGCCGATCTCCACCAGCGTGGAACCCTGCGGTGGAAGAAGCTTGCGTATAGCTATCCGTTCGGCCAGATCTTCGTATGTTCGATTCCCCTTTTCCCAGAACTCCTTCCTGTAGTCGCTTCCTTCGTAACTGCAGATTTTCGGCATTGGCTTCTCCATTGTTTCACGTGAAACATCTCCCTGCTTCCGGAGACTCTTAACATTATATTCAAATAAGGATACGATTTCAATAGACAAAAAACAGAAATTTACTCCGGAGGTGGTTTTGGAGAGGAAAACGGCTTTCTCCACGCCACTGGCATTTCCGGGAAGGGGCTTACAAACAGCTCAAGTGGTCAACGGTATGCCCGGGTGGTATACTGAGCAGGCGAAACGCCGCCGATTCCGGCATGGATGCAGCCGGACAACGCCCGAAAGGAGGCAATTAAATGCTCTGGGTAACCCGTTCTCACGTTCACGTCGATCGCGTGGCGTGCCCATGGCTCATCACCAGGTTCATAGATTCCGACGCCGAGTTTCTGTTTGTGCCCAAGAGCGAGGTGAACCGGGTGGCGAAAGAGACGGGTGCCATACCGTTCGACGCCCCCGGGGCGGAACTGGGACATCACGACGGGAAATGCTCCTTCGAGACGATCATCGAGCGCTATGGGCTCACGGACAAGGCGCTACTGCGGCTTGCCAAGATCGTGCACAGCGCCGACGTCCGCGCCGACCGGGATGCAGACCCGATAGCCTCCGGGCTGGAGGCGCTGGCAGTGGGGTACAGCCTTCGCTTCCCGAACGACAAAGAGAACCTGAAGCACCAGTTCGAAGTCTACGATGCGTTGTACGTCTGGTGCCGCCTTCAGGTGGCCAGAGAGTAACGGACTGGCGATTCCTGCTTCTCGGCTGGAAATTCTCCGATGACCCTGGCGAAGTCCCTATCCCAGCAGATCAAGAGCAAAGCGAAGGAGCTCGGGTTCGAGCTTTCGGCGATACTCCGACCGGGGCCGATGGCTACATTCGGCTTCTTTTCCGAATGGATCGCCAGAAATTACCACGGCGAGATGGAATACCTCCGCAACCGCCGGGACGAACGGAAACATGTCCTTTCCCTCATGCCGGAAGCGAAAACCATCGTCCTGGTGGCGATGAACTACTACCATCCCGCCCGCCCTGACACCCTCGAAGTGCCCCCCGACAGAGGCGTGATAAGCCGGTATGCCTGGGGAGACGACTACCACGACGTGATGAAGAAGCGATTGAAGCTGCTTCTGGCGTGGCTCGAGGACGAAACCGGTCTGCCGCTCTCCAGCAGGGCGTACGTGGACACAGGCCCCATCCTGGAAAGGGAGCTGGCCGCCAGGGGTGGTTTGGGGTTCATCGGGAAGAACACATGCCTGATCTCGCCACGGTTCGGTTCGTGGTTGTTCCTGGGAGAGCTGCTGCTGCCGGTAGAGCTTTACCCGGACGAATCGCTGCCGCCAGAGATCTCCGCCCTCACCGACAACAGTCTGGGCACCTGTGGTGGATGCACCAAGTGCATCGATGCGTGCCCGACCGGGGCTCTGATCGCGCCGTATCTGATCGATGCCCGAAAGTGCATCTCCTACCTGACGATCGAGCTCAAAGGCCCGATACCGAAAGAACTGCGGCCTTCGATCGGCAACCGAATCTTCGGATGTGATATCTGCCAGGAGGTCTGCCCCTGGAACAGGAAGTTCTCACGCCTAAGCAACCATCCGGAGTTCGCCCCGCGGCCAGGGCTGGAAGCGCCTTCACTGATAGAGCTGATGGTTCTCGACGACGAGGGATTCAGGGAGAAGTTCAGGAAAAGCCCTATCAAGCGGGCGAAGCGACGGGGTTTCTTGAGGAATGTGGCGGTTGCGTTGGGGAACTGGGGTTCTGAGGAAGCTGTGCCAGTGCTTCTCAAATCGCTGCACGACCACGAACCGCTGATCCGGGGGCACTCGGCCTGGGCGCTTGGAAGGATCTGCACAGAAGAGGCGACGAAAGGTCTGCGGGAAGCCCTGCCTGACGAGCCTTTGGACTGGGTGCGACAGGAGATCATGTCCGCGCTGCAGGAATGCAACCCGAAGGCGCTGGCTGGGTATACACGCTCGGAGTGCATTGGTTAGCAGCGAATGACTCGGGTCCGCGCTTTCCGATGTTGGTAAGCGTTGTCCAGTGTACCTCTGTGATAAGGATCACGGCACAGCGCCACATACTTCGTGTTTTAAGCATGATGAAAGATTCTTTTGTGTAACCTTAATCTTATTGATTATGCCCTTGACAAACTCAATGTTTGAGTGTATAATATTAAATTGAACGCTGCGCAGCGGATGTGAAACACTGCCGTGATCGAATGCGGCTGAAACGGAGGTATCACATGAACAGGATGCCGGGCAAGTGCCCTGTCTGCGGGAATCCATTGCACGTGGTGAAGCTGAAATGCGACCACTGCGGCACCACCATCGAAGGCGAGTTCGAGCTTCCACTTCTGGCGAGGCTCTCCAGGGAGCATCAGCTTTTCGTGGTTGCTTTCCTTCGGGCCGAGGGGAAGATGAACAAAGTACAGGAAGTGCTGGGGATTTCCTATCCCACAGCCCGAGCCAGGTTGTTGGAGGTCATCAGGGCGCTTGGCTTCCAGGCAGAAAGCTCATTTGCTCCGAAAGCGATGAGCAAAGAGGAACGGCTGGCAATTCTGGACGATCTGGCCGCGGGGAAAATCACCGTAGACCAGGCAATTGGAAAGATCAGCACCGGAGGATAACTATGGAAAAGGAAGAACTGAAGAAAGTACTGAACATGGTCAGCGACGGCACCATGAAGCCGGAGGATGCAGTCCGATTGATAGAGGCTATGCAGGGGCAGTCGCCTGTCGAGGCCGAAACGAAAGCGTCTACCGCCAAAGGCGAGGCCAACTGGGTGAAGATTCGCGTTACGAACATAGCAACCGGAAAGACGAAGGTGAACATGAGAATCCCGCTTTGGCTTGTCAGGGGAGCGTTGAAGCTCGGTGGAAAGGGCCTGAACTTTGTTTTCTTCGATTCAGACAAGAAGATGAAGGAGGATTTGACGGAAAAGCTGAACGAGATGGTCTCTCTCGGAGAGATCGGAACGTTGCTCGACGTGACCGATGAGGAAGAGGGTGAACACGTGGAGATAGTGCTCGAGTGACCCCTTTCCTGTGCGGGTAGCATAGGCCGCCCCCTGCCGAAAGGCTCGCGGGGCGGCCCCGCCCTTGTGACTTGCCTCGTGCGCCCGGGGCTTCTCGTCAACCCACGTTCTTGCGAGGCTCAGTGTTTCCCCACATAGACCGTGATTCTGAGGGCGTCTTTGCCGTTCACCTCCAGGTGCTTCAAATCTTTCCAATCGTACATCCCAATGTCAAGGTAATACTTTCCAGGCGGGAGCCACTTGGGGATGTGCACCACGTGGTCGTCCCGGTAGATGCGTCCAGGAACCCAGGACGGCGTCGCCATCAGGGTGTACCATTTAGGTGCGCCGTCGTGTTGGGACAACAGTTTTCCGCCATCGGTCAGGTGCACGAAAGACGAATACCCCTTCACAAGCTGTACCGTGGGCTTCCAGTAGAGCGTTACCTCCAGCGAGCCTTTGTGCTGGCGCACGTCGTAACCCATCAACTCCACTTTCCCGCCGAACGAAGCCTCCGTGGCGCGGGTGGGTTTTACCGGAAGAACCACCTGCCTTGGCACGCACCGCTCCAGCGGTAAGAGCTTACAGTAAATCGATCCACGCCTCTCGATTGCGAGCACCTGCGCCGAAGTGCGGCCAGAGAAAGTCGGGACGTCCCAGGTCGCCAGTATCTCTTCTATCCTGCCTCTCTTTCCTATTTGCTTCCAGTCTGTGCCGGTGGAAGTGCCGATCTCCACTACGAAATACCGACCCAGGTTCCAAGGCACGGTTTCCACCACTATGTTCTCACCGGGCTTCCATTTCGATGGAGGATACCACAGCAGCCACGGCGAAGGGGGATCGTAGATGCTTTCCATGACGTTCCCCTTCACGTCTTCCAGAAAGAGCTGTGGCATCCGCTTGCTCGACGCCGTGTCCACGTGCCAGTAGCTCCTGACCCTGAGCAGCTTCCCTTCCCGATAGCGTATCACGTCCAGTCCCAGGAACGTAAGCCCGTTGTCGAATTTCACGGTGGAGCGATATCTGGGTTTGGGCGATTTCACGCGTGCGAAATCGTAGAACCCGTCTGGAAGGGTCTTCGACTTCGCCCCTTTCTTCAGCAGGATGTATCCGTCCTTTGCTTCGACGATGCCATAGCCCGATTTCAGAGCGTTTTCGTACAGCTTCTTGAGGTCCGCCGGATGCATGTCGGCGTTGGAGGTCACGTCTATCAGAATGTATTGCGCCCCTCCTATGGTCGGCAGCGCGTAGATGGTCATCCGATCGCTGAAATGCGGGTAGAGCGAAGTGGTGGTTGCCAGCGAAGCGTTGCGTGGGATGAGTTCCTGGAAGTGGCGCAGTTCCCTGTTATGTGGTGTCACTTCCTTGAAGGAGAACCCCCTTGTCAGCGGGGTGAACCCCCGCAGGTGGTTGTATCCCACTGAGAATAGCACCACCCAGGCGATGAGCGCCGTGCGTATCCACTTCCCATCGAGCCTCAGTATCCTCTTCGCCCCGGCGATGGTTCCAAGCACCAGGAATGGCGCGAGGATTGTGGAATAGTAAATCT
>JALWAP010000225.1 GCA_027016315.1 Anaerolineae bacterium | reverse complement strand
TCATTCTGCCATCCGAAGGCACCGTCCAGTTCGATGGGAGGGTGCTCAACGGGATGAAGCCACACGAGATATGCGCACTGGGGCTCGCCAGGACTTTCCAGATCGTGCAGCCGTTCCCAGAGATCACTGCCTTGGAGAACGTGATGATAGGGGCTTTCGTACGGTATAGCAACACCTACGACGCTCGCAAAAAGGCCATGGAAACGTTGGAGCGGGTGGGGCTGGCCGGCCGCGCCGATTCGTTGGCGAAGGACTTGCCGTTGTTGGCGCTCAAGCGCCTGGAGATCGCCAAGGCGCTCGCCACGGAGCCTAAGATGCTCCTCCTGGACGAAGTGGCGGCCGGCCTGAACGCCGTCGAGGTGGAGGAGGTTCTGGACCTGGTGAAGGAATTGAACCGTGACGGGATCACGTTCCTTTTGGTGGAGCACGTGATGAAAGTCGTCATGAGCCTGTCAGACCGGATAGTGGTGCTCAATTTCGGCGAGAAGATAGCCGAAGGTACCCCGCAGGAGGTCAGTCGCGATCCTCAGGTGCTCAAGGCTTACCTGGGGGAGGAGGTGTTCGTTGCTTGAGGTAAGGAATCTGACGGTGCAATACGGAGCTTTTCTGGCGTTGTCTGACGTTTCCTTGAAAGTCGAGGACGGGCAGATCGTCAGCATCGTTGGCGCCAACGGCGCAGGCAAGACCACCTTGATGAACACCATCTCGGGGTTGATCGCACCCCGGTCCGGGGAGGTGCTGCTGGACGGGGTCAGGCTGACGGGCCTGAAAGGGCATGAAGTCGCCAGGCGTGGGGTCGTGCAGGTGCCCGAAGGCAGGAAACTGTTCCCGGAGATGACCGTCTACGAAAATCTGATGGTGGCGTCGATCCATCCCCGGGCGAAAAAGGATCGTGAGAAGAACCTGCGGGAGGTGTACTCGCTCTTCCCAGTCCTCGAAGAGAGAAAAGATCAGCTCGCCATGACCCTTTCGGGCGGCGAGCAGCAGATGCTTGCCATCGGCAGAGGGATGATGGCGAGTCCCCGCATCCTCATGCTGGACGAGCCTTCGTTGGGTCTCGCACCGCTCCTGGTTCGGCAGATTTTTGATGTTGTCCAGGAGCTCAGGGATAGGGGGCTTACCATCCTGCTTGTGGAGCAGAACGTAAGACATTCGCTCAGGATCTCGGATTACGCTTACGTCCTGGAAACGGGCAAGGTGGTGCTGGAGGGTACCGGGAAGGAAGTGCTGGAAAATCCCCACACGATAGAAGCTTACATGGGTGCTTGATTGCGAAAGGGGGCGTCGGGCATGGGCAACGGAGTGCATCACTACATCCCAAATTCGGTTCCGAAGGTTCAAAAGCAAATGCTCGAGGAGATCGGAGCCGAAAGCATAGAAGATCTGTTCGAGCTGATCCCGGAAGACCTGAGGTTCGAAGGATTGCTGGACATCCCCGAGCCATTGCTCGACGAATACTCCCTTTCCAGGCACATGAAACGCATTCTCTCCAGGAATACGAGCTGCGAGGACGCTCTCTGTTTCTTGGGAGGCGGGATGTGCCAGCATTACGTCCCGGCGGTCTGCGACGAAATCGTCCATCGATCGGAGTTCCTGACGGCCTACGCCGGAACCGGGTACGAAGACCACGGCAGGCATCAGGCTCTGTTCGAGTACGCCAGCATGGTCGCGGAGCTGGTGGATCGTGACGTGGTGACCATACCGACTTATGACGGCTCCATGGCTGCTGCGACGGCGCTCCGGATGGCTGTCAGGATCACCAACCGGAAGAGAGTGCTGGTGCCGGAACTGATCGGTCGGGACAGGCTTTCCATCATCCGAAACTACTGCACTCCGGCGCTGGAAGTGCAAACAGTGCGGTTCGACAGGAAGACCGGCCAGGTCGATTTGGAGCACCTCGAATCTAGCATGGAGGAGGACGTTGCTGCGGTGTACTTCGAGGTGCCGAACTATGCCGGGGTGATCGAAGCACACGTGAATGAGATCTCGGAGCTGGCCCATCGGTTTGGCGCTCTCAGCATCGTGGGCGTCGATCCGATTTCGCTGGGAGTGCTGGCTCCGCCCCCGCACTACGGTGCGGACATCGTCACGGGGGAGCTTGGGTCTCTGGGAATCCACATGTTCTACGGAGGCGGCAGGGGAGGGTTCATCGCCACCCCGGACGAGGAGCGCTACGTTTCGGAGATCCCCAACAGGCTCTTTGGCATCGCCCCAACGGTGGATGGGGCGTGGGGGTTCGGAGATGTGGCATGGGAACGCACTTCTTTTGCCAAACGGGAGGCGTCCAAGGATTTCGTCGGCACGATGGCTTCGCTTTGGGGGATCGCCGCCGGTGTCTACCTGGCGCTGATGGGGCCTAAGGGGATGCAGGAGATAGGCGAGACGATCATGTCCCGGTCCGCTTATGCCCGCTCCCTCCTCGACGAGATACCGGGGATCGAGGCGCCGGTGTTCGATTCGCCGCACTTCGGCGAGTTCATGCTGAGATTCGACTCCGGCACGACCGTCGCCGAGGTCAACGAGGCGTTGCTGAAGCGTGGAATCTTCGGCGGAGTGGATCTTTCCGGTTCGTTCGATGGGCTGGGGCAGGTGGCTTTGATGTGCGTGACGGAAGTGCATTCGGCGGCGGACATTCGAACGCTGGCGTCGGCGCTCGAGGATGTCTTGCGGGAGGAGGGCTGATATGGGAATCGAGAACTTCCATCAGGCCAGGTGGGACGAGCCGATAATCTACGACCTCAGCCACGAAGGGGAGCGCGGGATACATGTACCTCAACCCGAGCCGGAGGTGAGGGACGCCGTCGGAGATGTGCTGACGTCTATCCCGGGGGCTGTGCGGCGGGAGGATGCGCCGAACCTTCCCGAGATGGCTCAGCAGCGGGTTTACCAGCATTTCCTGCGGCTTTCCCAGGAAACCCTGGGGCGCGACCTGATCGTGGATGCCGGGCAGGGCACGTGCACCATGAAATACAATCCGGCGGTCAACGAACGCTTTGTTTCCTCGCCGAAGCTCTCCGAGCTTCACCCGCTCCAGGACGAATCCACCGTCCAGGGGGTGCTGGAGATCATCTACAACCTCGATCTCTACCTGCGCGCCATATCGGGGCTGGACAGGTTCTCGTTCCAGCCGGGTGGTGGTTCCCACGCAATCTTCACCATGGCTGCGATGATCCGTGCGTATTTCAAGGAGAAAGGCGAGGAGCGGGACGAGATCATTACCACCCTTTTCTCCCATCCATCCGATGCCGCAGCGCCGCGGGTCAAAGGCTTCAAAGCGATCGTGCTCTACCCGAATCGGGATGGATTCGTGGAAGTAGAGGCGCTGAAGAAAGCCGTCTCCAACAGGACAGCAGCCCTTTTCATCACGAACCCGGAGGACACCGGCATCTTCAACCCGGCCATCAGGGAGTTTACCGACATCGTGCACGAGGCGGGCGGGATTTGCTGTTACGATCAGGCCAACGGCAACGGTCTGTTGGGTATCACCAGGGCAAAAGAGCAGAATTTTGACATGACTTTCTTCAACCTGCACAAGACTTTTGCCTCTCCCCACGGCAGCGGAGGCCCCGCATGCGGCGCGCTGGGCGTCTCCAAGGAATTCGAGCGCTTCCTGCCAGTCCCTTTGGTCGGGTACGACGAGGAATCCGGTCGGTATTACCTCGATTACGACGTTCCGAACACTATCGGGAAGGTGAAAGAGTTCTATGGCGTGATCCCGGCGGTCGTGCGGGCGTACGCGTGGATCAGGAGCATGGGGCCGGAATGGCTACGGGAGGTGGCACGCGTTGCGGTTTTGAACAACAACTACATGTTCCGCAAGCTCTTGAAAATCCGTGGCCTGGGCGCTCCCTTCGCCGAAGGCAAGCACCGACTGGAGCAGGTGCGGTATAGCTGGGAGGGGCTTGCCAGGGATACGAGCGTGGGAACTCTGGACGTCCAAAGGCGGGTCGCGGACTACGGAAACCATTGCTGGCTCTGTCACGAGCCTTGGGTGGTTCCGGAGCCGTTCACGCTGGAGCCTACAGAAGCTTATTCGAAAGAAGAGCTGGATGAATACGTCTCCATGATGGCCAGGATCTCCGAAGAGGCGTATGAGGACCCTGCTTTCGTCAAGGACGCGCCTCACCGGAGCACCACCGGTAAGATCGTCGATCACAGTTACTTTGAAGACCCTGATAAGTGGGCTATGACCTGGCGGGGATACCGCCGGAAGTACAAGGGATATTTCGAGCCGCGTCGGTAATTCGAGGTCTTTGCCCATACGGTTGAAGTCCCCATTGCGCTGGCCAGTCGGCATTGCGGCCGAGTTTTCGAGGAGGAACATTCATGCGCAGACGGAATGTCTCTACTGGGACGAAGTGGGAACCGATCGTGGGTTATTCCCGAGTGGTGCGGGTTGGGCCCCATGTGCATGTCTCTGGGACGACTGCGACTGACAAAGGCGGAGAGATCGTTGGGGTTGGTGACCCGTACATTCAAACGATCCAGGCTCTCAAAAACGTCGAGTCCGCTTTGCAAATGGTTGGCGCCGCGCTTGAGGATGTTGTGCGCACTCGAATATATGTGGTCAATATCGATTACTGGGAGGAAATAGGGAAGGCTCACGGTGAATTCTTTGGGGCGATCAGACCTGCTACCAGCATGATCGAGGTGCGTCGATTGATTGACCCCGAAATTCTGGTAGAGGTAGAAGCAGAAGCCATAGTATTGGATGACGAATAGATCTTCGAGAACGTAATTGCTCCTGAGGCTGCTGAGACTGCCACGTCTTTGCTAGTGCTCTGGTGGTTTGGGTGCTTTTCTTGGAGCCGATCAAGAGTAGTGTGATGAACTTTGGCGGGAATTGTAGTGCGATCCGCCGGGCTCGCCTGGTCGAGCTCTACCTACATTTCTGCGACACATTTGTAGGGCGAGGCTTGTCGTCGCCTAGGCGGCGCAGTCGCACCGGTCCTGAGCGCTGACATTTTCTTCGTGAGGGGCTCCTGTGTGCAAGTTTGGACTGATCGTGAACCCCATAGCAGGGCTTGGCGGGCGCGTTGGGCTCAAAGGCACTGATGGTCCAGAGGTGGCCGAAAGGGCGCTGTCCCTTGGGGCGCGCCCTGAATCCCCGCAGCGTGCCGTGCGCGCTCTCGAGCAATTGAAGCTCATGGTTGCGGATTGCCTTGTCCTGACCTATTCCAATGAGATGGGGGAGTCGGAAGCCAGGAGATGTGGCTTCGAGGTGGAAGTGATTGGGCGACCTGCTGGCGAGAAGTCCAGCGCGGAGGACACGGTCAGCGCCGCTCGCTCTGCCAGGGATCGAGGGGCGTCGCTGCTTCTTTTTGCCGGAGGCGATGGTACTGCCAGGGATATTTACCGGGCCGTCGGCACGAGCATCCCGGTCGTGGGGGTGCCTGCCGGGGTAAAGATGCACTCAGGTGTTTTCGCCAGGACTCCGGAGAGCGCTGGGGAGCTTGCTGGCAGGTTCCTGCTGGGTGGCATCCGCCGTCTCGTTGAAATGGAGGTGATGGACATAGACGAGGATGCCTTCCGGAGGGGCATAGTGCGTGCACGGCTGTACGGTTATCTATCCGTGCCGCTGGATAGGCAGCTCGTCCAGGGAGCCAAGGCACCCACTCCACCCAGTGAGCGGGCTGCACAGGAGGCCATCGCTGCTTACGTTGTGGAAAAGATGGAGGAAGAGGTGCTGTACCTGGTCGGTCCAGGCACGACCACCCGAGCGATCATGGAAGCGTTGGGACAGCCGTTCTCACTCCTGGGAGTGGATGCGGTGTACGACCGGAAGTGCATTGGAACTGATCTGCGCGAGCAAGAGATACTCGATCTGCTGGATTCGCGGAGGGCGCGCATCATCGTGAGCCCGATTGGTGGGCAGGGGCATATCTTCGGGCGCGGAAACCAGCAACTGAGCCCCGCGGTCATCCGTCGGGTCGGCAAGGACGGCATCATCGTGGTTGCCACTCCGTCCAAGCTGGCTTCGTTGCGTGCTGGCCCGTTGATGGTGGACACGGGAGACCGGGCACTGGACAGGGCTCTGAGTGGCTACATCAGGGTAATCACCGGCTACGGTGAGGAGGTCGTGTATCCGGTTGCATTTTGAGTAACTCCGCAGCTCCCGGTGCTGCACAAACGGGAAGAAAACCTGTCGGGAGAGGCCGAAAAAGAACGCCAGGACGCAAAGAATTTCAAAAAGTCTTTGCGTCTCGCTTGTCTTCGCGCCTTTGCGTTGACATAACGTCCCTACGAGTGTTTTCTTAGTAGTGGGGATCTCACTTCCAAACGATCACGGCGTCCAAGGCAACGCCGGGTGATTTGGCCGTCAGCACTATGTGGTGGATTCCTTTGTGTAGTCGGACGATCTTGCGGCTGCCATCCTGGGGGGATTCGATCTCGAACTTCTTTCCATCGACCACGATTTCAACATTCCCTTGGCCGAGCAATCTCAGGGCGAGCGCGTTTCCTTCGAAATCGAACTCCAGCCTGTCCCCGGCTGCTTCTGCCATCATGGCTTTCCCGAACTCTGCTCCGTGGACGGATGTTTCCTTCCACGAGCCTATCCACTTGAGCGCCCAACTGGTTTCTTGATGGTGTCCTTGGTAGAGGATCGGGGTTCTGTGGGTATACTTTCTCATGGAGAAATACACAGGAAGCGGTTTGAAATTTGGCTCGACCATCCGGAAGTAGGCTTCCGGTTTCTTCTCCCGTTCCCATTCGTCGGTGGCTCGCTTGAAATACCAGTAGTTCACCACGCCGATCCAGGGCCAATCCCGTTGGATGCGCTGATACGCCATCGGGACGTATTTTGCCTGTTCTTGCAGAGTGACCTGGCCGTACCTTTTGTCCGGCACCGAATCTGGCACGGCATTCCAGTTCATCTCCGAAATCCAGATTGCTTTGTGGGCGTCGCCGTTCTTTATCATTATGTCTCTGATGTATTTTGGCCGGGAGAAATTGATGAC
>JALWAP010000224.1:5376-21478 GCA_027016315.1 Anaerolineae bacterium | reverse complement strand
CATGATGGGCTCCAGCGCCCGGATGGTCTCCTTGCCGGAGTCTTTGAGCACGTAGATCGGCTCTTTCGCCAGCGCCGGATACTTTTCGACGTAGGTCTCGTAGTCCGACGAGGACTTTCCCACCAGCTTGTAGTGCGCCATGACCTCCGCCTGCTCCTTCTCGGTCAGGAAGAGCGAAGCGTGCTCCATGGTGGACTTGCGCAGCGCTTCCGGCACGGCATGTTCAACGCCGCCTTGCTGGATGCCCACATTGACAATGCGGGACATGTAGTCCGGCAGGGTCAGGTCGGCGTCCGCCTGCACGAACAGCAGCGCCACCGCCACCACGAGCATCAACAGGAATGGTTTCAGGTATTTCATTATTCGTAGCATGTTTCAGTCATTTCCCTCCGTAATGGGTGTTCTTCCAACACAAAGCGGCAAAGAGACCAAGACGCCACGTGCTTCAAGGTTTGACTTCTTTGCGACCTTGCGTTTTTCGAGACATTGCCTCCGATAACGCCGGTTTTTCAACGCAGAGCCGCCCGGAAGCAAAGCCGCAAAGGTTTCAGAACGCTCGAAAGCAGTGTGATGAGTTTGTCTGGGGCAAGGAAGCCGGGATCGCCATTTGCCCTCACCCATCATCTCTGCCACTGGCACAGGTGCACCATGGCAGAATCGGCGAATAGCGTTCTTGAGCCGGTTCCGCTGCCGCAAGCACCACCTCGGCGGCAGGTTTTGTAAGGCGAGCCGTCTGGCTCGCCTGGTCGAGCTAAACAGCTCGACCTACATCCTCGCGGCACGTCTGTAGGGGCGACGGCTTGTCCTCGCCCAAGCAGCGCCATCCTCCCAGTTCTGAGCGCCACTGGCACAGATGCACCGTGGGAGAATCGGCGAACCGCGTTCTTGAGCCGGTTCCGCCGCCGTAAGCGCCACCTTGGCGGCAGGTTTTGTAGGGCGAGCCGTCTGGCTCGCCTGGTCGAGCTAAACAGCTCGACCTACATCCCCGCGGCACGTCTGTAGGGGCAACGGCTTGTCCTCGCCCAAGCGGCGCCATCACACCCGTTCTGAGCGCCACTCATCGGTTCAGAATCACGAAGCAATTTTAAGGTTCCTTTGCGTCTTATGCCCCTTTACGTCCTTGCGTTTCCTTTCATCCATGTTTTGCATCCCCAACGTCCGATAGCTCCGATGCCCGCTGGGCCAGGATCTCCATCGCATCGGCGAGCTTCTTCAGTTCTTCGGCAGACATGTTGTCAGCCAGCACTTCAAGCCAGCGGCGCTGAATGGCGGCGCTTTGCTTAAGCAGCTCCCGTCCCTTCTCCGTGAGGGTCAGTTTCTTGTTCCGACGATCATCGGGATCTTCCCGGCGCAGGATGATCCCTTGCCCGACCAGTCTGTCCAGCATCTGGCTGGCGGCGGCATTGGTTACCCCGAGCTCTCGTGCGATTTCGGAGATGTTGGACTCGCCACGGTAGTAGAGATACCGCATGGCAAACATTTGCGGCACCGTCAGGCCGCGTTTCTTGACGTCCCGCCAAAAGAGGCGCATGGATACCTGAATCAATTGTCCCACGGCTTTCTGGAACGACGCCAGAAAAGCATCTTTTTCCGTCATGTAACTCACCTTTATAATTAAGTACACTTACATGTTACAGCATCCTTTTCACCAAGTCAAATCTGAGGCCGAATCCCTCCTATATCCTATACTTCCGACTCGCAGAATAACGCCGATATGCGCGTGCCGAGCCCTCTCGTCAGAATAATGATCCTAAGATTCTTATCCGTTGAAGCGTATCAGGATGATTGAAACGCACCAGATAGGAGACGAATATGGACCTGGTGCCTCTCTGCAGAGGTCAACGGGGATTCTCGCCTCATAAGGAATACCGAGCTTTTACCTTTCTATGTGCAAGAATTTAGCATAAGCATCCAGGTACTGCTGAGCTATCCTGTTCCAGGAGAATTTCGTGGAAAGCTCTTTAGCACCGCGAGAGAGCAACTCTCGCGTCTCCCTCGACAAGCAAAGGCGGGATACGGCATCCGAAAGCCGCCGCACGTTTCCCGCCGGCACCAACAGAACGTTTACTCCGTCCTCCAGCCCGGGCTGCGGAAGACGTGGCTCGGTTGTGACAATCGGAAGACCGTGAGCAAGAGCTGCCATAAAGCTGCCACGTCGGTAAGATACTCCGTCTCGATAAGGCAATACTGCCACGTCCGCCGCAAGCATCCACGCAGAGACATCTTCGGCAGGAAGGAAGCCGGTCCAGCGGATATACTCTCGCACACCCAACTCCGTTATCAAGTTTTCGACCTTGCGAGCGTAAGCGACGTTAGTTGGATCGCTCGAGCCTGTTCTCCCGCCAAGCATGAGAAGTTTCACCGGCATTCCTCTCTTCCTCAGATCAGCAAACGCCTCCACGAGGAATTCACTTCCCTTGGATGCGTTGAGAAAACCGAAATAGACTAGCAGACAATCGCTTTCCCCATAGCCATGCTCTTTGCGCCAGACACTTCGGTCGTACCGATCTGGCGTGGAAGGACGTATATTGCTTCCTATCGGTATCTCGACAACGCGCGCATTCGGCAAAGCACCTGATAGCCTTGATGTGTCCTCAGGATTCGTGGTGACGGGAAAATGGCTACCCTTTGCAAGCTCCAGCACTGCAGCCCACCTAAGCCTACCAGCCTTAGGGAACAGGTACGGCACCAGTAAATCGTGAAAAGTAACAGAGACAATCCCAACATGACCAAAAGCCCGAAGAAATCTGGGGAGCAGGTATACTGAAGGGTGCATCCCGTATGCGGCGGCTTGATATTGGATTTGCACGGCGTCGGGTTCCACCGCTTGGACCACCTTTCTCACACCGAGAAGCGTATTCCAACCCCACTTGCCCTCAAAAACGTGTATCACAATCCCAGGCAATGCTACAGGCGGCCGCACCAGCATCCTGGTGAAAACATGTGTTTCCACACCCTCCCGAAGGAACGCGAGGGCAAGCTCTTTGGTATAGTCTCCCACCCCACCTTGCATCGGCGGATATTCACCTGTAACAATTAAGACTTTCACAGCATCTCACCAGATACGGATTGCCATCCAAGTTTACCCTAACCGAGTTCCATATGGAAATTCGGTAACGTCTACCACCTCATCCCCTCCTCATAGGGAAATCGCTCCCCTAACTGAATTCCCAATTTTTGGTCGCCTATTGACACAGAGGCCCGAAAAGCGTAAAATGTAATTGACAGGCTTCCAAAACTCTGGATCAGGAGGTGTCACCATGGCCGACGAACGGAAATCGGTTCAGGAAAAACCATCTGCTCCCGCGATAGAGCAAGACAAAGCTACTTCAGAGGTAATGGCCGTCCTCAAGATACTTTTCGGCGACGTGAAAAGGAATTTCACCATCCGGCTCTGGAACGGTATGACCATGGACCCGAGCCCCGGTCAGGAATCCGAATTCACCCTGGTGGTGAACCACCCATGCGCTATCTGGCATGCGCTTGTTCCGCCAAACGACCTTTCCATGGGAGAAGCGTACATCTACAATTACATGGACATCGAGGGGAACATCTACGCCATATACCCCCTCCTGGACTCCATTACCAGGAAATTCCACGACCCGGTATCGGTTGCAAAGCTCGGAGCTGCATTGCTGCACCTGCGGAAATACAAAGACGACTGCGAAAAGATCGCCCCGGCCAACAAAGCTGCCGAGCTGAAAGGCGGCAAACACTCCAAAGAGAGGGATCGGCAGGCGATTTCCTATCACTACGATGTCTCCAATGAATTCTACAAGCTTTTCCTGGACAAGAACCTGGTCTATTCTTGCGCATACTACCCCACCGGGGAAGAAGACCTGGATACAGCTCAAGAACTCAAGCTCGATTACATCTGTAGAAAGCTAAGGCTGAAGCCCGGCGAAAAACTGCTGGACATCGGCTGCGGCTGGGGGGCGTTGGTCATCCACGCAGCCAAACACTACGGCGTCCAGGCGCTTGGGATCACCTTGAGCAAGAATCAGTACGAATACGCCAACGAACGGATAAAAGCGGAAGGGCTGGAGGACACGTGTCGCGTGGAGTTGTTGGATTACAGGGATGCAGGCCCGGAAGGCTCGTTCGACAAGCTCGTGAGCGTGGGAATGTTCGAGCACGTGGGCGAGGAGAAACTCCAAACTTATTTCGAGAAAGCCTGGCGATTGCTGAAACCCGGCGGTCTGTTTCTCAACCACGGCATCGCATGCCGATGGAAAGACTGTAAGTTCAGGAAAAACTCACTGACCAACAAGTACGTTTTCCCGGATGGACAACTGGTTGCCATAAGCACCACCCTGAAATACGCCGAAAAGGTTGGCTTCGAAGTGCGGGACGTGGAGTCTCTTCGAGAACACTACGCCCGCACGCTACGGTTCTGGGTCAGCAACCTCGAGCGAAACCACCGGGAAGCGCTGAAATACGTGGACGAGCCGACCTATCGAATATGGCGACTGTTCATGTCCGGCTCCGCATACGGGTTCGAGATCGGAAGGCACAACCTGTACCAGACGTTGCTGGTCAAAGCTCCGGACGGCAAGAGTGGCATGCCGTGGAGCAGGAAATACATGTACGAATGAACGGACAGGCGGGGCAATCACAAGCCCCGCCTGCACTTTTTCTCCAAAATTTGCCCGTATTCCAGAAGTGTGATACACTTTCAAGCGAGCAGGGCAAGGGTGGCGAGCCGATGTCGAAAATCTTCCGACCTCTGAGACTTCGGACGTACCCCGCCCCAGGTACAAACTCATCGCAATCATTTCTCTGACCCCGTCCGGGGGTATCGCCTGAGACTCTGCAAACCTTGAGCGAAGTCGGGAGCCGCTCTCCGCATGAGAGCGCGGCTTTCAAAGCTGCGACGCGCGTCGTCAACAAAAGTTACCATGGGGAGGTGACACATGTTCTACAATCTCAAGACATTCCTACGATCGGAGTTCGCTGGCAGGCTTTCGGACGAAGAGATACAGGACCTGAAGTACCTGACGAAGATCTTCCCATTCAAAGCCAGCAGATACGTGCTGGAGGAATTGATCGATTGGGAGAACCGCGACACCGACCCAATCTTCAGACTCGTGTTCCCCCGAAGGGAAATGTTAAAAGAACACCAGTGGAGACTACTCAAAAGCGCCAAAACCCTGGAGGAAGAGCGAGAAGCCGTCAGACAGATAAGGTGGGAGCTCAACCCACACCCGGACGGGCAAAAGGACAACATCCCGGTGGTAAACGGGCACGAGCTGGGAGGGCTTCAGTACAAATACCGGGAAACGGTGCTGTTCTTCCCCGCCCAGGGCCAAACCTGTCATTCCCACTGCACTTATTGCTTCAGGTGGGCACAGTTCGTCAGATTGGACGAGCACAAGTTCAGGTCGAACAACGCCGACGAGCTATACGAGTTCCTGAAACACCACAAGGAAGTCACTGACGTGCTCCTGACAGGAGGCGATCCTCTCTGGATGTCGAACCGACATCTCTTCCCGTATATCGACCTGCTGCTAAAACCGGAACTGGCGCACGTGCAGAACATCAGGATCGGATCGAAAGCGCTTTCGTTCTACCCGCAAAGATTCCTCGGGAAGGAAGGAGACGAGCTCCTGCAGAAACTGGAATCCGCGGTGGAAGCCGGAAAGAGCGTCGCTTTGATGGCGCATTTCACTCACTACCGGGAGATGGAAACGGAAAAAGTGCAGGAAGCTGTCAGGCGGATAAGAAACGCCGGAGTGGTGATCCGGACACAGTCGCCCATAGTCAAAGGCATCAACGACAACGCCGAAGTGTGGCGCAGGATGTGGCGCGAGCAAGTCAGAATGGGCATGGTGCCCTACTACATGTTCATCGCCAGGGACACCGGAGCACATCACTATTTCTCCGTGCCGCTGTACAAAGCATACCAGGTATTCACGGAAGCGTATTCCACCGTCTCAGGCCTATCGAAAACCGTGCGCGGCCCCTCGATGTCGGCATGGCCTGGGAAAGTGCTCATTTCCGGCGTCCTGGACGTGAACGGCGAAAGGAAGTTCGTCCTGAAGTTCATCCAATGCAGAGACCCCAGGCTCATCAACAAGCCTTTCACAGCCCGGTTCGATCCAAAAGCCACCTGGTTCGACGAACTGGAAATCGACTCTCCCATGAGAGAAGAAATCGATTCGCTGTACGAGCAGTACGGCAAATCGCCGAGCTACAACCCGGTTCCGATCCAGGCATCGATCCTCGCCGAATGAACGAAAACGGGGGCACAATGCAACGTGCCCCCCATCTCTTCGGAGTAAATCCACAGTGCGTGGCGCTGCTCAAACAGGAAGAAAACCTCTCGGGAGAGGCTGAAAGGGAACGCCGAGGCGCAAAGAATTTCGAAAAGTCTTTGCGTCTCTCTTGTCCTTGCGCCTTTGCGTTGACATAACACCCTCTTCACGATCGTTTTCTTAGTAGTGGGCTGTCAAGCGAGAGATTGTGAGCAATGGCTCTCGTGCACAGGGACACTATGCGTCATTCTGAGCCGAGGCAGTAGAGCTCAGCGCTGCTGAGCTCTATGCCGAGGCAAAGAATCTTGCAACACTCTGGATAAGCCAGGGGCGTTCGGCAAAACAGCGCTCAAGATTCTTCGTCGCTGACGCTCCTCAGAATGACTAAAAGTGTGTGACAGATAGTGAAGTCATCTGCCTTGAAGAGGGCGAAGCATCGCCTTTCCTATCCGCCACCAAATGAAATATGCTTGACAGCCCAGTAGTGTGCTCTCTCAAGCACCGTAAACGGCTTCGGCGATTTTTATGTCCTGCACAGCCGTTAGTTGCTCAAATTCAGGTATCCTACCTCGCCTCCTGCAACACATCCCGCAGCTTCTCGATCCCGATGTTGGCCCCGCATATCACGACGACCACGTTCTTCCCCCGGAACTCGTCCCGGAGCTTGAGGAAAGACGCTATCGCCACAGCCGCAGCGCCTTCGATGAGCATGTGGTGGGCTTCCATGAACGCCAGAAGGCTCTCCCGTATCTCCTCTTCGGACACCGTGACGAACCTATCCACCAGGCTACTGCAGAGATCGAAAGTTATCGAGCCTTCCTCCACACCTCCGGCCGTACCATCAGAAAGCGTTGGAAGCGATGGGATGTCCAGGATGCGGCCCGCCTTCACCGATTGAACCATCACCTGGGAATTCTCGGGCGAGCAACCGACGATCTCGGTCGATGGGCTAACCGCTTTCACATAGGCGGCTATACCAGAGATAAGCCCCCCGCCCCCGACCGATGCAAAGATGGCATCCACTTCCGAAAGCTGCCTCAAGATCTCAACTCCGACCGTGCCCTGCCCACCGATTACCTGCAAATCGTTGTAGGGCGGCACGTAGACAAGGCCATTTTCCTCGGCAAACCTGCGGGCAAACACTTCAGACTCGACACAGTCATCCCCGTAGTACCGAACTTTCGCCCCGTAACTTTCGATCGCCCGGATTTTGGAAGCGTCGGTGCCGTTAGGGACGAAGATCGTAGCATCGACGCCAAGGATTCCGGCACTCCTTGCCACGGCTGCACCGTGGTTCCCGGTGGACGCTGCCACGATCCCGCGCTCCCGCTGTTCGCCCGAAAGAGACAGCAGCTTGTTCATGGCTCCACGGGCTTTGAACGAGCCGGTGTACTGCAGGTTCTCGAGCTTGCAGTACACGTTCGCGCCGCTCAACCGGCTGAGATAAGTGGAATGCTCCAGGTACGTCTCCCGAACGTAAGGCCGGATGCGCCGCTCCGCCCGCAAAACCTCACGCAAAACCTCCAGGCCAGGCTCGTCCATGCAGTCCTCTCAGCCCTGAAGCTCCAGTATGAACTCGTGTATCCGGTTCAACGCCGGAACGAGATACTCTTCGGGCTGGCCAAAACTGATTCTGAAGAAATGATCCATCCCAAAGTGGTCGCCCGGTACGATGAAAACGCTTTTCCCCTTCCTCAGCCTTTCCACGAACTCCGTGGAGTTCACGTCCAGATTGTACCGAACGAAACAGATGGCAGCCGCGTCTGGCGGAACGACTTTGAACGTGTTGCCGTGGTCCTCCAGCCACTTCTCGAGAACGGCATACCCTTTCCTGACGAACTCCCTTGTCCGGCGGATGAGTTCAGGCCTGACCTCCGGGGAAAGGGCGATTGCGGCCAGCTTGTTTGAAAGCATCGTAGCGCTGATGGTGATGTATTCATGGCGCATCCACGCCCGCTGCACCAGGTCCTCCGGGGCCACCAACCACCCGATCCGCAACCCGGGGAGTCCATACGCTTTGCTCAGGCTTCCTATCGCCACGACCCTGTCGTACCTGCCGTAGAACGAAGGAGTCTGCT
This sequence comes from Anaerolineae bacterium, assembly GCA_027016315.1. Taxonomy (GTDB): domain Bacteria; phylum Chloroflexota; class Anaerolineae; order S016-19; family S016-19; genus S016-19. The sequence goes on along the minus strand of JALWAP010000224.1, from coordinate 13,146 downwards.
CTTCCCGCGTCCTCTCCGCTCCAGAGTAAACCTCGTCGGCGAGTATCCAGGCACCGACCCGATCAGCGGCACGTACCACAACGTCCATTTCCTCTTCGGATAAGATATGCCCGGTCGGGTTGTCCGGGTTGCATATGGCTATCAGCTTGGCATTCGGAGTCACGGCCTTCTCGAGCTCGTCCAGGTCGAGCGCCCAGCCGTCCTTCTCTTTCAAATGGAACTCCCGCACCTTAGCACCGAGGTTCTTCGCCACACCCCAGATCTGCATGTAGTTCGGCAGCATCACAGCGATTTCGTCTCCGGAAGACAGCAATGTATGGGTGGTGATATAGTTCGCCTCCGCCGCGCCGACTGTGACCAGCACGTTGTCGGCGGTAGCGCCATCGTACAGTGCGGCGATGTTTTCCCTGAGCTCCGGATTGCCGTTGGCATACGGATAGTTCAGCTCAGTCGAAAGAAGCTCGTCGAGGACACCGGGCTTGTAGCGGACGAGGTCTTCAAGGGGAACCGGCTTGACTCCGCTTTCCGAAAGGTTGTACTCCACGGTCTGTTCGAAGAGGGACATCATTCGTTCCATCAGGAACACCTGAAACTCCGACACAGGAACACCTCCTTGGCTGTATTCAGGGCAGAGCCCTCCGGATTATACTTCCGCAGGAACAGCGCAGGCAAGCGATATCTGCTAAGCGCCGGGACAGGTGCTTCGAAAGGCCAAAATTTGTGGTACAATGAAAAGGGAGCTTTGTGAAAATCCTGTGTGGGAGGTGATCACCATGGCTGATGCAGTGATCGTTGTGGACATGCAAAGGGGATTCCTCGAGCCCGGGCATCCTCTTTTCTGCGGGGAGGACGCGAGGAAAGTGATCGATCCGATCAAACGCTGTCTGGAAAAGGAGATTGCAAGGGGAGCGCACCTTTTCTTCACCGCAGATACCCACGACCCGGATGACAAGGAGTTCGAGATGTGGCCTCCACACTGCATCAAAGGTACGGAGGAGGCCGAGATAATTCCGGAACTCTCCGAATTCGTCGCCAGGGGCACGATAATCCCGAAAAGGCGATACAGCGGGTTTTTCGAAACCGATCTGGACGAACGGCTCAAAAAGCTCAAGCCGGAAAGGCTCGTCGTTTGCGGTGTGTGTACGGACATATGCGTGATGCACACCGTGGCTGATGCACGAAACAGGGATTACCCGGTCGTGGTGGTGAAAGAAGGAGTTGCATCCTTCGATCCAGAAGCACACGAATTCGCCTTGAAACACATGGAAAAGATCCTCGGAGCCAAAATCGTCAAGGAGGAAGAACTGTGAACGGCAAAGAGAGGTTTGCACCATCGCATGACACTTTATCCGGCCGCAATGCAGACATATACTTCCATCGAGCAAAGGAGATATTGACCGCCGAAGGGATGTCTCCTGAGGTGGTAATGGAGATATTCCCTGGGCGCGATGGGATCATTTGCGGAGTGGAAGAGGTCAAAGCACTGCTCGCCAGGGTTTTGCCGGAAGGTTCGGAGGCATGGGGATTGGAAGAAGGATCGCCGATGTCGGCCAAGGAAGTGGTGTTGAGGATAAAAGGCCCATACACGGCGTTCGGGATCTGCGAAACAGCCATCCTGGGCATCCTGGCGCACGAAAGCGGCTGGGCCACAGGCGCCCGGAAAGTCGTGGAAGCGGCGGGAGACGTGCCGGTACTCCACTTTGGGGCCAGGCACGTGCACCCGGACGTATCGGCCCGGCTGGAGTACGCCGCAATGGTCGGTGGATGCGCGGGTTGCGCCACCCCCGCTGGCGCGGAACTGTACGGCATAGCGCCTTCTGGCACTATCCCGCACGCCCTCGTCCTCTGCTTTGGAGATACTCTGGAAGCAATGAAAGCGTTCGATCGGCACATGCCGCCAGAAGTCAAGCGGATTGCGCTTGTCGACACGTTCAAAGACGAGGCCGAGGAAAGCATCCGGATAGCGAAAGCCATGGGCGACAAGCTCTGGGGTGTCAGGCTCGACACTCCGGCGGAAAGGGGAAGGGTAACACCGGATTTGGTGAAGGAAGTGCGTGCCAGGCTCGACCAGGCGGGATTCCCGAACGTGAAGATCGTGGTAAGCGGAGGCATAGACGCCGACAGAATACGGCTGTTCAGGGAAAAAGGTGCGCCGGTGGATGCTTACGGAGTCGGTAGCGCCATCAGTGGAGCTCCACCGATAGATTTCACCGCCGACGTGAAAGAAGTCAACGGCGAACCGAGGGCTAAGCGGGGGAGAATTCCAGGCATTACCGACAATCCCCGGCTCCAGAAATGGGACTTGAGCGAGTACGTAGGGTAAAAAACGCATACAACGAACCTGTCGTAATCCCACGGTGCCGCTGTTTCTCGCACAGCGGCACCGCTGCCTTCCACTTCTGTCCCCCTCAAAATGCAAAAGCCTCTAACTCCACACCATGTGAGATTCGGCGTGAATTTAGTGATTCCAGCCACGTTAAGGTATAATTTTCAACGAACGAGCTCTAATTTGTGGAGAGGAAGTCCTTTGAAACTAAAAGCCTTGTCCCTGGTGACAGAAGAACTCAAACTCGTGGAAGAAAAAATGCGGGAAGGCGCAGAGGAAGCATACGGGCCACTGGCAGGGGCCTTCCTGGATCTGGTAATGAGCGGAGGGAAACGCCTCAGACCCACCCTGGTAATCCTTTCATCCAGATTCTACCCGGCAGATCTCGACAAAGTGATAGCGATGGGAGCAGCAGTGGAAACCCTGCACACGGCCACCCTCGTCCACGACGACTTGATAGACCAGGCCTTCGTCAGAAGAGGCCACCCGACTCTGACCGCTCTCTGGCAAAACCGTGGTCTGATAGTTCTCGCCGGAGATTACATCTTTGCCAAGTCGGCAGATTTTGCGGCTGAAACCGGGAGCATGAGGATCGTCCGGTTGTTCACACGAACGCTGATGACCATCTGCGACGGGGAGTTGAGGCAAGGGCTTTCTCAGAACCTGTGGGATCGGCCTAAAGAGGATTATTACTACCGCATCTACGCAAAGACTGCCAGCCTGTTCTCCCTTTCCACCCAGTCCGGTGCGATTATCAGCCACGCCCCGGAAGAAGTGATCGATCTTCTGGAAAAGTACGGGCGCTACCTTGGCATGGCTTTCCAGGTGATAGACGACATCCTGGATTTCGTGGGAGACGAAAAGAAACTTGGCAAGCCGGTCGGGAACGATCTGAAAGAGGGTATCGTGACGCTGCCGGTTTACTACTACATGAAAGAACGCCCGGAACACCGAGAGCAGGTGATATCAGCCCTTCACAGCTCCAACGGGGAAAGGGACGAACGGGTAGCGGCGCTCGTCAGGGACGTCGCTTCTTCCAGTGCGATAAGATCGGCCTACGAGGAAGCGGTGGATATGGCCGCCAAGGCCAAAGAGGCTCTGGCCGGGCTCCCAGACATTGCCGCAAAGGAAGCCCTGACGGAACTTGCCGATTACTCCGTGGCGAGGGAATTTTGAGAACCCTCTCAGAAAAGAGCGCCTGATGCCCAGCGAGAACGACGCACCGGAACTTTCGATCATCATCGTAAACTGGAACGTCGAAAAGCTCCTGAAAAGGTGCCTCGAATCGATTTTCGGGTCTCCATACGCCGCCGATCCAAAGCGCCTCGAAGTCATCGTGGTGGACAACGCATCGTCCGACGGAAGCGTGGAAATGGTACAGTCATCCTTCCCGCAGGTCACCCTGCTGGCAAACGAACAGAACCTGGGGTTCACCAAAGCCAACAACCAGGGGATCAGGCTGGCAAGAGGTCGGTTCGTGCTTTTCCTGAATCCGGACACCGAAATCGTCGACGATGCCCTCGGGACGATGGTGGAGTTCATGAAAGCGCACCCGGAAGTGGGCGCCGTTGGGCCAAAACTCATTTACCCGGACGGATCGACCCAGTCATCGAGGAGAAGATTCCCGAACGCTTCCACGCTTTTCCTGGAAAGCACCCTGATTCAGCGGTGGTGGAAGAAAAACAGGGTACTGTCCCGGTACTACATGGAAGACCAGAGCGACGACCAGGTGCAGGAGGTGGACTGGCTCGTTGGAGCGGCGCTAATGGTTCGAAAAGAAGCCCTGGACCAGGTTGGCGGGTTCGACGAAGGTTTTTTCATGTACTCGGAAGAGCTGGACTGGTGCCGTAGGGCCAAGAAAGCCGGGTGGAAAATCGTGTACCTCCCCGACGCCGTCGTCGTCCATCACGAAGGCAAGTCAAGCGGCCAGGTGGTGGCAGCCAGGCACATCCATTTCTACACAAGCAAGGTCAGGTACGCGAGAAAATATCACGGCAAGGCGCTCGCGGAGTTGCTGCGGCTGTTCTTGCTCGGCACGTTTCTGTTCCAGATGTCCGAAGAGTGGCTCAAATGGGCTGTAGGGCACAAAAGGAAACTTCGGGAATCGAGGATCCGTGCATACCGGCAGGTCCTGAAGTCGGGGCTTCGCCCAAAGTAGCGCCAGGGAGAGACAGGGACACATGGACGGAAGGGATTTTCTGGAGATCGGCAGGCAGATACTCGCATCCCAGCCTTTCAGCGTGTGGCTCGACGCCGAGCTGATAGGCTTCGGCGAAGGCCATGCCGAACTGAGCGTGCCGATCACGGATCGGTTGAAGCAGCAAAACGGGTTCGTCCACGGCGGAGTCATCAGCTATGCCGCAGACAACGCGCTGACTTTCGCAGGAGGCAGCGTGCTGGGCACATCCGTTCTGACGCTGGAATTCAAGATAAACTACCTCCGCCCCGCGGTCGGAGAAAAGCTGATCGCCAGAGCGAAAGCGGTGTACGCCGGGAGGAGTCAGGCGACCTGTCGCTGCGACGTATTCGTGTCCGATGGGGGCGAAGAAAAGCTGGTGGCTATCGCCCAGGGCACCATCATGAAAGTGAATTGAGACGAGGGGCGAACTTCATGGAAAGGGAATATCCGGACAGACCGCTTGTGGGAGTGGGGGCGATCGTGTTGGATGGAGACCGCGTGCTACTGGTCAGGCGCGGGCACCCTCCGGCAGAAGGAGCATGGGCCTTCCCAGGAGGGCTGGTGGAGCTCGGCGAATCCGCTGCTCAAGCTGTTCAGAGAGAAGTAGAGGAAGAATGCCACATCCGGGTAGAACCGTTCGCCATCGCCGGACTCTTCGAGCCGGTGGTGAGGGAAGGGGACAGGATCAAGTACCACTACGTGGTCATAGACTTCGCCGCAAGGTACGTCTCCGGTCGATTGAAAGCAGCCTCCGACGCGTGGGAAGCCCGATGGGTGCCGCTCGACGAAGTGAATCGTTATCCGCTTTCGGACGACGCCCGCCGCCTCCTTGCCAGAGCCAGGCACGTCATGGAGCTCGGAGCAAGGGACGCTTGCTGCCCCGAGTTCAAGACCACCGTCTCGGAACTGGAAAGATGAACGACAACGGGAAAGGCAAACCCTGGTACGACAAAGACGCCTTTCAAAAGCTGGCGTCCCTCGAAGGGAAACCGGTGGTAACCATCGCCTTGTGGGACGAATCGCTGGTGTATCTGGACGATGAAGTCCCGGCCCCGGAGCAGGAGTTCGTGGACGTGGACCTCTTCCTGGCAGACCACGTACTGCTGGAACTTTTGGCAACTTCCGTGTACAATGACCTGGACTCTCCCCCAGCCAGGGGCAAAGGGGAGATCGAGAGCCTGCTGAACCTGGTGGCGCTGCGCGGGGCGGTGATAAGCGAAATCTTCCCGGACGCCGAAGACCTCCCGGTGATCGTGCTGACCGGGCAAGGCGGCGCGAAAGTCTGGCTCGCTCCAAGCGCCTGGGAGATCGATTCCTGGGACGAACTGCCGTGAAGTCCACGCAGTCTTGGGCAAAGACATTTTGAGGGGCAAAACGATGCTCGGGAAACTACGTTCGTTGTTCGGAAGAGAAAGCGGCGGGGTGGCCATCGCCCTGTTTTTCCTGGCGATGGGCGCCGTGTTCTCCTACTACGAAGCAAATCAAGCCGTGCTGAACCGACAAACCAGGGCGCACGTCCAATTTCTGCAAACGAAAGTAGCGAGGGAGAAAGAACGTGCGGAGCATCTGAAAGCCGCCTCCTCCCCCGAGGCAATAGAAGCAACCAAGGAAGCAATTGCCCGCAACGAAGAAGGCGCTGTAGCCCCGGGTGAGCAACCGGTAGTGCCTCTGAACCCCACCCCGACCCCAACTCCGGAAGCCATTACCACGCCGACCCCATCGCGCGCCGAAGCATGGTGGGAGCTGTTTTTCGGAAAATGATCGTAGTGGCTCGTCAAGCAGGACATAGTGCCGAACCCTATGCCAGAGCAGAGAATCTTGCAACATCCTGGACAAGCCATAAGAGCACCGAAAGAGAGCGTTCAAGATTCTTCGTCGCTGACGCTCCTAAGAAAACACTTGTGGGGGCGTTATGTCGACTGAGGGCGCGAAGACTTTTCGAAATTCTTTGCGCCTTACGCATCTTACCGTCTTAGCGTTCCTTTCAGTTTCTCCCGACAGGTTTCCTTCCCGTTTGAACAGCGCCAACCGCTGTTGACTCACTCAGAATTGGACAAGCGAAGGCAGTGCCTTCGCTTACCCACCACCAACTGAAATACGCTTGACAGTCCAGCCGTCTTCTTCTAACTTGAGAGGCAAGCCGAGTGAACGCAACGCGCCTCAGTTTGCCTACCCACGGTAATCAAAAAGCGGGCCAACCGGCCCGCCCTCCAATCGAAAGTTCCGTCCTGTACCGATGGGCGTTCACCCACCGATGAGCATCTTCATGGACTGCTGTGCAAGCACGATGATCGGGCCAGGAATGACCCCCATGAAGATCGTGCCCAGCGCCGTAAGCCAAAGCGCTAAGGAAACCGTCCACGGAGCCTTGGCAGGGGCGACTTCTTCCTCTTCGGCTTCGTGCATGTACATGTTCACGACCACGCGCAGGTAGTAGTAAGCGGAAATCACGCTGTTGAGCATCGCCAGGACCGCCAGCCACACCCACCCGGCGTCCACCGCGGCGCTGAAGACGTACAGCTTGCCCATGAACCCGACCAACGGCGGGATCCCGGCCAGCGATAGCATGAACACCGCCATCGCAGCAGCCAGCAACGGCCGACGCCTGGAAAGCCCCTTCACCTCGTCCAGGGTGACGTCCTGCTCGCCCCGGCGCTCCAGCGCCACCAGCACGGCGAAAGCTCCGATGTTCATGAACGCGTAGGAAAGCAGGTAGAAGAGCACCGCAGCGACGCCGCGCTGCGTGCCCGCCGTCAGCCCCACCAGCATGTACCCGGCGTGGGCGATGCTGGAGTAGGCCAGCATACGTTTGACGCTGGTCTGGCGAAGCGCGGCCAGGTTGCCCAGGGTCATGGTGAGCAGCGCCAGGATCGCAAACGCCCACGCCCACGTGGTCTTCATGCCGCCGAGGGCGTAGAGGAGCACGCGCATCAGCGCTGCGAACCCGGCTGCCTTCGCCCCCACGGCCATGAACGCCGTAACAGGCGTCGGCGAGCCCTGATAGACATCGGGAGTCCACATGTGGAACGGCACGACCGAAATCTTGAAGCTGAACCCCACCAGCAACAGCGCACCGCCAGCGTACCACAACAAGGAGCCGGACTGCAGGTTCTTACCCGCCACGATCTGGGCGAGGTTCGTGGTGCCGGTAGCGCCGTACATCAGCGCGATCCCGTACAGGAAGAAAGCGCTGGAAAACGCGCCCAACAGGAAATATTTCAGCGCCGCCTCACCCGACCTGGGATTGTGGCGATTGTACCCGGCC
>JALWAP010000224.1:0-5366 GCA_027016315.1 Anaerolineae bacterium | reverse complement strand
CTGCCATCGTCATCATCCCGGCGGTCGCAAGCAGAATCAAGGCGTAATACCCGCCCTGGGACCTGGTGAATTCAGGAGTGTAGTAGTAGGAAAGGAGCAAGGCAAGGAAAGCCGCCAGCAGGATCACCAAGTTCACGTAGAGCGCATAGTGATCCACCACGAGCATCCCCTGGAAACTCTGGGGCGGCTCCACCTTGATCACGAAACTCAGAGCCGCAGCCACAAGGAATCCTGCGATGCTGAGCAAAGCGATCCCCTTCCTGCTGCTGGAATAAGCCGCGATCAGGAGCACGAGCAAAGCTGTGCCCACCAGCACGATCTCCGGCAATATCGGCGTGAAATTAACGGCTGGAATCTCCATGTATCAGACCTCCGTACCCTCACCCGCCCAGGTGCTTCAGCAAAAGCACCACCGAGGGATTGATCTTGTCGAAGAAAATGTTCGGGAACAGGCCGATGAGAACCACCAGTATCACTATCGGTACCAGCACAGCGATCTCCCGCCAGTTCAGGTCTTTGATCTCCATGTTCGCCGGGTTCTCCAGCGGACCCTCCATCACCTCTCGGAATGCCCTCAGCAGGTACCATGCGGCCAGGATCACACCCGTGGCACCGAAAACCGCGTAGATTGGACGGGCTTTGAACGCGCCAATCAGGATCGTGAACTCGCCGACAAACCCGTTGAGCCCGGGCAAGCCAATGGACGAGAGCATGATGATCAGGAAGAAGAACCCGTAAACCGGCACCTGCTTCCACAGGCCACCGAATTCTTTGATGAGCCTGGTATGCCGCCGGTTGTAGAGCATTCCGACCAGAAGGAACAAAGCCCCTGTGCTGAGACCGTGGTTCACCATCTGCAAAACTGCACCGCTCACGCCCCAGATGTTCAAGGCAAAGATGCCGAGCACCACGAACCCCAGGTGTGCAATGCTCGAGTACGCCACAAGGCTTTTCAGGTCGTCCTGCACAAGAGCGACCAGAGCTCCGTAGATTATCCCGATTATCGCCAGAACCGAGATGACCGGCACGGCCATCTTCGCGGCGTCGGGGAACATCGGCACGGCAAACCGCAGGAAACCGTAAGTCCCCATCTTCAGGAGCACCCCGGCGAGGATGACGCTGCCGGCCGTCGGCGCCTGAACGTGGGCGTCAGGGAGCCAGGTATGGAACGGGAAAAGTGGAACCTTGATTGCAAACGCCAGCGCGAACGCCACGAACGCCCATATCTGCACGTTCAGCGGCAGGTGCATCTGGTAGATCTTCATCAGATCGAACGTGCCAGCCTTGAAATAGAGCACCAGGATGGCGATCAGCATGAAAGCGCTGCCCGCCGCGGTGTAAATGAAGAACTTGAGCGCGGCGTAAATCCTTCGGTCGTGCCCCCACTTCCCGATCAGGAAATACATCGGCACGAGCATCATATCCCAGAAGACGTAGAACAGCACCAGGTCCAACGCGACGAACACGCCCAGGATGCCCGTTTCGAGCCAGAGCAGGAAAATCAGGTACGTCCGGACGTCCTCCTTCACCGCATCCCAGGAGAAGAGCGTCACGATGGGGCCCAGGAACGTGGTCAGGAGCACCAGAAACAGGCTTATGCCGTCAACCCCAAGGTAATACTGAATGTGCAGTCCGGGCACCCATTCGCGCTGCTCGACGAACTGCATACCGGCGTATCCGTTGCGCCACCACACGAAAAGCAGCAACGATACCAGGAACGTGATGGTGGTGATGATCACCGACCACCATTTCTGGCTCCTTTCGTCCGGCAGGAAAAGCAGCACCAGCGCCCCGAACAAGGGCAAGAAAACTATCAACGAGAGCAATGGAAATCCTGCTTGATTCATATTTGTCCCTGTCACCTAAATTCCGTTTTTGGTTAGAGCCACCAGCCCTCTCGGCAGATGCCCCAAAATAGTACGCTCAAGCTCTTTCGTTCCCGCATTCAACGCCAAGCCGCAAAGATGCAAAGTCGCAACGGGTTCCTATTTTTAGTTTTCTTTGCGCCTTATGTCCCTTTGCGTCTCTGCGTTGTCCTCCTACGATCGGCCCCACATCGTTCGAGAAAGGCGATGTGTCACAGGCATACTCAATACAACAGGAAAAATCCGCTCACCAGCACGGCTCCGAGCAGGATCGAGAGGGCATACACGCTTATGTAGCCGGTCTCCAGCCTGCCAACGCCCTCGCCGCTTTGTCCGGTGAGCCACGCGACCCCGTTAACGATGCCGTCTATGAACTGCTTGTCGAACGCCTTTGCGAACCACTTTGCCAGATCACGCAGCGGATTCACGATCACCGCCATGTAGAGCTCGTCCACGTAGTACTTGTGGTAGAGCAGGTTGTACCAGAATTTGTAATCCCTGCTGAGCTTTTCCGGTATCTCCGGCGAAACCACGTAGAACCAGTACGCAATGCCGATGCCGGTAAGCGAAACCAGGCTCGAGACGGTCAGCAAAATCCATTCTGTCGAGCCCTGCGCCGGAATCGGGAGCTTCACCCCTTCGAACGTCGGCTCAAGCCAGCTTTCGATGAAGGAAAGATGTGGCAGACCAAGCAAACCGCCGAACACAGCTCCGATCGCCAGGATGATCAGCGGCCAGGTCATCACCGGCGGCGATTCGTGAAGGTGGTGCTCCAGCTTCTTTCCACCCCGGAACTTCCCCCAGAACGGCACGAAGACGATCCTGAAGGAGTAAAACGCCGTCAGCAGTGCGGTGAAAAGGCCAAGCCCCCACATCCATTTGTTCTGGGCGAAGGCGTAGGAAAGGATCTCGTCCTTGCTGAAGAAGCCGGACATCAGCGGGAAGCCGGCCAGCGCTGCCGCACCCGCTAGGAACGTCCAGTAAGTCACCGGCATCTTCTCCTTGAGGCCGCCCATCTTGAAAATGTTGAGTTCGCCGCTCATGGCGTGCATCACGCTCCCGGCGCCCATGAACAAAAGCGCCTTGAAGAAAGCGTGGGTGGTGAGGTGGAAAAGCCCGGCGGAGAATGCACCAAGCCCGACGCCCAGCACCATGTACCCGATCTGGCTGATCGTGGAGTAAGCCAGCACACGCTTCAGGTCCTGCTGCACGAGGGCTATCGTAGCCGCGAAGAAGGCCGTCACCACACCGATCCACGCGACCCAGTGCATCGCCGTTGGGCTCAGCATGTAGAGCACGTGGGTTCGAGCCACCATGTACACACCTGCGGTAACCATCGTCGCCGCATGGATTAGCGCCGAGACCGGCGTGGGGCCTTCCATCGCGTCCGGCAACCAGACGTAAAGCGGAATCTGGGCGGATTTACCGGTCAACCCCAGCAGGAAGAGCAACCCGACCAGCGTCATCAGCCCCTGGGGAGCTTTGCCCGCCGCTGCGAACACCTTGTCGAAAGTGAGGCTGCCGAAACTGGCGAACAGTATCAACATGCCGAGGGTGAACCCGTAGTCGCCCACCCGGTTCACCAGGAAAGCCTTCATTCCGGCGTTCGCCGCGGAAGGCTTTTCGAACCAGAAGCCGATCAGCAGGTAGGAAGCAAGCCCCACTCCTTCCCAACCGACGAACATCAGCGGGAAGTTGTCGGCCATGACCAGCACGAGCATCATCAACACGAAGAAATTGAGAAAGACGAAATAGCGCAGATACCGCTCGTCCTCCGCCATGTAGCCCATGGAATAAACGTGGATGAGGAACGCAACGCCCGTGACCACGGAAGCCATCCACAGCGAAAGCGGATCGAGAAGCATTGCGAAGTCCAGCTTCAAACTACCGATGGAAATCCAGTGCCACAGGAACCTGACCGCATGCCTTTCATCGGCGGGGAGTCGGTAGATGGAAACGGCAGCGCCCAGCGCAACGACGAACGCCAGGCCGATGGCAAGGCTCGCGATCCACCCGATCGCTTTCCTGCCAAGCTTTCTGCCGAAAGTAACGTTGATTAGCAGCCCCAAGAGGGGAAACAGCCACAACAACCATGCGACATTTACCATCGCTCACTCCTGTAATCGTAATTCGGCGAATCAACGAATGAGCGAATCAGCGAAAAATCCGGCACCCCGTCAGGGATTCGCTGATTCGTTGATCCGCTGCTTCATTGACTTCTCATCCTTTCAACAGGTTCACTTCGTCGATGTTGGTCGTATCCTTGTGCCGCACCACTTCCATCACTATCGCCAGCCCGATGGCCACCTCTGCGGCGGCCACCGCCATGACGAGCAGGACGATCACCTGTCCATCCAGCGCCTTGAACTGATGGGAAAGCGCCACGAAAGTCAGGTTCACGGCGTTCATCATCATCTCGACGCTCATGAAGATTATCAGCACATTCCGCCTAATCATCACGCCGAGCACACCGATGGAAAAGAGTATCGCCGAAAGTATCAGATAATAGCTGGTAGGAACCATTCGCTCACCTCACTCTTCCCTACCGCGGGCCAGCACCACGGCGCCGATCACACCGACCAGCAGCAACAGCGACGCCAGCTCGAACGGGAGCAGGAACCTGGTGAAAAGAACACCGGAAAGCGCCTGCGTGGCGCCGATCTTCGCCAGCGCTTTGTCCGTGAACGTCCCCTGGAAACCGCTGACCTTCCCGGCGAAGGATGCGTATCCGAGGATCCCCAGGAGCGCCAGCACCAGAACGATGCCGAGGAGCGGGCCCCATGTCCTCGTCGGCGCCTTGAAATCGGAAACATCGCCGCCTGCGCCTATCAGCATCACCACGAACAGGAACATAACCACGACCGCGCCCACGTAAACGATCACCTGCGCCATCGCCAGGAACTGGGCGTTCAGGATCACGTAGAAAACGGCCAGCGTGACGAAATTCAGGAACATGAAAAGGGCGCTGTGAACAGCGTTCTTGCTCAAGACGACCCCAAGCGCTGCCACGACCGCCACGAATGCGAGTACCAGAAAAGCCGCTAATCCCATATCTCACTCCTCCGGCTTCACGACCACGTTGGGCTTGGGAATCACCAGCAGTTGCTGCTGGTTCAGAACCAGGTCCCTGCGGTCGTAGTTGGCCAGTGCGAATTCATGTCCCATCCTGATAGCTTCCGTCGGGCAGGCTTCGGCGCAGTAGCCGCAGAACATGCAGCGGAGCAGGTTGATCTCGTAGACCCTCGCATACCGCTCGCCCGGCGAGCGCGGATGCTCTGGATCGTTCTCCGCCGCTTCCACGTAGATCGTACCGGTCGGGCACGCTGCTTCGCACAGCGCACAACCGATGCATCTTTCCAGGTCCACTTCGATATAACGGTGTAGCTCATGCCTGCCCCGGAACCTGGGGAAAATCTCCACAGGCTCTTCAGGGTACTGGACGGTGATGGGATGGCTGAAGAAATGCTTCAGCGTGACCCCCATCGCCTTCCCTATCGCTAC
>JALWAP010000223.1 GCA_027016315.1 Anaerolineae bacterium | reverse complement strand
GCCTCCACGATTTTCCTGGTGAGCGTGAGCCCGACTCCAAGCCCGCTCCCCTCCGAGTAGAAAGGCTCGAAAACCTTTTCCAGCTTTTCCTCAGGGATCCCGGGGCCTTCATCGGAGACCCTGATCTCCACACCGTCCTCTTTCTCCGAAACTTCCACGGCTATCTCGCTCCCTTCCGGGCTGAACCTGACGGCGTTGTCCAGCACGTTGTCCAGGGCATGGAGAAGCAGGTCTCGGCTTCCCGTCACTTTTATGCTTTCATCTGGCATCGAAACCTGGATACGAACATCCTTGGCCTGTGCGAGTGGCTTCACGCCTTCCACCGAGGCTTTAACCACCTCTGCAATCGGAAGTTCCACTTTCTCGAAATCCTTCGGGAGCCCGAATCTGGTTTCGTCCAGCCCGGCGATAGCCTTCTTCGCCCGGCTCGACATAACCTCAAGCGCCTTCCTCTGCTCCTCGGAGAGATCACCAAGCTGCCCGCTTTCGAACAGATCCAGGTATCCCCTCACGAAAGAGAGATGATTCCGTAGCGAATGGGACACCAGCGGCAACAGAACATCCGGATTCACCTCCCAGATCTCCGGCCTGCTCTCGCTGGAGATCAGCAAAGCCACCAGCGAGGCGACTTGCTCCAGTATGGTCACGTCCGATTCTTTCGGGAACCGACCGCTCTGATGCTCGTTGAGGAGCATCGCACCAACCAGGCGGTCTCCTGAAAAGATAGGGATCAGCAGGATCGAACCTTCAGGCGTCCATTCCACGCCGGATTCGAACCCAACGAAGGAGGAAAAAGCCTCCATGCTCCCCAGGCAATCTTCCCAGAGGGCGCCGTTGACAAGATAGGAACCGCTGACCTTCGGGGCTTTCTCCTCAAGGCAACTCAAGTCGAGCTTGATCGAAGCCCCGGCTGACGGGGAACCGTACACCGCTTCGAGCTTTGCCATGCCATCCCTGCCGAGGACGGCTATAGCCGCTTTCTTCCAGCCAAACATCTTCGCGATCTCTTCTGCCATCCCATGAAGCCCACCGGATACCATTTTGTCTATCTCGGCGCCAAGCATGGAAGAGCTCAAGGATTGGGGTTTCTCCGTCGGCAGGTTGGCAATGAACGAAGCGATCCCATCCGCTATCACGCTGTAAAGCTTCACTTTCTCCGCGTGGAAATCGCAAGGCGGATCGCAGGCCAAGCTCAACATCCCCAACAGCCTTCCGCCGGAAAGCATCGGCACGGAGATGGCGTTACCCCACGGCAGGTCTCGCACGCGGTCCTTCTCCCACTTTTTCACTGCTCGCTCTTGCGCCGTTTCCAGCATCAAATACTCCAGATGCTCGAAATCCGGAGCCCTGCCGCTGGCGCTTTTTACGATCCGCCTGTAGAACTTCCCGGACTTGAACAGATGCACGCCGACCTGACTCGCGCCGGAGATCCTCAGCACGCCAGACACGAGGCTGTCCAGCATCTCCTCCGGATCGAGCTCCGAAAGAGCGCCCGCGACCACCTTCTGCCACTCTTCCAGGACTTTCATCCGCTCTTCCATCTGCTCCCTCGCCCGTGCACGCGCAAGGGCCAGCCCGATGTGCTGGGCGATAGCAGTGGCAGCGGTCAGCATAGCAGGGCGCAAATTGTGGCGTGCATCAGAACGGCGATCCCCAAGAACTATCCACCCCATGAGCTTCCCTGTGACCTCGATGGGAACCACCGCGACCGTGAATATCTGGGGCGGGATCGTCCTGAAGACTTCCTGAGCCATGTGAAGGCGCTCAGCGTCCTGGCGTGCAACAAAAATCGGCTTGCTGCTCTTCTCAAATCGCTGGACCATGGAAGGGCACTCCGATAGCCTAACCACGCTGCCTACCTTCGCATCCGGCAGGCTATCAACACCCTCCCGTTGCTCGTGGGCGACCACCTCAAGCTCGTCGCTGCGCTCGTCCGGCCTGAGCAGGATCGAAACAAGCGCCAACGGGGCGCGATACGTCACCAGCCTTGCAACCTGCTGCAGCACAGATTCCGAATTCGACATAGATCCAAGGAGAGCACTTACCTCCAGAAGCATACGGGAAAGCCTCTGGCTATAGGTCGCTT
>JALWAP010000222.1 GCA_027016315.1 Anaerolineae bacterium | reverse complement strand
GCCGGAGCACTGCTCCACGACGTGATCGAAGACACACCTTACACAGCCGAGACCTTGCGGCAGGCACTCCTGGATGGACTGGTCACCGGGAAAAGGAGCAAGTACGAAAAATCGATCGAGCGAACCGTGGACATCGTCGTAAGACTGGTGGAAGGGGTCACCAAACTCGGCAAGATCCAGGACATAGCCAGAAAAGACACCCCTAACGAGCAACCCTTCTCCAGTCGGCAGGCGGAGAACCTGAGGAAGATGTTCCTCGCCACGGCCGAGGACCCCCGCGTGGTTCTCATAAAACTTGCCGATCGCCTGCACAACATGAGGACGCTAAAGCACCTCCCCCCGGCGAAGCAAAAGAGAATCGCAAAGGAGACCATGGAAATTTTTGCCCCTCTGGCAAACCGGATCGGTATCTGGCAAATCAAGTGGGAGCTGGAGGATCTATCGTTCCGGTACCTCGACCCGGAGAACTACCGTGAACTCGCAAAGCATATGGAAATGCGCCGCACCGAGCGGGAACGGTTCGTCAACGAAACCATTGACACGATCCGGAAAGAGCTGGACAAAGCCGGGATTAAAGCGGAGGTGACCGGGCGCCCCAAGCACCTGTACAGCGTCTGGAGGAAGATGCAGCGGAAGCAGGTGCCCATAGATCAAGTGTACGATCTCGAAGGTGTCAGGATCATCCTCGATGACGACAACGAAACGCAATGCTACGTGGTGCTCGGCATAATCCACAGCCTTTGGAGGCCGATCAAAGGCGAATTCGACGACTACATAGCGAACCCAAAGCCAAACGGCTACCAATCCCTGCACACGGCGGTGGTGGGGCCGCACGGACGCCCCCTTGAGATCCAGATTCGCACCAGGAAAATGCACCAGATAGCCGAACTCGGCATCGCAGCCCACTGGAGGTACAAGGAAGGGCTCCAAAAACCGGACGCGGAAACGGAGAAAGCGGTCCTCAAGTTCAGGCAGAACATCCTGGAGCTGCGGCAGAACTCCCCGAACGCCGAAGAGTTCGTCAGTTCGGTGAAAGAGGAAGTGCTGGAGGAACATGTCTACGTGTTCACTCCAAAGGGAGACCTGATCGAGCTTCCACAGGGTGCAACGCCGATAGATTTCGCTTATACAATCCACACCGAAATCGGGCATCGATGTAGGGGAGCGAGGGTGAACGGGCGGCTCGTGCCATTGAACTACAAACTCCAGAGCGGCGATCAGGTAGAAATAATCACCACCAAGCAGGGCGGCCCAAGCCGTGACTGGCTCAACCCGGCGCTGGAGTTCGTCAGGACATCCCGGGCCAAAGGCAAGATCCGCCAGTGGTTCCGAAAACGGGACAGGGAAGAAAGCATCAACCAGGGGCGAGAGTTGTTGGAGAAAGAGCTTCGTAGGCTCGGCATCGCAAACGAGATCTCCATGGACGAATTGGTCAAGAGGAGTGGCTACGAGAAAGCCGAGGACTTCTTCGCCGCCATCGGCTACGGCGACATCAACCTCCAGCAGGTGGTCAAGAAGATTTCGGAGATGGTGCTCCCGGCCGTAGCCGAAGAAGAACAAACCGAAGAGGAGAGGCCGCTACAGCAGACGAGGACCGAGGAAATCCTGGTCAGCGGCCTGGATGGCATACCGACGACCTTGGCCCGCTGCTGCAATCCCGTGCCAGGAGACCAAATCGTCGGCTACGTGACCAGAGGAAGGGGAGTCACGATTCACAGAAAAGACTGCCCTAACCTACGGCACAAAGAGAAAGAGCGCCTGATACCGGTTTCGTGGAGCAGGAAAATCCAAGGCGTGTTCCCTGTCCGCATACAGGTGCACGCTTTCGACCGCCCGGGCCTGGTGCGGGACATCACAGACGCAATCTTGAGCGAGCACATAAACATGCACAACAGCCGCACGACCACTACGCGATCGGGACACGCCACTTTCACCGCCGTCCTCGACATCAAAGACCTGGTGCAGCTTAGCCGGGTTCTTTCGAAGATAGAGCAGGTGAAGAACGTGCTTGACGCCCACAGGACGGTCGGGTGAACCTTTTCTAAAAAGCTTCTACTTTTCTACTCTTCCTCCATCCCGGGGAATGGCAACGAGCGTTGCCCAAGCCTCCCTCTCCGC
>JALWAP010000221.1 GCA_027016315.1 Anaerolineae bacterium | reverse complement strand
CCGGCAAGCTCCAGGTCGCCGCATCCAGCACACCGATACACCCCACCGGGCAGGTGATCGAACGGCTGACATGGCAGGCCGGGGACGACCAGACGGTCGTGACGGAAAAAGGCCGACCGGATTGGCCCGACTTCGCCAGAGACGACGAAATCAGGCAGCTTATCGGGGTCAGGCTTCTCTCCCACGCTGGGGAACCGCTGGGATGGGTGGTGGTCGGGCGGAACAAAGCTGAGCCGCTGGCCCAGTTCAACCGGAACCTGATCCGGGCGCTGGCGCTGGAAGCCGGATTTGCCGTGCACAACGCCAGGCTTTACGAGCGGGAGCAGGAGCACATCCGGCAGCTCGAGCGGTTCCAGGACACCAGGTCCACGTTCTTCTCCGCACTGGGACACGAACTGAAGACGCCGCTAACCGTGCTCAAGACCCTGGCGCCATCGCTGGAACGGCTTCCGGAGCTTCCTCCGGAGACGAGGCAGGAGATCACCGACAGCATCCGGCAGAACCTGGAACGGTTGGAGACGCTGATCACGGAGATGCTGGAGAGCGCGAGGCTGGAGGCGGAGGCAGTCCGGATTTACCCAACGCGCATTGATCTCCGGCAACGCGTGACGAAGGATGTGGACGAAGTTCGCCCGGTCTTCGCCAGAAAAGGAGTCGTGGTGCATGTGGACGCACCGGAGGAGCTACCCGCCGTCATGGCCGACCCGCGTCGGGTGGATCAAATTCTGTTCAACCTGCTGAACAACGCCGCCAAATTCGCCCCGCCAGGCAGCGTGGTCCGGGTGGTCGTTTTTCCGTCCGATGGACAGGTGGGAGTGTGCGTGGAAGACGCCGGGCCGGGCGTGCCCATCGAAGACCGGGAGAAGATTTTCGACAAATTCTACATCGCATCCAGGAACCGGGCACTGGCGGGCGT
This sequence comes from Anaerolineae bacterium, assembly GCA_027016315.1. Lineage (GTDB taxonomy): Bacteria > Chloroflexota > Anaerolineae > S016-19 > S016-19 > S016-19. The sequence goes on along the minus strand of JALWAP010000221.1, from coordinate 6,218 downwards.
GGGGCTGGGGCTTTTCATCTCCCGGGAGCTGGTGCGGCTGCATGGTGGCAGAATCTGGCTGGAGGATTCCGACCTGGGAGGGAGCCGGTTCTGCTTTACGCTGCCGGTATATCAAACGGAGGGAGAAAGTGGAGAAAGCAACCCGAAAGATTCTGGTGATAGATGACGAGCCGGAGGTTTCCAGGGCGGTCCGTCTGACGATAACGCTGCAGGAGCCGGATTGGCAGGTGGTGGAGGCAAATTCCGGCCGGGAGGGGCTTGCAAAGCTCGGGCAAGAGGATTTCGACCTCGTCCTGCTCGATCTGGTGATGCCGGACATGTCGGGCTACGACGTGCTGAAGCAAATCCGGCTCTTCAGCGATGTTCCGGTGATCATCCTGACCGTCAGAGACGACGAACTGGACAAAGTCCACGGGCTGGAACTCGGCGCGGACGATTACATCGTGAAGCCATTTGGGCACCTGGAGCTGATGGCGAGGATCCGATCCATCTTCCGCAGGCTGGAAGGCTCCGTGCAGGCGCACGAAAAGCCGTTCGTTTCCGGCGGGCTGCGGGTGGATTTCGACTCAAGGACTGTCACCGTGGATGGCAAGAAAGTTCCACTGACCAAAACCGAATACCGGCTGCTAGAGATTCTTGCTCGCCACGCCGGGAAGGTCGTGCCGACCGAAACGCTTCTCGCAAAGATCTGGGGACCGATGGCGGTTGACAACCCTGACTACCTGAAAGTGTACATCCATCGGCTTCGGTCGAAGCTGGGGGACGATCCGACTAATCCCAGGTATCTGCACACCGAGCGGGGGGTCGGTTACTGGCTTTCGGCGGGGGAAGAAAAGAAGTAGCGGCCCCGGCAGAGCCAGGGCCGCTTGATCCGTGCAGCGCAGGTTGGCGTCTTCGTCACTCCTTCGCTGTCAGTGCAGCCCAAACTCCCAGCACCACCACGATGATCCCGACGATGATGTCGTTCCACATTGCGGTCGTCGTCTTGGTGTAGGAGAGGATGAACGGCGCAACGATCAGCCACAAGCCGATCACAGCGTTGACCCAGCTAAGTATCTTGACCGTTCCTACAGCGTTGGACAGAGCAGCCCACGCGCCCAGGACGATGAGCACGATGCCGACAATGATGGCGTCCCACATCGGGGTCGTGGCCTTGGTGTAAGACAGGATGAAAGGCGCTACCAGCTCCCACAAACCAGCAACTGCAATCACCCAGTTCAGGTTCTTTGCGGTCTTCATGATGTCACCTCCTCATCTCGGATTTCGATCTGTTCCGGGCTTCCGCCCTCCTCAACTTTCGACTTTAGTGTACACGAGGATGGTAAACAGAACCGTGACACTGGGTTGAAATTTGGTTAAAAATTTGCCGGACGAGGGCCCAGAGAATCTTCCTTCGTCTGTGTAAGCTGAAGCAGAGGAGCAAATATTCTCCTCTCCCTGAAGTAGGAAAACTCAGAAACAGCGCTGCCCTTCCGATACCAAGCACCAAGCGACCATAGCGCCCGGCAGGAAACAGCGCCTGTCCTTCAGGGTTTCACGGGGGCTAATCCTTCCCGATGCACCTCCCTTTAGTCTCCACAATGAAAAACGCCAATGCCCCCACGAGTGAGATCAATACCACGATCGATACCAATTTGATAATAAGGTTCTTGGCTATAGGAGACAGAAAATCTGACGCGGTATGGCGACTCCGATATACGGAGCTACCACTGCCCCGGCGCCGATGGCGGAGTCAGTTATAAGGAAAGCACCAAGCACAGCCACAACAATGCAAACATATGAACGGGACGGAGCGTCACGGTGTCAAAGGAGCGCTTTCTCGTCTCAGAAACCCGGGATCCGAGGACATTTGTGGAATGGGAACACTCCGAGCCACTCCGCAAGGTCCGCTACAAGTCGGCGCATGATTTCCTCTGCCCGCGCTCGGAAGAGATCCAGGTCGCCGTAGGCATCGCTGCCATCCTCTCCCACGATGTCGCTCACGCCCCGTAGGATGAGGCTTTGCACGCCGTTCTGTCGGGCAACGTAAGCTATGGCCCCCGATTCCCAATCCCCCGCCACCGCACCGAATCGTTCGTTCAGCCACTTCACATCCTTCGGGAGCAAATCCCTGTCGCCAGAGGCCAGCACGGCCTGGACCACTGGAACAGGAGGCTCTGAGAGCCAGGAAAGGTCGATATCGGTAGAGTAATGCTCGATCGCCTCGTAGTAATCCGCCATCTGCTCCACGATGTCGTAAACGACGGTTCGGCGAACCAGGAGCACGTCTCCGAGATGCACATGCCCCTCGAACCCACCGCACGTGCCCAGGTTCACCAAAAGACATGGCTTCCAGGCATCAATCGCATACTGCGCCGACGCAGCCGCCGAAATCTTCCCCCACCCGCCATGAACGAACACCACCTCCATCGGTGCGCCTGCAGGCGACATCTCCACTGCAAACCACTCGCCAAACGGGTAGCGCCGGATCGTGGCATCCTGGAACATGCCCCGCACAGCCTCCCACTCCGCGATGGCAGAGACGAGGACAACCACCGGATGCACTCCCCGACCACCCGGTGGAGCGCCGTCGAAAGTCATATGCCCAACACCTCGCATCTAATCCACTGCAGGGTAAGACTACTGTTTCTCCTACCTGTCAATACCGCACCCTTTCCCGGATTCTTACACTTACGGCTTCAGAACCCGAACTAACCTTGCACAGGAACGAAGCAAGCCAGAGCCGATCCGCGTCCGTCTGCCCACACCAGCAACCTTCGGGCTGCGGATTACCTGCAAGCGTATCCCTCCAGAAACGACCGAATACGCTTCAAGGCATCCCCAGGATATTTCGGCGAAGTTTCCTCCTCGACGAAATTCAACTTGTTGCCATCGCGCCACACGGTCACGTACAACTCGCCGCCGCCCGTTTCCTTCACCTTGAATAACCTCAAGCCCTTTCCGGCGCAACTGCCAGAGAGTTCCACAGCCGGTGAGTCCACCGGGAGAGAGCGAAGCAGAGCGTCAACTGCTTTCCCGACTTCCTCTGGGCCATCGTATTCCAGAACGTTCACATCGAGCGTTCCTTCCGGGCAGAACGCGAGCCTGTGCCACCCAGTGTGGAAAGCCGTGAAATCGTGCGGCGCCTTCAGGAACTGTAAAGGACCCAGTTCGTCGACGTGATTCCACCTGCATTCCGACCGCGCAGCAGCGGGAATGGGTATCGCTCCGTCCATCTTGCCAACGGGACTACCGTCTTTCTTCACGGCAGCGCACCCCGACAGGGCCACGACGATGCCCAACGCTGCCAGCACCGCGTACAGTTTCCAACTCATCTTTTCCCCCCACCAGAGATCATTCGAAACGGAGATTGACGATCACCTTTCCTCCTTTCTCGAAGATTTCGGCTATGAGGAGGTCATTCCCTTTGGAGAACCACAGAACGTACGCATCACCGATGCCCTTCACGCTGGTCTTCCCTATGCCAAGCAGTTCCCATCCAGCGGATTTCATCCGCTCCTTGTAGAAAGCCACCACATCTCCGACATTCTTGCCTGCCACGGAGTAGCTCCTACTTTCCATGGCGCTGCTGCTTTGTTGGGCACCAGGGAAAACAGGGATACCATTCCACTTACCCGCCGCAGCGCCTTGCTGCGGGGCTTGGGTAGGAGTTGCGGTATGACCAGGAGCACACGCTGCCACAAGAACAACAAACAGCACCAGAAGCAAAAAAACCTTCAGATTTCTGACCTGCATTTCTTATACCTCCTTTCAGTCAAAAAAACGCCTCTCATGACATCGCAGCTTCCATCGAACGGTCCAACAAACCACCTCCTCCCCAGTATAGCGCGTGAAAAGCGGTTTGTCTATGGGTAATTCTACCCATTTCCACCATGTAGGAAGAAATTCCCATACAGCTGACAAGACAGGAAGCGAATTTCCCAACGTTGTCGCCCCTTCGCCAGTTGCGTCTGGCAACTTGAGGTGCTCTACGTCCGCAATGGCAAGCTCTCCGGCTCGCCCCAATAATACGGAGCAGCAAGAGATGCAGAGGAAGGAAACGATTCCCCCGTGCTATCTCCGGCAAGGCGGGCGAGATTTGTCCCCACCCGTTTCAGTCGAGCCGCACGCCTCGCCCCGCACCTCGCCTGTTGAGCGAGCCGTCTAGCTCGCCAGGTCGAGCCAAGCAGCCCGACCCACATTCCCGCGGTAGATCCGGGCGGTGGAGAAAATCACGCGGTTGCGGCAGGCTCTGCTGTGGACTCCCGGATGACCAGGCGCGGCCTGACGACAACGTTCTCCTGCTCCTTACCATTGATCAAAGCAAGCAACATCTCCATCGCCTTGATTCCCATTTCCTCCTTGGGCTGGGCAACGGTCGTCAAAGCCGGGCAAACCATCGAAGCCAGCGGAATATCGTCGAAGCCCACCAGCGAGACTTCCCCGGGAACGTCAACCCCTTTCTCCCGGAGGGCTTGCAACACCCCAACGGCCGTGAGGTCGTTGAAACAGAAAATAGCGCTTGGCCTTCCCCCGGCGAGGATCAAATCAACCGCCTTCCTCCCCCGGCTCAAATCGTCCATCCCGGGAACCTGAACCACCATGCGGTCGTCCACGTCAATTCCGTGCACCCCCAAAGCCGTCTTGTATCCTTCGAACCGCCGCCTGTTGGAGAGAGGCCTCCCCGGGCATCCGACATAGGCGATCTTCCTGTGCCCGAGCTTCACCAGGTACTCCACGGCCATCTGAGCACCTGCCAGATCGTCGACGTAAATGGAATAGAGGTACTCGCCTTCCTTCTGATTGTTTATGAGGACAACGGGAACCCTGAGCTCGCTCAGCAACGGCGTGTAGAGCTCTCCAACCCTGGAGGCCGTGACTATCACCCCGTCGACTCTGTGTTCCCGCATGAGTCGGACTGCGGCAATCTCTCGCTCTGGATCGGCCTGCGATTGGGCGAGGATCACGCTGTACCCTTCCTCCAGCGCTTTTTGTTCTGTGCCCTGGACTATCGGGGCCACGAATGGATCGGCGATCGTGGTGACCACCATGCCGATCGTGTAAGTCCGCCCTGTGGCGAGCCCCCTGGCAATCGCGCTGGGATAATACCCCATCCCGACGGCAATCCGTCGTATCCTGATTTTGGTTTGTTCGCTGATGCGCGGATCGTCACGAAGGGCGCGAGAAACCGTGGCATGCGACACTCCGGCCGCTTTTGCTATATCCTTGATAGAAACTCCCATCTTACTCCCCCTACGTGACTTTCCATACCACAAAATTCCATCGATGTAAAATCAGGACAGGGGGCGTCGGTCGCCCCCTGTCTCCTCTGCTTGTCCGGATTACCGCTGCCCGATCATCGGCAGGGCGTAGACCGGCTTCCACCCTTCGGATTGAGGCTCCTTCAGGAACGGCTTCATCTCCTCTTCCGTCCGGAGCGTGACCTCCTCCACCGGCGGCACGGTTCCAGGCGGGAACGCCGTCAGCACGTCGTCGATGAAAAGCGTCAGATAGCGCAGGATTGCCGCCAGCGGACGCTTTGCCTTCTCCGGCGAACCCTCGGCTGCGTGACCAACCACACCCTCCGGCGTGGCGGCAAGCTCGATGGCGAAGTGCCCTTCTCCCTCCGACCACCGGCTGGGCCGTCGGAACGGGTCCACCGACTTGTCGAAATGCCCCTCCGGGATGTAGGACTTGCCGCTGGTGTTGACCGCGTACTTCATGTCCACCATGTCCGGCATCAGGTAGAGCATCAGCGAGGTCTCCGCCTCCGCAGCGTGGACGAAATTCGTGTTGAACTTGCCGCCCATCTCCTTCGTGCGGAAGAATTCCCTCACTGCCCTGTGCCAGTCCATCACCCGGTAGACCCCCGGAAGCTGGTACCGGCGCATGAACTCCTGCAGCGCGGATTCCAGCACCCACAACTGGCCGTGGTTGTTGAGGATGATCTGCTTGCGGAACCCGTCGTTCCATAGCCCCAGCATGGTGTCGATGAGCATCTCTCTGACCACTTCCTCCCGCACCACCACGGTGCCGGGCATGCCAAGGTGATGGTACGGGTGGGCGCCGTAGTTGATGGGCGGCAGGGCGATAGCCACCGGCCTCCCCTGCTTTTTGGTGTACCGCCGCACGCCTTCCGCGATCATGCTGACGAAAATCGTGTCCGTGGCGCTCACCAGGTGCTCGCCGTGGCATTCCGTGCTCCCCACGGGAATGATCACCACGTCGTTCTTCTTCCG
>JALWAP010000220.1 GCA_027016315.1 Anaerolineae bacterium | reverse complement strand
GGAGCCGATTCTTCCATGTCATCGCCATACGGTCTTGGATAGCCGTAGTACCCGTACGGCCTCCACCAGGTTGGAGCGGGCGTTTTCACGGACGCGAATTTCTTCACGAAAGACTTTTCGAGGCCGAAGGCGATGGCGTATGGAAGGTACTTGTCGAACTTGCTCTTTGCTTCCTCCAGGTCGCCGTATTTGTCGATATGTTGCAGGTAGCGTTTGAACGCTTTCCACCTGGCGGCGGATTCGGCGCCTTTCTGGGGCTTGGTCGGCATGAACCTACCAACTATGAGCAGCGCAATCCCGACAACGGCGCCGGAGAGAGGGATGCATATAAGCCCTTCGAACGAGCCGGACAGGGTCATCACCAAGAGGAAGAAAAGCACGCCGGAAAGCACCAGTACGATTCCGCCGATGATGCTGTACCGCTTCCTGACTTTGTCCGGCCTCTGGGTGAACAGGCCTTTTTCGGTTACCTGTTGGTAGAGCGCATTCTTGATGTCGGGAATGTACACGTAGAACTCGTCTTTGAGCGAAGAGAGCATCCTGGAAGTCTCGCCGGATGGGAACAACGCTTTGAGGAGGAGCTTTTCGGCCCTGGAAAGGTCGCTGCTTCCTTCGGATTCCTCCCACCAGGGCTTCAGCAAAGTCATCTTGAAATCGGAATGGGACGAGAGGAATCCTTTGACTTTCACCTCTTCGAATTTCAAATATCCCCTCCGCGCGAGGTCGACCATGGTTGCGAGGATGTCTTGCATGTCAGCGGTTTCGTCTATCAGGGTGCCTACTTCGCCTGGTCTGAGATCATCCGGTGGCTCGTTCAGGTAGTCCGCAGGCAGCACGACCTTCGCATCGCGCCCTTTCTTCCACCACAGCAGGTACGCTCCAATGGTTCCTACGGCCAGCAGGAACAGGGACAGGAAAATCGAGAACAGGTTGACGATGGGCTGAAGCTTGGCAATCATGTCGGCTTTTTTCTGCCAGGGTGCGGCAGAGCCAGCGACGAGACCATGCGGCCACTGAACCCTGACTTCGAAAGCGATCGATGGTGGAATCTGACCGCTCGGGACGAACTTGATGGTGTGGTCATCGATTCGCTGGATGGAGGCCTTGTAGCCTTTCACTTCACGATTGTCCCGCAGGAAGTAGTAAGCCATCTTCTCCGGCTTCACGTTGGATGGCAGGTGCACGGTGACGGTAGCAGCGCGCACCGAGCTGGTCCTGTCTGGGAAGATGGCTTTCCACCAAAGTTGATCGCCGTCTTTGTAGTATCGGAGAGCGCCGTGGGCTGTGTACGACAGTCTCCACGTTCTGACGAAGTTCGATGCAGGCGGGAAGTACCAGCGTATCTTTAGCTGGTGGTTTTCTTTCACCGCTGTGAACGTGTACTCGGATCCAGAGACGCTCGAGAGCCTGTAGCTGTGTCCCTGGTCGTCGACGATGGAAATGTTGTCTATGCTTGTGACTTTGCCCAGCGGGATGTTCCTGTAGCCGTAGTGGAAGGGGCCGCCTTCGAATTTTACCTGCTGCACTTCCGTCACCCGAAGGTCACCGTTGGGCAGGACGGAGAGGTCTACGTCCATCCGTTCCCAGTAAGCGTATTTCGAAGCGCCCGCCACTGCGACGGAGAGCGAGAGCATCAAAAGAACCAAAAGTGCTGAAATGCTGAAGGATTTCTTAGACATTCGGCCCCTCCTGAGTCGGTTACATGAAGAAACACGCGCTGAGAGAGCGCTACTGGCTTTCTGACCCTCGATCCGTATAACATCCTACCACAACCCACAGCCGCGGGCAACAAGAAGCGTGACAGGGGTGATTTCGTTGGGGGCGTATCTTCAATCGGGGACTCTGGCGGCGGAACCAGTCTCACCATATCCAGGGGATTAGCGCTTTGCGCTCTGGAGGATAGCTGTCGAAATGTTCGTGATACCATTTCTGGTGGGAGCGTGCGCGCGGCGCAAGGTTGGCGATGGTCCATGCGGCGAAAGAAAGGCCCGCAAGAGACCACGTCGCTATCGCCCAGCCGAGCCATTCCACGATCTCTCCGAAATAATTCGGGCTGGAGATGTATCGGTACAGTCCGCCGTAGGGTATCTTGTAGCCGGTTTCGCCTCCAGCGCGAAGGTTGCGGAGCACGCCGTCGGCCCAGTGATTGATTGCGTATCCCGCGACGAAGATCGCAGTCCCCAGCAGGAATCGTGGGTCGCTTAGCCAGGAGTTCGTATAGCGACCTCCGGCAAAATGGAAGAGGTACCTTCCGTTGATGTAGGTGTTGTCCAGATTGAAAATCGCGGCCAGCAAGGGGATCGTGAGCGGCATTTTGTGATGCTTGCTGCGTCGCAGGTGCGGGTACACGAATGCCCGGTAGAGGTAATGCGCTTCCCACATGGTCAGGAAGACGATCGGTGCGGCAGTTTTTGGGGTGTCGCCGATTGCGAAGAGCACGATCATCACGACCGGCGATACGGCTTCCATCAGCAGCCAGCCAAGCCAATCCGGCAAAAGAGGCCCCCAGCCGCGCCGGGCGTGTCTGCCGTACGGCGCCGATACTTGCATCAATACCAGGAAAACGATGGCGGCCAGCAGGAAGTTGGCCGCGAGCAGAACCCGGAAGAACCGATACTCGCTCATCCTTCGTCGTCCCCGTGACCGCTCGGCACGTCTTTGCGGTAGCGACGCACGAGCTGAGCTTGCACCAGATCTGATACGCCGGGGAAATGGCTGTTGAACCACAGAAGTATGCCGTACCACCACGGCAGTATCACGCTCCGCTTGCGCGGATGTTTTGCGACCCGCAGGACGGCCTTTGCTACGTCGTCCGCTGTCAGACTGTTCACCCATCGAGAGTTGAGAATGCGGGCTGCCAGTTCTCCGCCAACGTTCTGGGAGAATTCCGTGCGTGCGCCTGCAGGGTAGATGGCGGAAACGTGGATTCCGAATGGAGCGACTTCCCGGCGAAGCCCTTCCGTGAAGCCGCGCAGCCCGAATTTCGTGGCCGAATAGACCGTGGCCAGCGGCGGTGCCACCCACCCTACCACTGAAACCATGTTGATGATATGCCCGCTCCGCTGGGCGAGCATGGACGGCAGAACTGCCCGGGCCATCAGGATGGCACCTTTGAGGTCCACGTCCACTTCCCGGGAGATGTCATCCGGGGATAGCTCGTCCAGCCAGTTCAACCGTCCGATTCCGGCGTTGTTGACGAGGATGTCGATTCTGCCGTACGCATCCAGCGTAGCTTTCACCAGGGTGTCGATCTGCTCCTGCACGGTGACATCGCAGGCGATGGGCAAAGCTTCTCCACCGGCAGATCGGATTTCTTCTGCAAGGGCTTCGAGGCGCTGAATGCGGCGTGCGGCCAGCACCGTTTTCGCCCCCTCTGCGGCGAAAAGGCGGGCCGTAGCCGCTCCAAACCCAGAGGATGCTCCGGTCACGACTGTAACTTTGTTTTCGACGGTAGATGACACGGTTGCAATTACCTCGCTTCCACCAGATACGACGAGGGCCTCGGTAAGGCCGAGACCCTCTGGCTCGTTCCTGCCTCAGACCGACCCCGTTGTCACTCTTTGGCAGTCAGAGCCGCCCAGGCGCCCAGGACTACTACGATGATCCCGACGATTATGTCGTTCCACATTGCAGCGGTCACCTTGGTGTAGCTGAGCACGAACGGAGCAACGATCAGCCATAAGCCGATCACTGCGTTGACCCAGCTAAGGATTTTTACGGTGCCAACAGCGTTCGAGAGCGCCGCCCACGCTCCAAGCACCACGAGAACAATACCGACGATTATCGCATCCCACATCGGCGCAGTGTGCTTGGTGTAGGAGAGCACGAATGGTGCCACGACTTCCCAAACTCCCGCGACTGCTATCACCCAGTTGAGATTCTTTGCGGTTTTCATGATCCACCTCCCCGGTTTAACTTCCTCTTTTTGTCCCGTCAGGTTTTCGTTTCCCTTTTCCCTGACTTTCGATTTCATTATGCGACAGGAAGGTAAAACAACCGGTAACGTCGGGTTGCAATCTGGTTAAAATCCGTCTGGACGACCTGACTACGTGGACTTCGCCCGGCTGCCGGCGTCACGGTTCCTCTCTTCTGCACCCGGGAAGTGGACTATGTCTATAGTTTCTGACGCAATGGTTATGCCTGCTTCATCGAATTCCTTCAAGATTCTGCGTCCGATGTCGCTTCGTACTGATGGGCGCATGTGGGATTCGACCGGATAGATTAGCGCAAGCTCGATCCAGTTATCCGTCAATCTGACGAATACCTGCGGCTCTAAGGATACATGGTCGATTGCGAAATCACGTTTTGCTCTTTTGAGCGCGGTCCTTGCCTTTGGGAGCAGTTTCGTGTATTCCGGATGGGATTTGGCGGCGCTCGTCATAATTTCGAGTGCTTTCTTCCAGTCAGAATCATAGGTAACCGGTATGCTTATTTGATCCCATATGAATTGAAATCGATAAGTGTAGTTGAAGACGGGGCTCTCGAACACTGCGGAGTTCGACACGGATACGATCCTCCCCGTTGGGTAATCGTAGTCGATCCAGTTTCGTATCTCCAGCACCTTTGTGAAAAGCGGTCCGATGTCGATCACGTCGCCTTTCACCCCATTGATTTCTATGCGGTCTCCGATGTTGAACGGTTGGGTCGAGATTATCGTGAGCCATCCCGCCAGCGCGCCGATCAGTTCCTGTAGGGCGAATGCAAGGCCGGCGCCAAGTATGCCGAGGGTTACGGAGATGTCGGTCATGATCGGCTGTGCCCAGATGATGAAAATGACCAGGAGCATGGTAAAGTCGACGGTGTAGCCGACCAGCTTCCGCACCACGAATCTGTGGGTTTTCTCTTCCGGGATACGGGAATCCACCACCTGAAGAACCAGGCGTTTGATCCCCAGCGTCAGGAAGACGATGACTAGAGAGAAGACTATCTTTCGGGTGACTGAACTCGACCAGGCCTGGAGGAAGCTTTCTACGCTCATGTACGTGTTCCCCTAATCCAGTTTTTTGAGGGTGACGCCTTTCCCGAGGCTCTCGATCTCTTCCGGGTCGAAGAGCTCCGTGCCGGGCTTCGATGCCGTGCCGCTGCCGCAGCTCACAGCCAGTTTCAGGGTCTCTTCCATCGGCAGGCCGCGGACGAACCCGGCGACCAGCCCACCGACCAGCGAGTCCCCTGCGCCCACCGTCGAGCGGACCCTGACGCGGGGAGCGGTTGCGTGGTAGGCTCCTTCCGGGTCCACCAGGATTGCTCCATCCTCACCCAGGGAAACGCACACGTAGGTGCTCATCTTCTGCACCTCACGCGCTTCCCGAAGCACGTCGTCCAACGAAAGGAGTTTCTGCCCGCAGAACATTTCGAGCTCGTATCGGTTCGGCTTGATCAGGAACGGATGTGCTTCCAGCGCTTTTTCCAGCATCTCGCCTTTCGTATCCACCACTGGCTTGGCCCCCACCTCGTGCAACATCTGGACGAGGTCTTTGTAGACTTCCGTGGGCACCCCGGCCGGTAGCGATCCCGTGAGGACGCCGAATCCTCCAGCGGATGCACTCACGAACCGCTCCTTCACTTCCTTCAACGCATCCGGCGGGACTTCCGGGCCTATGCCGTCCAGCTCGTATTGGGCACGGGGTTCCTTCTCCAGGATGGTGCAGTTTATCCTGGTTTCGCCTGGTATCCTCACCGCCTCGAAATCGTCGAGTTCATTGCTCACAAGCCTTTGCACCAGCAGCCCGATCTCTCCGGCGAGTATGGCAAAATTGGACGCCGGGACGCGCAGACGTTTCAGCGCGCGCCCCACGTTGATGCCGTTGCCGCCCGGATCGAAACGGGTGTGATCGGCCCGGACTTTCTGGTCTGGTATCAGAGTCGGGAATTCGTAGCTGACGTCCAGACACGGGTTTAGCGTAAGGGTTGCAACGTTCACGGTTGTTTCCTCCTTTCAGTGAAGCACGAGTGCGGCGAAATCCGCCGCCAGAGAGAGGAATATGGTCAGGATGGCAATCCAGTTGACCCATTGAGGATTCGTGTTCCGTCCCACGACCTGCCTGTCGTTCGAGAGCACGAGGAGCATCAGCATCAACACGGGCAGCAGGACGCCATCCAACACCTGTGAGTAGAAAAGGGCATCGGCGGGGCGGAAGTTGGGCAGCAGGGAGATGAGCGCTCCTCCCACCAGCGCCACGGCCAGCACGACCACGAATCCGCGTGCGTGGGCTCCCGTCGCTCCGAAACCTTCCGGCCATCCCATCAGCTCGGCGATTGCGTACGCCGTGGAGCCTGCAAGCACGGGAAGCGCCAGGAGGCCTGCGCCTACGATGCCCACGACGAAGATGGCGACGCCAGCCCGGCCGAGCGGTGATAGGGCTTTGGCCGCATCCGCCACGCTCTGAATGTTGGCTCCTCCCGCGTGGATGGTGGCCGCGGCTGCCACGATGATGAAGAAAGCTATCAGGTTGCTGTAAACCATGCCGAGCCACACGCCTGCGTCCATCTCGCCGGATTGAATAGTGATCCCTTCCTGGAGTTCCTCGATTTCCTCCCCTGCCTGCCAGAAAAGCATGTACGGGGATATGGTGGTGCCAAGTAGCCCGAGTGAGGCAACCATCCACGCCTTGCTCGCAGCCACATGGGGCAGGAAAGTTGCCTGGAGTACTGCCGTCCAATTCGGCCTGGCGATGATGGCTGCGACTACGTAAGCGAGCAACACAGCCGTCAGGGAGATCAGAATCCGTTTGATCTGCGTGTATCCGCGCCGCAGCACCGCCAGGAGCGATACCAGGATTATCGGCACGAAGATTTCCCACCGTATGCCTGTGGCTATCTGGAGCACCGAAGCCACGCCAGCAGCGTCCGCAGCGATAGTTGCTATGTTGGCGATCGCCAGGGCGAGGACTATGGTGAAGCTCGCAGCTTTCCCATACCGCTTCTTGATTACCGCCGCGATCCCATCTTTGGCGGAGATGGCGATTCTGGCGGCCATGCTGTTGGCTGCGGCGAGCATGGGCGTGGAAAGCAGCAGAAGCCATAGCTGGCTGAAGCCCGTCGTCGCTCCGACTACCGTGTACGTGAGCACGCCTGCCGGGTCGTCTCCGGCACCCCCGGTTATAAGCGCGGGGAGCGATTCTTTCAGCAGTTCTTCTGCCTCGATCTCTT
>JALWAP010000219.1 GCA_027016315.1 Anaerolineae bacterium | reverse complement strand
CCGCCTACCATCGTGATCAACGAAGAGCGGCTGAAGTACTGGCTAAGCCAGGGTGCGCAGCCCACGGAGAGCGTGGAGAAAATCCTCCATTCCAAAGGGCTGCTCGAAGCGGAAAGCAAAAGCGAGGATGTTGAAGAGGCATCGGCCTGAGGGAGCTGTCACCTATGAAGGAGCTTGTTGAATTCATAGCCCGGTCTCTGGTTGACGAACCGGATAAAGTCCGGGTCAGGGTGATCAGGCGCGGCAGGGATAGCTTCATGGAGCTACGCGTCGCTCCGAACGACGCCGGCCGGGTCATCGGAAAAGGCGGCCAGGTTGCATCTGCCATAAGGACTTTGGTGCGTGTCACTGCCGCACAGAAAAGAAAGAGGCCGCTCGATCTGAAGATACGCTGACGGAGGGCTTTGCCTTTTTTCGAACCGAGCTTTTCAGCTGAGGCGGTAGGGGGATTCGCATGGGGGAGCAATTTGCTTATGCTCCCCCAATGCTCTAATATCAACACGGCCTGAGCGTTTTCGTGCAGGCAAACATGACCTGGAGGGGATTTCGCCTTGGACGCCAGCAGATTTCTCTCTCGACGGATGAACCTGATACCGGAATTCAGCCTCACCAGGTTCTTCGAGCTTGCCAACGGGATGGAAGGCGTGATTTCGTTGGGAATCGGAGAGCCCGATTTCGTTACCCCAAAAGTGTTGACTGAGGCGGGAATTGCTTCCCTGCGGGCAGGCAAGACCGGCTACACGGTCAACGCGGGAATCCTGGAGCTTCGAGAAGCCTTGAGCGAATACCTGGAATCGCTTTACGGCCTGCGATACGATCCGGCTGACGAAATATTGTTCACCATAGGCGTCTCGGAAGCGTTCACCCTCGCACTGATGGCGGTGGTAGATCCAGGAGACGAGGTAATCATCGCGGAGCCGAGCTTCGTGGCCTACGAGCCGATAGTGACCATGGCAGGCGGCACGCCGGTTCCGGTGGCGACATATGTCGAAGAGGATTTTCAGTTGAGGGCTTCCGACGTGGAAAAAGCCATCACGCCCAGGACGAAAGCCATCCTCATCAGCTACCCGAACAACCCAACGGGCGCCGTAATGGATCGAGAACACCTGGAAGCGCTGGCGGAGGTCGCCGAGCGCCACGACTTGCTGGTCATTTCCGATGAAATCTACGACAGGCTGGTCTACGGCGTGGAACACATCCCGTTTGCATCGCTTCCCGGAATGCGTGAGCGGACGGTTCACCTGGGCGGGTTTTCCAAGAGCCACGCCATGACCGGCTGGCGGCTCGGGTACGCGGCGGCGCCTGCGCCTCTCCTGGATGGGATGCTCAGGCTGCACCAGTACTCCATCATGACAGCCCCGACCCCAGCCCAGTACGCTGCGCTGGAAGCCTTCAGGAATCCGGCGGCGGAGGATGCGGTCAGGGAGATGCTGGAAGCCTACGACGCCAGGCGCAGGCTGATCGTCGATGGCCTGAATTCCATCGGACTCGAAACGTTCGAGCCGTTCGGCGCTTTCTACGCTTTCCCCTCGGTGGAGGTCACAGGAATGGACGGGGAGGAATTCTCCCGCAGGCTTCTGGAGGAAGAAAGAGTGGCTGTTGTTCCGGGCAGTGCTTTCGGCGTCGGGGGAGAGAATTTCGTCCGGTGTTCCTACGCGGCATCCATGGAAGACATCGAGGAAGCTTTGGAGCGGATGGCCAGGTTCGTGCAGAGGCACAAGCTGTCCTGACGCCGCCGATCCTCGAGCGCGTTCGTGCGAATTTCAATAAAACCGACTTCGGGAGGTTCGAATGGAATACGAAGCAGTCATCGGCATGGAGGTTCATGCCCAGTTGCTCACCAAATCGAAAATGTTCTGCTCGTGCGATGCAGATATCTTCGGTGCCGAGCCGAACACCCATGTTTGCCCGGTGTGTATGGCGTTGCCGGGGGCTTTGCCGGTCATCAACAGGGAAGCGGTCGAAAAGACCATTCTGACCGGCCTTGCCTTGAACTGCGAGATCGCAGAGGATTCGGTCTTCGCCAGGAAGAACTACATGTATCCTGACCTCCCGAAGGGTTATCAGATCAGCCAGTACGAGCTTCCGCTGACGAAAAACGGCTGGGTGGAGATCGAAGGGGACGACGG
>JALWAP010000218.1 GCA_027016315.1 Anaerolineae bacterium | reverse complement strand
GGGTGGAGGCCGGAAGTTCGCGGTTCCGCAATGGACCCGAACTCCCATCCGCATGGCGGTGGTGAGGGTCGATCCCCCATCGGCATGCCTGGGCCTAAGACTCCGTGGGGCAAGCCTGCACTTGGTTACAAGACCAGGCGTCGCAAGACCACGGACAAGTTCATCGTGCGGCGTCGCACGAAGAAGAGGCGGTAAGGAGGGGTAGCTGTGTCGAGATCTCTGAAAAAAGGGCCGTATGTAGACGCGAAGCTGTTGCGCAAGATCGAGGAGATGAACCGCCGCGGGGAGAAGAAAGTCATCCGGACGTGGTCCAGGGCTTCTACCATCTTCCCGCAGATGGTGGGGCATACCATCGCCGTGCACAACGGGCGTCGACATATCCCGGTGTACATAACCGAAAACATGGTTGGACACAAGCTTGGGGAGTTCGCTCCCACTCGCTTCTTCCGCGGGCACATCGTCAAAGAGAAGAAGGGTAGGAGGTAGAAATGGAAGTCAAGGCTGTTGCCAAATATCTCCGAATTTCTCCTCTCAAAGCCCGGCTGGTGATCAACGAGCTTCGCGGCCTTTCGGCGGACGAGGCGTTGGATCAGCTTCGGTACATGCCGCAGGGCGCTGCGAGGCCGGTGGCCAAGCTGATCGAATCGGCCGTTGCCAACGCGGAAGAGAACTTTGGACTGTCGAGGGAGGACCTGTACATCTCCAAGATCTACGCCGATCAGGGTCCAATTCGGAAGTGGCGTCGTTTCGGTGCCCGTGGCAGGTTCAAGCCGATTGTTCGCCGGTATTCGCACATTACCGTCGTGCTCGACGAACGGCTGTGATTCAAGGAGGAGGACGATTTGGGGCGAAAAGTTCATCCGATAGGTTTTAGGATTGGTGTGATAAGGACCTGGGATTCCCGCTGGTACGCGGAAGGTGCCGAATACACCAGGAACGTGGAAGAGGATCGGAAGATCCGGGAACTGGTCAGGAAAGAGCTGCAGAACGCAGGCGTTTCCAGGATCGAAATCGAGCGCTATCCGACCAGGATAGTGGTGACGGTGCACACGTCCAAGCCCGGGATCGTGATCGGCAGGAAGGGCGCCACCGTCAACAAGCTCAGGGACGACCTGGTGAAGCTCACCGGCAAGAAAGTCAAGGTGGATGCCAAAGAGATCGAAAAGCCGGAGCTGGATGCCTACCTGGTGGCGGAGAACATCGCGGAGCAGATCGAGAAACGCGTTTCCTACCGCCGCGCCATGAAGCAGGCTGTGGATCGTTCGATGAGGGCTGGCGCAAAAGGCATCATGATCACCTGCTCTGGGCGACTTGCCGGCGCTGAGATGGCCCGCAGCGTCACCGTGCGCGATGGGCGCGTTCCCAGGCATACCCTGCGCGCCGACATCGACTACGCAAAGACCGAAGCGCATACAACTTACGGCCGGATAGGCATCAAGGTGTGGATCTACCGGGGCGACGTCTTCACCGAGAAGATCGAGCCTGCGGAAGCGAAAGCGGAATCTTTCGCTCCCACGTCCTGAGCCGACGGCTGTGATTCAGGAGTAAACGACTATGTTGATGCCGAAGAGAGTTAAATACCGAAAAGCTCACCGCGGGCGGATGCGCGGCAAAGCGTACCGCGGCTCCACGGTGGCGTTCGGCGATTACGCCTTGCAGGCGCTGGAGCCTCATTGGATCACCAGCCGCCAGATCGAGGCAGCACGCCGCGCAATCGTCAGGTACGTCCGCCGCGGCGGTAAGCTCTGGATCAGGATATTCCCTGACAAGCCCGTCACGGCCAAGCCTGCCGAGACGAGGATGGGGAGCGGTAAAGGCAACGTGGACCATTGGGTCGCCGTGGTGAAGCCGGGGAGGATACTCTTCGAGATCTCCGGCGTGACGGAAGAGCAGGCCCGGGAGGCCATGCGCCTTGCGTCTCACAAGCTTCCCATCCATACCAGGTTCGTTTCCAGGGCTGAGCTGGAAGGCGAGGGAGGTGAAGAGTGAAAGCAAGCGATATCCGCGCTATGAGCGACGAGGAAATCCTCCGGAGGCTGGAGGAAGCCCACCACGAGCTCATGAACCTTCGTTTCCAGGCGAGCTTTGGACAGTTGAAAGACACCAATCGTCCGCGGGCTTTGAGGAAAGACATCGCCAGGATGAGGACGATCCTTCGGGAGAGGGAATTGGCTGCCTGGGAAGCTGAGGAGGAGGCGTGATGAAGGGTAGACGAAGAACGCTGGTGGGTACTGTCGTCAGCGACAAAATGGATAAGACCGTGGTGGTCGAGGTTTTGAGGGCCAAGCCCCATCCAATCTACGGGAAAGTGGTTCGCAGGACCAAGCGCTACAAGGCTCACGACGAGGAAAACAAATGCCGTGAGGGAGACGTGGTCAGGATTCTGGAATCCAGGCCGCTCAGCAAGGAGAAGCGCTGGGTCGTGGTGGATATTCTTTCCCGTGCAGCAGGAGGGGAAGGATGATTCAGCAGGAAAGCAGGCTCAGAGTCGCCGATAACACCGGGGCCAAGGAGATACTGGTGATCCGGGTTCTTGGTGGAAGCACCCGCCGCTATGGCCGCGTTGGCGATATCGTGGTGGCTACGGTCAAGCAGGCCGCGCCCGATGCATCCATCAAGAAAGGTGAGATCGTCAGGGCTGTGGTCGTCAGGACCGCCCAGCCGTACAGGCGGAAGGATGGCTCCTACATCCGGTTCGACGACAACGCGGCCGTCATCATCGACAATTACAAGTCGCCTCGGGGAACCCGAATCTTTGGCCCTGTAGCCAGGGAACTGCGGGAGAAGGGGTTCATGCGGATCGTTTCCCTTGCCCCAGAGGTGCTGTAGGAGGTGGTTTGATGCGCAAGATTCGGAAAGGGGATACCGTCGAGATCCTGAGTGGCGACGAGAAAGGGAAGAGGGGCGAAGTGAAACAGGTGCTCCCCGCAAGGCCCAACGCTACCAAGAAATGGAAGGCCAGGGCAAAGGATCGGGTGGTCGTTTCAGGACTCAACCTGATCAAGAAGCACCAGCGCCGCACGGGAGACGTGAACACCCAGTACGGCATCATCGAGCGTGAAGGCCCGATGTTTATGTCCAAAGTCGCCCTGGTTTGCCCCCATTGCGGCAAGCCCACCAGGGTTGGGTTCAAGGTTATGCCGGATGGGAGCAAAGTCCGCTACTGCAAGAAGTGCGGCGAAGTGATACCTTAAGGCGAGGTGTGCTGATGGAGCAAGTCGTACCGAGGTTGAAAGCTCGTTATCGCGAGGAAGTGGTCCCCGCGATGATGAAGGAATTTGGATACAAGAACGTGTGGCAGGTGCCCCGCATCGTCAAGGTGGTGGTCAACATCGGGCTTGGCGAGGCGCTCCAGAACGTCAAGGCGCTGGACGCAGCTTTGAACGATCTGGCAATCATCACCGGCCAGCGCGGTGTCATCACGAGGGCCAGGAAGTCCATCGCAGCGTTCAAGCTGCGGGAAGGGAATCCCATCGGCGTGAAGGTCACGCTTCGGGGAAACAGGATGTACGATTTCCTCGACCGGGTGATGAACATCGCACTGCCCAGGCAGAGGGATTTCCGGGGTGTTTCGCCTGATGCGTTCGACGGTCGTGGAAACTATACGCTTGGCTTGCCCGAGCAACTGGCTTTCCCCGAGATCGATTACGACAAAATCGACAAGGCGCGCGGCCTGGAGATCACAATCGTGACCACCGCCAACACCGACGAGGAAGGGCGGAAGCTGCTGCAACTGCTTGGGATGCCTTTCAAGAGGAGCTAAAGGAGGTCGATCTGTGGCGAAGAAGAGCATGATAGCCCGTGAGAAGCGCCGGAAGTACAAGGTGAGGGAGCGGAACCGCTGCAAGGTCTGCGGAAGGTCGCGTGGATACATCCGCAGGTTCGGCATGTGCCGCATCTGCTTCCGGGAAGCTGCCCTCAAAGGCGAAATTGCGGGCGTCACTAAATCCAGTTGGTAAGCTGATTCCGCGTGAGAGTAGGTCGAACGCCATCAAATCCGGAGCCGTTCGATACCGCTCTCTACGCTAAGAAAAGAGCAGAGGTGATTGAATCATGATGACCGATCCTATTGCGGATATGTTGACCCGTATTCGCAACGCTGCGATGACGAGAAAGCGCCGGGTTTCCATGCCCAGCTCCAAGATGAAGCTCGCCATCGCCAGGATACTAAAAGAAGAAGGGTTCATCCAGCACTACGATGTGACGAACGAAAAGCCGCAGCCGCAGTTGCGGATCGTGCTGCGGTACGATCAGGAAAAGCGGCCTGTGATAACCAACCTGCAGCGGGTCAGCAAGCCCGGTCGTCGCATTTACGTCAAGCGGAGTGAGATTCCGTGGGTGCAGAGTGGGATGGGGATCGCCATCCTCTCCACCCCCAAGGGCGTGGTCTCCGACAGGAAGGCCCGCGAGCTTGGCGTCGGCGGCGAAGTAATCTGCTATGTCTGGTGAGGAGGGGATACTGTGTCGAGGATAGGAAAAATGCCTGTGCCCATCCCGCCAGGGGTGGAAGTTACGATAGGCAAAGGGAACGAGGTCGTGGTCAAGGGCCCCAAAGGGGAACTGAAACGCACTTTCGACCCCGGGCTCGAGATCAAGGTGGAAGATGGCAAGGTCGTGGTTAACAGGCCGAACGACAGCAAGATGTACAAGGCTCTTCACGGGCTCACCAGGGCGCTGATAGCCAACATGGTCACGGGCGTGAGCCAGGGGTTCAAGAAAGAGCTGGAAATCGTGGGCGTCGGCTATCGGGCGGAGATGAAGGGCCCGAACCTGGTGCTGCACGTCGGCTATTCCCACCCTGTGGTGGTGGAGCCGCGGCCCGGGATCACGTTCAGTGTGGGGAAATCCACCCGTGACGTGACGGTCGAAGGTATCGACAAAGAGGTGGTCGGCCAGACTGCCGCCGAAATCCGGAAGATCAGGCCGCCTGAGCCTTACAAAGGCAAGGGAATCAGGTACAAGGGCGAGCACGTTCGGATGAAGGCTGGCAAGGCCGGCAAGAAGTAACCTTGATGGAGAAAAATTCGGGAGGTGTGGTAAGATGGCTCGAGTGAGCCGTAATGAAGCCAGATTGAGAAGGCATCGTCGCGTGCGCAAGCGGGTGTTTGGCACCCCGGATCGCCCGCGGTTGAATGTTTTTCGCAGCCTGAATCATATCTATGCTCAGGTGATAGACGACGTTTCCGGGCACACGGTCGTTTCCGCTTCCACCCTCGATCCTGAGATCAGGGAGGCGCTCGTCGGCAAGACCAAGACCGAGAAAGCGAAAGAGGTCGGCAGGCTTGTGGCGAAGCGTGCACTGGAGCAGGGGATCAAGCAGGTGGTGTTCGATCGTGGGGGCTACAAGTTCCACGGCCGTGTGAAGGCTCTGGCCGATGCTGCCAGGGAAGCCGGATTAGATTTCTAACGGGGGAGCGTAAATGGCAGAGGAAACGAACTTTGGATTCGAAGGACAGGAATTGGAAGAGCGTGTGGTTCACATCGCACGCACCGCTAAGGTTCTGAAGGGCGGTCGCAGGTTCCATTTCCGCGCCCTGGTGGTGGTCGGCGACCACAACGGCAGAGTAGGGGTCGGCATAGGAAAGGCGGGCGAGGTTCCGGAGGCTATACGGAAAGGCGCAGAAAAGGCCAGGAAGAACATGGTCAAGGTCAACCTGCTCGGCTCCACGATTCCGCACCCTGTGGTTGCTGATTTCGGCGCTGCCAGAGTGCTGCTCAAGCCCGCTTCTCCCGGTACCGGCGTCATCGCGGGCGGCGGCGTTCGTGCCGTGCTGGAGGCTGCCGGCGTCAAGGATGTGTTGAGCAAGTCCCTTGGCAGCTCCAACATCCTGAACGTGGTTCAGGCCACTTTCAAGGGTTTGCAGCAGCTCAAGGACATCGAGGAAGAAGCCAAGCGCCGCGGTCGTCCTGTGGAGAAGGTGACGCCTTTCTTCTGGAGGAAGAAAAATGGCTGAGAAGCTTCTTAAGATCAAGCTCGTGAAAAGCCCCATCGGATACACCAAGCGCCAGAAGGCCACGGTGAGGGCTTTGGGGCTCAGGCATTTGCAGGACGAGGTGGTTCAGAAGGATACTGCCGTCATCCGAGGGATGATCAACAAAGTGTCTCACCTCGTCGTGGTAGAGGAGCTTTCGGAGTAGATCGTCTTAGCGGACGCGGCGCGATTGTCGCAGAAAAAGTCGTGGAGGAGTGAGTAAAATGAAGTTGCACGATTTGAAGCCTGCTCCCGGGAGCAAGCACCGAAAAGTGCGGGTGGGGCGCGGTATCTCCGCCGGTCGGGGTAAGACCGCCGGTCGGGGTACCAAAGGCCAGAACGCCCGCAGCGGAGGCGGAGTCCGACCTTATTTCGAGGGCGGTCAGCTTCCGTTCGTCCGGCGCTTGCCCTTCAAGAGGGGATTCACGAATATCTGGCGCGTGGAATACGTGGAGGTGAACCTGGATCGGTTGGCTAAGGCTTTTGGTCCCAACGAAGAGGTTACCCCGGAAGCGTTGGTGGAGAAAGGAATCATCAAATCCACCAAGAAGCCCGTGGTGATCCTCGGCAGGGGCGAACTGCCTCACCCGTTGAGGATCAAGGCTCATCGCTTTTCCGCCAGCGCCGAGGAGAAGATTCTGTCCGTAGGTGGAACCGTTGAATTGCTGCCGTTGCCCTGAGGAGGTTTTCGATGCTTGATGCGATGAGAAATGCATTTAGGCTTCCGGACCTCCGGAAGAAGATCCTGTACACGCTTTTCTTGCTGACGGTGTACAGGCTGGCAGCGCATATCCCGGTTCCGGGTGTGGACGCCAACCGGCTTGCGATGGTCTTCTCCAGCAGCCAGCTTCTCGGTTTGCTGGACATGTTCTCCGGCGGGGCGCTGGCGAACTTCTCTGTGATGGCAATGGGCGTGTACCCTTACATCACGGCGTCGATTATCATGCAGTTGCTGATGCCGATAATCCCGCAGTTGGAGGCGCTGGCAAAGGAGGGCGAGGCAGGTAGGGAGAAGATCAACATGTACACCAACTACCTGACCATCCCCCTGGCGGTGCTCCAGGCTTTCGGTCAGACCGCTTTGCTGGCGCAGCAGGGCGTGATGACCAAGTTCAGCCTGACCCAGTACCCGCTGCAGACACTTACCACCATTACGGTGCTGACCGCGGGCACGGCGTTCGCCATGT
>JALWAP010000217.1 GCA_027016315.1 Anaerolineae bacterium | reverse complement strand
GGGTATGCCCAGCGGCGGCCGCTGGGCATACCCTTCGGGGTCGAAAGTTGGATACAGGGTGACGGGAGGCTCGATCTTGCTGCCGCTCTCATCGTACCGGAGGGTGAGAAGCGGCGGGTAGTACGTTTCCAGCGGCAGGTAGCTCAAAGTGCCCTGTGAGAGAGACAGCTTCTCTATGTCAAAAGCTCCCTTCAGTTCGCCTCTCACGCTCAGGATGCCCTTCACACCCTCCACCCGGCGCGAAGTCAACTCCTTGAAAGCGATATGGGGCGAACATCCGTCAGAGCCGGGAAGGCACGGCGATATGCCCCGCGGGATGGCTTCCAGCACCGGAGTCGGGGCGTTCGGCAAAGCCCCAATTTCCCTGTAACCGGGCAGGGATGGGAGGAAAGTGTATCCGCTTTCGCCTCCGGGCGACCACAGGCCGAAACCAACGCTCGACCAGGAGCGTGGGAGGAGATGGTACACTTCCTCGTTGGAAATCGTGTCATCGCTCTGAAGGGTTTTGGGGACATCCCTCAGGTCACCGGCGCTCAATATCGCTTCCAGTGCGTCCCTACCGGGTGGATCCTTGCCGCGCCAGAGTTCCCTGCGTATTTCGGCGTGCACGTAGCTCCTGCCGTTGAGCAAGATGGGAAACACGAAGCTGGTGAGAGCCTCGTTAGTGCCGGAGACGATGGAAGTTGCCCTGTGGACCTTGTCGCCCACACCGAAGTATCTGCCCCAGGTAACGGCTTTGTCCAGGCCGACCAGCCTGCTCTCCTGTTTCGGGTCCACCGCTGCCAGGAGAACCGGCAGCGAGTAAGTTCCACCGGCTAAGACCGGGTTCGGAGGTTTCCGATGGAACTGCATCACCCTGACGCCCCTCTCGGAAAGGGCCTGCACATCTTCCGCGGTGAGTCTTTCGTCGCCGAACGAGACGTAGTAGAAACGCCAGAATTTCGTGCTGTGCTTGCGCAGGCCGTCGTCCGTGGTGATGGTGATCTTCTCGGCGTAGAACCCCGGCTGTCGAATGGAAGCCTTCGGGTCTCCCCAGAACCATGGCTGCGCGGGGATGCGAAGGTCGAAGAAACCGATCATGGCAACGGGCGCGGCCACCTCCACTCCCGGTATGGATTCGATGGCTCTGTACTGGGCCACCGAGATTCCCCCGTGGATGCCGCTGAGGTAATCCCCCTGGACCATGCCGTAACGGTACTCGGTCGGGGAAACGGCGTTCCTGGGCCGCACGAGGATGTCGTAAGAGGTCCGCCAGTAGCGGGCCATGTCCTGGTCTATGGTCACCACGACGGTGGAAGCGGTGGACGCGAGCAGACCAAACGCGGCGCTCACCATCACCGCTCCGAACAGCAGGAGCATTAGGCGAGCACCGCGCCGCTTCAAGTATGCAATCGTCAAAGAAAACATGAAGTCACTCACAACAAATGAGCATCAGCATGAGCCCAAGTGCATACCCCATCGTCTAAAGCACGCGCAACAATCGAAACAACATGCACCTGGGCAGCGGTGGCAACGGAGTGTAACAGCATCGGGTAAATTGTACTCTCCGATTCGCTTTTCAAAGGCTCCACCCGCCTCCGTGAATCATGTGGGCATACACTTTCGCCGTCCGGTATAACGCACAGGAAGTGGTTTGTCTGTGATGTGCTACCACCAACATCGGAGAACTTAACGCCCCACCAAAAGGAAATAATGTTTAATGACATAGGCTACCATAAACAGAATAGTGACTCCAACAGCTAGCAACGATATGTCCAGAAGCCATTCCCATTTGAAAAGCTCGAACAGCGTCAACAGTGCCACCAGCGGTTCCACGCCGAAGAGGATGGAGATTGCACAAAGCGCAGCCATAGCGTAGCGCCTTTTGTGTAAAGCAAAAATGGCTACCAGCAGCGGAAACACCACGAAACACAGCAAAGAGCAGGGATTCTCGGCAAGCATTTTGTCCGAATCTCCTTTTCAGAGCGGGCCGAAAGAGTCTGAATTTACCAGGGGTATCATTCTCCCTCCAGGTCTCTCCTCCCAGGCTCGACGACGAAGAAAGCCAGCGCTCCCACGATTGGAACCAGCAACACGACCAGTGCCCACAAGGCACGTGCGGTCTGATCCATTCTGCAACGCCGCAGCCCCACGAGAGCCG
>JALWAP010000216.1 GCA_027016315.1 Anaerolineae bacterium | reverse complement strand
CGCATGGCCTCGGCGCTGTTGTCGTAATGCGCTTGAAGCAGATACCTGTTGGTCTTGAGCACGGCGTCCGGCTTGCCGCAATCCTCCCACACGTCTACCACATGGACCTTGAATTTCGCGCCGCGGTCGATCATTATCTGCAGTGCATCCGCCAGGTAGAATTCCCCTTTGGTCTGTATGTTCTTCTCCATGAGTTCTTCGATGGCGGACACCAGGTCTTCGCCGCGCTTGATGTAGTAGACGCCGATGACGGCCAGCTTGTGTTCCATGGTACTCGGTTTTTCCACCAACCGTTTCACGTAGCCGTCTTCCCCAACGATTGCTACACCAAAACGCCTGGGGTCTTCGACCTCCTTGACAAAAGCGATCCCGTCGGCATCGGGAGATTCCAGCACGCTCAGATCGCTTTCGAAGATCGTGTCCACGAAGATTATGAGAATCGGGCCCTCGAGGTGCTCTCGAGCGAGCCAGAGCGCGTGGGCCTGACCTTTCAACTCTTTCTGTTCGACATAATGGGTCGATGGGAAGCTGTAGTTCTTCTCGACGAACTCCTGTATCTGCTCGCCGAGGTAACCCACGATGAAGATAGCTTCTTCGATGTCCAACCCTGACAGGCCGTCGAGGATGTGTGCCAGCACGGGCTTGCCCGCCACGTTGATCAAAGGCTTAGGCTTGCTGTAAGTGTGCGGACGCATCCTCGTCCCGAACCCTGCAAGCGGGATGACGAGCTTCATTGCTTTACCTCCTGCGCCTTTGCGTCCAGAGGCGGCTTGAACTTACGCCATTCCGTGGCCTGCTCGAAAGCATAGGCCACATGGAGGACCACTTCCTCCTGGAACGGCTTTGCCATTATCTGCATCCCCACGGGCATCCCTTCGCTGAACCCTGCCGGGACGGAGATCGCCGGGAGCCCGGCCAGGGCGTTGGGCAGCGATAGGATGTCGGTCAGGTACATGGCGGTCGGGTCTTCCGAGAACTGACCTATCTTGAACGCGATCATCGGGATCGTAGGCCCGACGATGACATCGACTTTATCGAGCGCGTCTTCGAAATCTTTCTTGATGAGCGTCCTTACTTTTTGCGCTTTCAGGTAATACGCGTCGTAGTAGCCGGCGCTCAAGGCATACGTGCCGAGCAGTATCCTCCTCCTGACTTCATCCCCGAACCCAGCCCCACGAGTCTTTTCGTAGCTATCCCACACGTCCTCGCCGGGGATGGAAAGGCCGTATCGGATTCCGTCGTACCTGGCGAGGTTTGCCGAAGCCTCCGCCGGAGCAACCAGGTAGTAGACCGGCACACCGTATTTGGTGTGCGGAAGGGAGACTTCCCGCACCTCCGCGCCCAGCTCCTCCAGCGTGGAGATGGCCTCCCTGATCGCTTTTTCGACCCCAGGATCCATGCCTTCCACGAAATATTCCCTCGGCAGGCCGACTTTCATCCCCTCGATGTCGGCATCCAGGGCGGCAGTGTAGTCCGGAACGGGGACATCCACCGATGTCGAATCTTTCGGGTCTCTCCCTGCGATGTAGTTCAGCAGAATTGCGGCATCTCTGACGTCCTTCGTCATCGGCCCTACCTGATCGAGGGAAGAAGCGAAAGCGATCACGCCGTACCTGGAGACGCGACCGTAAGAGGGGCGGAGTCCTACCACGTTACAAAAAGAAGCCGGCTGCCGAACACTGCCGCCGGTATCCGTTCCAAGAGAGCCTATCGTCTCATCTGCTGCCAGGGCTGCTGCATTGCCGCCGCTGGACCCTCCCGGGACCCTGTCCAGGTCCCACGGGTTGTGCGTGACGAAATAGCCGGAGTTCTCCGTCGACCACCCCATCGCGAATTCGTCCAGGTTCGTCTTCCCAAGGATGACGGCCCCGGCTTCACGGATTTTCCTCGTGACCGTGGCGTCGTAAGGTGGGACGTATCCTTCCAGAATCTTGGACGCTGCAGTGGTCTCGATCCCTTTGGTGGTGATCACGTCCTTGATTGCCATCGGGACGCCGAGCAGCGGCGTATCATCTCCGGCAGCCCGCCTTTCGTCCGCCTCCCTGGCCTGCTGAAGCGCGAGGTCGGGCGTGACCTTCAAGTACGCCCTGATCTTGTCGTCCGTTTCCTCGATCCGGCGGAGCACCGATTCAGTAAGCTCCACAGAGGAGATTTCTTTCTTCCGGAGAAGCTCCCATGCTTCGTGTATCGTCAATTGATAGAGTTCCAAGTTAGAGACCTCCTGAGCGTGCTGGTTTGGCGTGGTGTGCCCTTACGAGGGGCGCCCGAGAATCGATTTCACCCTGAAGAACCCCTCGACGGGGTCTGGAGCATTGGCAAGCACTTCCTCCTGAGTGAGTGAGGGTTCAGGAACGTCGTCCCGCATGACGTTGCGCACGGGCAGAACCGTGGCCGTCGGCGGTATGTCGTCGGTATCGACCTCCTGCAGCTCGGCCGCGTAGCCGAGAATGACTGTTAGTTGATGGCTGAACATCTCCTTCTCTTCTTCTGTGAGGGATATCTTTGCAAGAGAAGCGATATGTTCCACGTCCTTGACAGTCAGAGCCATGAAATCCTCCCGGTCTGGCGCGGTGCAAAGAACGCCAGAAATTCTACACGCCGAATTATATCACCTGGAATCTGGTGAAAGCAAAACGTCTGTCAGGGCTTTGGAAGAGCCTATAGAATGGGAACAACACGAGTAGCGATTCTGGAGAGTCGGAGCATCCCCTTCGCTCTGTCTGTTGCTCCGAAAAGGATTTACACAAACCAATTATCCGTCGATATTGCAATATAGCATCACTTTGAACTACCAAGTTGCAATGATTTAGTACATTTTGCTCCTTGCCCTGCTCCTTCGATCAAGGCTATAATGAAAAGCGCTCTTGACGAGGGGGCGCTTTCACTGTCCTCTTTTCTTTGAATGGCGAAATCTTTGCGCAAGGAGGCCGAATGGTTCAACCCCTTTCCGGAATAACCGTGTTGGACCTGTCGAGGGTTTTGGCAGGCCCTTACTGCGCCATGACTCTGGGAGACCTGGGCGCCGATGTAATCAAGGTGGAGCGCCCCGGCAAGGGAGACGATAGCAGGTCCTGGGGGCCGCCTTACGCAAAAGCACCGGACGGCACGGAGACGACGGAAAGCGCGTACTACCTCTCTGCGAATCGGAACAAACGAAGCATCACCCTCGACCTGCGATCGCCCAAAGGCAGGGAGATCATCCTGAAGCTGGTCCGCAGGTCGGACATCCTGATCCACAATTTCAAAGTCGGCAGCATCGAGCGCCTGGGGTTGGGTTGGGATACGCTCCACGAGATCAACCCCAGGCTGATCTACCTGCACATCACCGGCTACGGTCCCGATGGCCCCGAATCCCACCGCCCCGGGTACGATTTCGTGATCCAGGCGGAAGGGGGCATTATGAGCGTCACCGGCTTCCCTGACGGAGCGCCCACCAAAGTCGGCGTGCCCATCGTAGACCTCACCACCGGCATGATGGCAGCCGTCGCTGCGCTGGCAGCGTTGCGCGCCAGGGAACTCACGGGCGAGGGACAGCGGATCGACATCTCCCTGTTGGAAACTCAGGTGGCATGGCTGGCGAACCAGGGGAGCAATTACCTCATCGGCGGCGAAGTGCCGAAGCGACGTGGAAATGCGCACCCGAACGTCGTGCCATACGAAACGTTCAAAGGCTCCGATGGGGAATGGTTTGCGGCTGGCGCGGGCAACGATGGACAGTTCGTGCGCCTTGCGAAGCTCCTGGGACACCCGGAATGGGCCGACGATCCGAGGTTCCGCACGAACCCGGACAGGGTGAAGAACCACGACGAACTGATCCCTCTGATGCAAGAGGTTTTCTCGACCAGGCCAAGCGGCGAGTGGCTGGAACTGTTCCGCTCCAATGGCCTGCCGTGTGCCGCCATCAACACGCTGGACAAGGTTTTCTCCCATCCGCAGGTTCTGGCGCGCGGTATGGTGCAGGAAGTGCCACATCCCACCGCGGGCAAGATCAGGCTGGCGGGGATACCGTTCAAGTTTTCCGAAACCCCGGCTACCATCCGTCGGCATCCGCCGCTCCTGGGCGAGCATACGGACGAAATCCTGGCAGAGCTGGGGTACTCGCCGGAAGAAATCGAATCTCTGCACCTCGAGGGTGTGGTATAATACGCCAAATCTTGGTTTCATGTGTTGGCGAGAGCGGCTCACTGAATTTGTGAGGGTCCGCGCTGATCCGTGGATCGCGTTCGTCGATGCTCAACAACGGAAGCTTCTCTTTGTCACGTCTTGGTGACCAAATCGATTGCATGGGAGGTGGGAATTGGCCGAAACCATCGTAGAACTTCGGGATGTGGTGAAACAGTTCGTGAGCCCGGAGGGAAACCTCATCAATGCTGTGGATCACGTCTCCCTCCAGATCAAAGACGGTGAGTTCTTTTCCTTGCTCGGGCCAAGCGGGTGCGGGAAGACCACGACACTGCGGCTCATAGCCGGGTTCGAGCAGCCCACGTCAGGAGAGGTTTTCATCGAAGGGGAGCCGATGGCGGGCGTCCCGCCTTACCTCCGCCCCGTGAACACGGTCTTCCAGAGCTACGCCTTGTTCCCGCACATGACCGTTTACCAGAACATAGCGTTCGGTCTGGAGATGCGCGGCGTTCCCAAGGAGGAGGTGAAGAGGCGGGTGGAGGAGGCGCTGGAGCTGGTTCAGCTCAAAGGGATGGGCAAGCGGAAGCCGAAACAGCTTTCCGGTGGGCAGCAGCAACGGGTCGCACTGGCAAGGGCCTTGGTCAACCGCCCTGCAGTGCTCCTCCTGGACGAGCCGCTGGGAGCGTTGGATCTGAAACTCCGGAAAGCGATGCAACTCGAACTGAAACAGCTTCAGTTGAAAGTCGGCATCACGTTCATCTACGTGACCCACGACCAGGAAGAGGCGCTTTCCATGTCCGACCGGATTGCCGTGGTCAACCAGGGGAAGATCCAGCAGGTGGGCGAGCCCGCAGAGATCTACGAACATCCGGCCAACCGGTTCGTGGCCAATTTCATCGGCGAAAGCAATTTCTTCGATGGCGAGCTGGTGGAAGTGAAGGATGACCTCGCCACGGTGAAGCTGAACACAGGTGAGGTGGTCAGGGCTGTGATGCCGTTCCATGCATCTCCCGGTACCAAAGTTACCGTCTCGGTCAGGCCGGAGCGGATGCACGTGCTGATGGAACCTCCTTCCGATCCGGAGCAAAACAGCGTGAAGGCGAAAATCCACGCCATCGCATACCTAGGGAACGCCAACCTCCTGGAGACGTACCTGCCGGATGGGAGCAAGGCGCTGGTGAGGCTGCAGAACGTGGTTTCGTCTGGCGAGAATGGGGTGTCGCCGGCCACCACGTGGGAGGAAGTTCGGTCTGCGTTCGGCAGAGGAGAAAAGGACGTGTACCTGGTCTGGTCGCCGCGCAGCGGCCAGGTGCTGAAAGAGTAATCGGAGCAACGGAGGCGCGATATGCTGAAATCCCTGACACGCAAGCGGAGTTTCCTGGCGGCTTTCCTGTTGCTGCCGAGCGCGTTTTGGCTCATCGTTTTCTTCCTGATCCCTCTGCTTCTGGTGTTCGTGTACAGCTTTGGGCAGAGGGGCACCTATGGAGGCGTCGTGTGGCACCTGACGCTCAAGAACTATATCCGCATCTTCAACCCACTCTACATCAAGATTTTCATCCGCTCGGTCTGGATCGCCGTAGCCACCACGTTCTTCACGTTCCTCATCGGGTATCCGATAGCATACTACATCGCCACTAGGCCGAAGAAATGGCAGGGAGCGCTGGTGATCGGGCTGATGGTGCCGTTCTGGACGAATTTCCTGGTGCGGACTTATGCGTGGATACTGATCCTCCGGAACTCGGGGTTGATCAACCGGTCGCTTATGTCCCTGGGGATCATCTCGCACCCGCTGCCGCTTTATGGGAACAACCTGGCGATCCTCATCGGCCTGGTGTACGGCTGGCTCCCGGACATGATCTTGCCCTGCTACGCGGCGATCGAAGGTCTCGATTTCTCCCTGGTGGAGGCGGCGAGGGACCTTTACGCCAACGATGTGAAGGTGTTCCTGAAGGTGATCTTCCCGCTGACGCTTCCCGGCGTGCTGGCCGGAACGATGCTGGTTTTCATCCCGTCGCTGGGGGCTTACGTAACGCCCGATCTGTTGGGCGGCGCCCGGTCGGTGATGATCGGTAACCTGATCAAGCAGCAGTTCCTTTCCGCCCGAGACTGGCCGTTCGGCTCGGCGATAACCTTCGTTCTGATGGCGGTGATGCTGGCCGGGACGCTGATCTATCTGAAGCTGGGCGGCGAATCGTCCGGGTTGGCATAGGAGGCGATGATGGAAAGAGAAATGACAGTGGCCAGAAGGGAGAAAGCGGTCAGCCGATGGAGGCTTTTCTCCAAGATCGGTGATTTCCTGCTGAAGTTCAACGCCGGGTTTGGCTATTTCTTCCTCTACATCCCGATCGTCGTGCTCATCGTGCTTTCGTTCAACCAGTCCAAGCTTATCACCGTCTGGCGCGGGTTCAGCATCAGGTGGTACATCAAGCTGTTCCACGATTCGGCCATAGGGTTTGCGCTGAAGAACACTCTGATCGTGTCCATCACTACCACGATACTATCCACGATATTCGGCACCATGGCGGCGTTGGCGCTCTCCCGATACAAGATCAAGCTGAAGAACGCTTTCATGGGGCTGCTTTACCTGCCGATCATCATCCCGGACATAGCGATGGCCGTGATGCTTCTGCTGTTTTATATCGCAGTTCACGCGCCGCGGGAAATTCCGTGGCCCTGGAACCTGTACACGATCATCATCGGCCACGTGGCCTTCGACATCTCTTTCGTCGCAGTCGTGGTTTTGGCGCGTTTGGCCGATTTCGATTACACTTTAGAGGAAGCGGCCAGGGATCTGTACGCCAATGAATGGAACACTTTCTGGAAGGTAACGTTTCCCTTGATACTTCCGGGAATCATGGGCGGGGCTTTGCTGGCGTTCACCCTTTCGGTGGACGACTTCGTGATCACGTTTTTCACGGCAGCCCCTGGATCCAACACCCTGCCGCTGTACATCTACGGTATGATCAAGAAGCACCTGACGCCGGAGATCAACGCTCTTTCGACGCTGATGGTCGTGGCGTCCATGTCGCTGGTGTTGATGTCGCTCTTGATGCAGAAAAGCGA
>JALWAP010000215.1 GCA_027016315.1 Anaerolineae bacterium | reverse complement strand
GTCTTGAGTTACTCGGCGGCTGGCACCGGACAGTGGAAGGCGATTGCGTCCGGCAGCACTCCAGTGGTCGGTGGTGTGCTGGGGTATTGGGATACCAGGGGACTGCCCGGCGGCCGCTATGTCCTGCGGCTGGTGTCGTTCGCTAAGGACTACGCCGTCCAGAACGAAGTGTCCGTGACGCTGGACGTTACTCCTCCCAAGGCGTCCTGGATATCGCCTGCCGATGGCGATACGTTGCAGGCGGGAGATGTGACTTTGAAAGTCAATGCCAGCGATGATTCGCCGATAAGTCGGGTGGTGTTCTTCGTCGACGGCCACGCCATCGGCAGCTCGATAATCGGCCCTCCGTTCACCCTGACCTGGACTGCCACCGACGGCGACCATAGGCTCAGGGCGATTGCTTACGACGCGGCGGGGAATGCGGCTGCCGCCCCGCTCATCACCGTGCACGTGCAGAGCACCGGGACAGGAGAAACGCAGTGAGATACAGCCACATCTTTGGGATAACGAAGAGGGAGGCTAACTCTGCCCTCACGGAGTACCAAAAGTTGCTTTCCAGAGCAGGGTTCGTCCGATATGCTCAGGATTCGGTGTCGCTGCTTCACCTTGGGCACCTCACCGTCGAAAAGATCGTCTCCGAGCTGATCCGCACTTTCTCGCCGGAGGCGCAGCCTATCGGCGAGATCGCCGAGTGGCCCGACGACGTCTGGAAACTGGTGGCTTCGGAAGTGAGTTCCCACAGGCAGCTACCGATTTCCGTCTATTCCAGGCGGGGCGCACGCGTGCGGTTTCTCGAAATGCTTCCGGACGAGGAATCGATCGGGGTCAGGGTGGCGGCGTACCAGAAAGGAATGTCCGACATTGGCGGCAACTTTGGCGTGCCGGTGAAGGAGATCGAGGCAACTTACCTTCATCCCGATGATACGGTGGCTCTGGCTGCGGCTGTCGAGATCGACGAGGGGGAAAACACGTGGCTCGAATGCCCTGAGTGTGGATACGCGGCTGAGTTGCACGCTGCCCGCCCCCGCGTCGAACCGCTGCCGCCGGAACCGTTGGAGGAAGTGCGTGAAGTGGAAACGCCCGGCTGCACCACGATCTCGGCTGTGGCTGAGTATCTGGGCGTGCCGGAATCCAGGACGCTGAAAGCCGTTTTCTACGCGGATCGAGATGGCCGGATTGTGTTCGCAGTGATTCGCGGCGATCTGGAGGTCGACCCGGTCAAGCTGGAACGCGCCGCTGGCAGGGGCAAGTTGCATGTCGCCACCGAGGAGGAGCTTGTGGCCGCTGGCATGGTGCCGGGGTATGCGTCTCCCGTGGGAGTGTCGAAAGGCGTGCTGGTGGTGGCAGATGAGAGCGTGCTCGCCGGGCAGAATTTCGTCGCAGGCGCCAACAGGCCCGGGTTTCATCTAACTGGCGTGAACGCCGGGCGGGACTTCGTGCCGTACATCTGGGCAGACATTGCTGCCGCATCTGCAGGAGATCCGTGCCCCAGATGTGGGACCTCTCTGGAGGCAGCGAGGGGGCTGATCCTGGGGCGCTTCCGGCAGCACAGCACGGCTCTTTCCGAGAACCTTGGGTTGCTGTACCTGGATCGACAGGGGAAGCCGGCACCGCTCAGGTTCCTCTCCGCCGAGTTCGATGCGGTCAAAGTCCTGGAGGCGATAGCTGCTTTCTCCCATGATGGGAGCGGTCTTGTCTGGCCTGCGGCCGTTGCGCCTTATCGGTTCCATTTGCTGACCATCAAGCCTAAGAAGGAAGAGGTTCGCACTGCGGCTGAAGACCTGTACCGTTCTCTCGGCGAGGAAGTTCTCTACGACGATCGGGACGCCAGCCCCGGAGTGAAATTTTCGGACGCCGACTTGATAGGCCTTCCGGTCAGGGTGACCGTGAGCCCCAAGAGCCTGGAAAAGGGTGGGGCGGAAGTCAAGCGCCGGGGAGAGGATGGCCGCGGCACAGTCGTTTCGATCGAAAAATTGGCCTCCGGGTCGTTTGACTCATAATTTCTTCGTGTGGTATGCTCCTTTGCGCAACCGTAACGAGGGGAACTTTGTCTCCGAAGCTTCTTTGGAGGGACGTTTTTAGATGCAATTCGACATAATAGTGATCGGGGCCTCGAGTGCCGGTCTCCATGCTGCAAAGCTTTTGTCGGAAGC
>JALWAP010000214.1 GCA_027016315.1 Anaerolineae bacterium | reverse complement strand
AATGGGCCGCTGAGCCGCAAGCTGAACGCTCGAGAGAGTCAGTAGGCCGAGCCGCCTGACCCCCGTTAAAGGGTCTAGAGGGAGCCGCTGCCTCGGACAATCCAGCGGCTAAGTAGGGTGGCACCGCGGGTAAATCCCGTCCCTTTCCAGGGACGGGATTTTTTTGTTATCCGGAAACGAGTTCTCAAAAACAAAAAGGAGGGAGTATCATGAGCGAGAACACGAAGGTCATATTGGACGAGAAATTCATCCCGACGCAGTGGTACAACATCTTGCCGGACATGCCGGAGCCGCTGGCTCCCGTCATCAACCCCAATACCGGCAAGCCCGCCACTGCAGACGATCTGCGCCCCATCTTCCCGATGGCGCTGATCGAGCAGGAGATGAGCCAGGAGAGGTTCATCCCGATCCCCGAGCCGGTGCGAGAGGTGTACAAGCTCTGGAGACCTACGCCGCTCTACAGGGCCAAGCGACTGGAGAAAATGCTTGGCACGCCTGCGAGGATCTACTACAAGTACGAAGGCGTCAGCCCTGCAGGGAGTCACAAGCCGAACACGGCTGTGGCGCAGGCTTACTACAACAAAGAGGCCGGAATCTCCAGGCTCTCCACGGAGACCGGCGCCGGGCAATGGGGATCGGCGCTCGCCCTCGCCGGTAGCCTGTTCGGCCTGGAGGTAAAGGTCTTCATGGTGAAGATCAGCTACCAGCAAAAACCGTACCGCCGATCGTTGATACAGGCGTGGGGTGCCACGGTCGTTCCAAGCCCATCGACCGAAACCAACGCAGGCAGGGCAATCCTGGCGCAAGACCCGGACTCTACCGGTAGCCTCGGCATAGCGATCTCGGAGGCGGTCGAAGAGGCAGCGCTGCGGGAGGACACCAACTACGCCCTCGGCAGCGTGTTGAACCACGTGCTCCTGCACCAGACGGTCATTGGAGAAGAGGCGCTCCTGGCGTTCAAGGAAATGGAAGATTACCCGGACGTGGTGATCGGGTGTGTCGGCGGCGGGTCCAACTACGCCGGATTGGCGTATCCATTCATGCGGGAGAGGTTGCTCAACGGCAAGGAGACCGAGTTCATAGCGGTCGAACCCGAAGCCTGCCCCACATTGACGAAAGGCGTCTACGCCTACGACTACGGCGACACCGGCAAGATGACTCCAATTATGAAGATGCACACCCTGGGACACACTTTCGTTCCGCCCGGAATCCACGCAGGCGGGCTCAGGTATCACGGCATGGCACCGTCCCTTTCTGCCCTGGTGAAGCATGGGCTCATCGAGGCGAGGGCGTACCACCAGAACGCCGTGTTCGACGCGGCGGTGACGTTTGCGCGGGCCGAAGGGTTCATCCCAGCGCCCGAAACCGCCCACGCGGTGAAAGCGGCGATCGACGAGGCTCTCAAGGCGAAAGAGACCGGTGAGGAGAAGGCGATTCTGTTCAATTTCAGCGGTCACGGTCACTTCGACATGGCCGCTTACGACGCTTACTTCGCTGGTAAGCTGGAGGACTACTCCTACCCGGAGGAGAAAGTACAGGAAGCGCTGGAGCACCTGCCGAAAGTCGAGTAATGCTGAGAAGCAAAAACCGGGGCGACCTTCTGGTCGCCCCTGATCTCCGGCTCGTTCCAGAATCTATGCAAACACGGCGATGATCGACGACCTTGCGAATGTGGTCAGTTCGGGGTGAAACCGTCCTTACCCCCTTTCCTCACCCAAGTGATGCCACACAGAACCTTGATAAAAAATACAACTCACTTCACTTCGAGCACAATTTTCCCGAACTGCTTACCCTCCTCCAGCAACCTTTGAGCTTCTCTGGCGTCCTCCAGTGGCAGAACTCTATCGATCACCGGCTTTAGCTTTCCTTCCCACACAAGGCCCATTACTTCCTTGAAATCCATAGCCGTGCCCATGGTGGATCCGATAATGCTGATCTGTTTCGTGAATAGGTATCGGATATCAGTGACGGCTTCAGGGCCGGAGGTCGCACCAACGGTGACTATCCGTCCACCCTTGGCAAGAGCCTTGATGGATTGCTTCCAGGTAGCTTTCCCCACGTTGTCCACCACCACGTCCACGCCGCGGCGATTCGTCCAGAGCCACGCTGCCTTTGCCCAGTCTTCTTCCCGATAATTGACCACGACATCGACGCCCAACGCTTTGGCCCGCTCCATTTTCTCTGGGGTGCCGGTAGCAGCGAATACCTTAGCACCGGCAAGCTTGGCGATCTGGATGGCCATGGTGTTGACCCCACCTCCCGCACCCACTACGGCCACCGTTTCCCCAGGCCTCAAACCGGCGCGCTTCAACATACGCCACGCCGTCAGCGAAACCAAACATGCAGCCGAAGCCTTTTCCATAGGAAACCCATCCGGAACCTCCATAAGGTTGCGTGCCGGGACCTTAACATACTCAGCATAACACCCGGCCGTCGTTTCACCGAGGATACCGTAGTGGACACACATACTTTGCTCGCCGCGGAGGCAATACTCACACTCTCCACACCATAGCCCTGGATTTGCAACAACCCGTTGCCCAACTCTCCATCCGGTTACTCCTTTCCCAACCGCCGCGATAGTGCCAGAAACATCTGATCCGGGTATATGCGGCTTTGGCAGATTGAGCCCCGACCAGCCCCTCCTTACGAATATGTCCAGATGGTTCAGGGAGCAATATTCTACCCGGATGATCACTTCTCCCTGACCTGCAATCGGATCTGGAACCTCCACCGGCTGGAGGACGCCAAGACCACCGTGCTCGTAGAAGCCAATCCCCTTCATATTACACCTCCGCTCGCGTTCAAACAGCGTTCCAGGGCCACTTACAGATTACACGAATACTTCCAATTATCAAAGTTCATGCCATTGCTTCCTGGTATTTTAACACTTAGCTCACGATAAGCGGTCTGTGCCTCCCGCCTGGCCATGTTACCCCCGCTCAGAAAACGACTTCACCATCCCACGCTTCTTCGTGTCAGTGAAATTCACATACCGTGAGCGTCCCCTTCGTTCTTGCTTTGCTGGACAATGCCAGCGGTTTTTTGGTAAAATGCTTCCGTCTGATTTACGCCCTATCATCACTCAGAAGAGGAAAAGAGGAGGAAGGACTTTGGGTAGATATCTCGTTACGGGCCTTGGAGTCATCTCATCTATCGGCCACACCGTCGACGAATTCTGGGAAAACCTGACTTCCGGCGTTTCCGGAATAGATTACGTCTCTTCTTTCGATGCCAGCGAGTTCCCCATCAGAATTGCGGGTGAAGTCAAGGGGTTCGATCCAACCAAATACATGGACAGGAAACTCGCCCGGCGCGTCGCCAGGCCGATACAGTTCTCCATAGCGACAGCCCTGCAGGCGCTGGAGGATGCCGGGATCGACATGTCCAAAGAAGACCCGGAACGGGTCGGTATCGTGTACAATACCGGCGGCGGCGGCATCACGGAGGCTGAAGCGGCCACGCTGCAACTCCTGAAGAAAGGACCTCGGAGCCTCGGGCCGTTCGTCATCTCCAACGTCATGCCGAACGCCGTCTCCTGTAGGATATCCATCCTCATCGGAGCAAAGGGCCCTATCATCACGTCCACGGCGGCCTGCGCCAGCGGCAACTACGCTTTCGTGGAGGCCTGGAACCTGTTCCGGCTCGACGAAGCAGACGTGATCATCGTGGGCGGTACGGAGGCGTCCATATCCCCGGTTGGGCTGGCGTCCCTGATCCGCATGGGCGCCCTTTCCACCAGAAACGACGAACCAAAACGCGCCTCCAGGCCGTTCGACAGGGACAGGGACGGCTTCGTGCTCGGCGAAGGGGCGGCGGCCATGGTCCTTGAAACCGAAGAACACGCCAGGAAGAGAGGGGTCAAGAAAGTCTACGCCGAACTCGCCGCCGGTGCCATGACCGGGGATGCATTCCACATCACAGCCCCCGATCCGGCATCTGAGCAACCCGCCCGTGCGATAAAGATGGCGATTCAGCGCGCTGGGCTGGAGCCACAGGACATCGACCTCGTCAGCGCTCACGGCACCAGCACGCAACTCAACGACGTTTCCGAAACCAAGGCAATCAAGAAAGCACTCGGTGAGCACGCCTACAAAGTGGCGATAACGGCAACCAAGTCCATGGTAGGGCATACGCTGGGTGCGGCTGGCGCCATAGGCGCTCTTGCGGCGGTTAAAGCGATACAAACTGGGGTCATCCCTCCGACCATAAACCTGGAGAACCCAGACCCGGAGTGTGATCTGGACTACGTGCCGAACAAAGCCAGGAAGCAGGAAGTCCGAACCGCACTCGTGAACGCGTTCGGATTCGGCGGTCAGAACTCCGTCACGGTGTTCAAGAAATACGAATGACCCTTAGTGGCTTGTCAAGCGAGAGCTTGTGAGCAATGTCTCTCATGCACAAGGACACTATGCGTCATTCTGAGCCGAGGTAGTAGAGCTCAGCAGCGCTGAGCTCAATGCCGAGGCGAAGAATCTTGCAACACTCTGGGGATAAGCCAAGGGCGTTCGGCAAAAGAGCGCTCAAGATTCTTCGTCGCTGACGCTCCTCAGAATGACTAAAAGTGCGTGGCAGATAGTGAAGTCATCTGCCTTGAAGAGGGCAAAACATCGCCTCTCCTATCCGCCACCAACTGAAATATGCTTGACAGCCCGCTAGGCACAACAGCTTTGAAGATAGTGTGCGTTGAGGGCGACCATTCCGGGTCGCCCATGTCTTTCCATCGAACCAGGAGGGCGATTTGAAAAAGCTGGAATTTCCGAAAGGGTTCCTGTGGGGCGTTGCAGTCAGCTCCCACCAAGTAGAGGGCAACAACTTCAACAACCAGTGGTGGGCCTGGGAGCAGATGCCGGGCAA
Source organism: Anaerolineae bacterium (assembly GCA_027016315.1). Classification (GTDB taxonomy): domain Bacteria; phylum Chloroflexota; class Anaerolineae; order S016-19; family S016-19; genus S016-19. The sequence continues at coordinate 2,377 of JALWAP010000214.1, read as the reverse complement.
TATCTGGCATGGGGACAAGTCCGGCATCGCCTGCAACTGGTGGGAGAACGCCGAAGCCGACTTCGACCTTGCGCAGAAAATGGGAATCAACGCCCTCCGGCTATCGCTGGAGTGGAGCAGGATCGAGCCGCACGAAGGGCAGTTCGATCCGTCGGCCATCGAGCGATACAGGGAGATGCTGGAAGGGCTGCGCCAGCGCGGCATCGATCCGATGGTGACCCTCCATCATTTCACGAACCCACTCTGGCTGGAAGTGAAAGGCGGCTGGGAGAATCCGAAAGTCATCGATTACTTCCGCCGTTACGTCAGGTATGCCGTCGAATCCCTGGGCGATCTGACCGACAAATGGTGCACGGTCAACGAGCCAGTGGTCTATGCGATGCAAAGCTACCTTTCCGGGCTGTTCCCTCCAGGGAAGCACAGTTTTTTGAAGGCTTTCCGGGTCCTGAACCACATGCTAAAAGCCCACGGACACGCTTACAGAATCATCCACTACCTTCGGAGCGACGCGAAAGTGGGGATTGCGAAGAACATCCGTCCGTTGGTGCCGGAGGATCCGTTCAACCCGATGGACGTGCGGATGGCGAGGTTCCTTTCGTACCTGTTCAACGAACTCGGACTCCGGCCTGCTTACGACGGATGGCTCCGGCCGCCGCTGAGCTTTCGCCTTGCGCCATACTACCCGCTGGCGGACAGCCTCGATTTCGTTGGCGTGAACTATTATTCTCCCACAGTGGTTAAGTTCAACCCGCTGAAATTCGGGCAGTTGTTCATGGAATGGGGGCCGCCGAAAGACGTGGAACTGAGCGACAGCGGTCGATATGGGCCTTACGGAGGCGTGGTACCGGCCGGAATGCGGTGGGCGATCAAGTTTGCGTCCGAATTCGGCAAGCCGATTTACGTCACCGAAAACGGCGTCCCTGACGCAGACGACGACGTTCGCCCCCGGTTCATCCTGACCCACCTTGCCCAGGTACACAAAGCGATCTCCGAAGGTTACGATGTGCGGGGCTACTATCACTGGTCGCTGATAGACAACTTCGAGTGGTCCGAGGGATGGGGACTTCGGTTCGGGCTGATAGAACTGAACGTGGAAACCCAGGAACGGAAGATCAGGCGCAGCGGGGAGATGTACAGCGAGATCATACGGGAAAACGGAATCACCGAAGAAATCGTCGAAAAGTACGTCCCGGAAGTGAAAAAAGATATCTTCGGCACATGATTCGAAGCAGAGACGACGAGTGCACACAGCACCTCTGCATCGATCGGGATGCGAAAAAATGAGCAGGAAGATGCGACACAAGCCTCCGACCAGATCCCTGAGCCTCAAACCAACCAATCATTCCTCAACGACAAAAAAACGTCAGCGAGGGGTGATGCTGGCGCTGCTGGCGCTCATCCTGCTTTCGTTCGCCTTGCGGGGCTACCGTCTCACGTTCCAGAGCCTCTGGTACGACGAAGGAGTTTCCGTCAGGCTCGCCCACATGCAGGTCAGCCATCTCGTCCGGTGGACGGCCAACGACATCCAGCCTCCGCTCTATTACCTGCTGCTCTGGGGATGGTTCAAAACGGGAAACCCTTCGCTCCCGAATGCCGTTGCGTTCTGGCTAAGGTTCGCATCGCTCTTCTTCGGGGTTTTGACCGTCCCGCTGCTTTATGTCCTCGCCAAAAAGCTGCTCGGCGAGACGGTCGCGTTCACGGCATCCCTCCTGATGACGATTTCGCCGATGGCCGTCTACTACAGCCAGGAAGGGCGGATGTACACCCTGCTCACTTTTACCGTGCTCCTTTCGGCGTATCTGGTCGTTTCGATCCTACATTCACCCCATGAGCTGAAATCACGTCAGCGGCTTTGGGCGGCCCTGGCGATAGCCATGGCCGCCGCCATGTACATCCACTACTTTTCGTTCTTCTTCCTGGCCGCCATTTACCTGTATTTTCTCTTCGTTTGGTGGAAGACCGGGAAGAACCCTCTCTACCTCATCGAATCGATCATGGCGTCTATCGGCGCAGCCGCGTTGTTTTCCCCCTGGTTGCCGTACCTGTTCCATCGCTACAAGGTCGATACAAGCTACTGGCACGGCACTCTGAAGCTGCACGAAGCATTGAGGCACGTGCTGATCGCCCTTAGCATGGGTAGAACCGTGCTGGAGCCCATCGGCATCCGGTCAATGTGGGGATTCCTGGCCGTGTGGGTGCTCGGGTTGGTCACGTTCTTGCTGGTGATCTTGGCCAGGAAGCGGGAGAAAGCCGTGTATCCGTTCGCCCTGTTGATCCTCTACCAGATCGTGCCGCTGATTTCGATACTGCTGCTCACTTACCGCACTCCGAAGTTCAACCCCAGGTACCTGATGCCGATCCTGCCAGCGTATTTGGC
>JALWAP010000213.1 GCA_027016315.1 Anaerolineae bacterium | reverse complement strand
CTGGTTGGCGAGCCTGGCGTCGGCAAAACCGCCATCGTGGAAGGTCTGGCGCAGCGGATCGTCCGCGGCGACGTGCCGGAAGGGTTGAAGGACAAACGCATCGTCCAGCTCGACATGGGTGCGCTCATCGCTGGAGCAAAATATCGTGGCGAATTCGAGGAGCGCCTCAAGGCGGTGCTGAAAGAGGTCGCCGATGCTGCCGGACAGATCATCCTGTTCATCGACGAGTTGCACACGGTGGTCGGAGCTGGCGCGGCTCAAGGGGCCATGGATGCTTCCAACATGCTGAAGCCTATGCTGGCCCGCGGTGAACTGCACGCCATCGGTGCGACGACCCTGGACGAGTACCGCAAGTACATCGAGAAGGACGCCGCACTGGAACGGCGGTTCCAGCCGGTGTACGTAGACGAGCCCAGCGTAGAGGATACGATTAGCATTTTGCGGGGGCTGAAAGAGCGGTACGAAGTTCATCACGGCGTGCGGATACAGGACAGCGCGCTCATCGCCGCCGCAACGCTTTCCCATCGGTACATCACCGACCGGTTCCTGCCGGACAAGGCCATCGACCTGATCGACGAGGCGGCTGCAAAGCTGCGGATGGAGATCGATAGCCAGCCGGAGGAACTGGACGAAATCGAGCGCCGAATCATGCAGCTCGAAATCGAGCGCGAGGCACTGAAGAAAGAGAAAGACGAGGCGTCGAAAGAGCGTCTGCAAAAGCTTGAGAAAGAGCTTGCAGATCTGCGGGAGAAAGCCAATGTCCTGCGGGCGAAATGGAATGCAGAGAAAGAGGCGATCCAGCGGGTTCGGCAGCTTCAGAAGGAAATCGAACAGGTACAGCACGAGATCGAGGTCGCTCAGAGGAACCTGGATTACACCAAAGCCGCCGAACTCCAGTACGGCCGGCTCGTTGAGCTTCAGAAGCAGCTCGAGGAAGCGGAAAAGCATCTGAAGGAGCTGCAGAAAGATGGCGCGCTGCTCAAGCTGGAGGTCACGGCCGAGGACGTGGCGGAAGTGGTGTCCCGCTGGACCGGAATCCCGGTTAGCAGGTTGATGGAGAGCGAGAAGGAGAAGCTCCTGCACATGGAGGAGCGGATCCATCAGCGACTGGTTGACCAGGAAGAGGCGGTCAAGGCTGTGGCGAACGCCGTCAGGCGAGCCCGGGCTGGCCTGCAAGACCCGAACCGGCCGCTGGGCAGCTTCATCTTCCTGGGCCCGACCGGCGTCGGCAAGACGGAGCTGGCGCGGGCGCTGGCAGAGTTCCTGTTCGACGACGAGCACGCCATGATCCGGATCGACATGAGCGAGTACCAGGAGCGACACACCGTCAGCAGGCTCATCGGTGCACCGCCTGGATATGTCGGCTACGAAGAAGGCGGTCAGTTGACGGAGGCAGTCCGCCGCAGGCCGTACAGCGTGGTGCTCTTCGACGAGATCGAAAAAGCGCATCCGGAAGTCTTCAACGTCCTGCTCCAGGTGTTGGACGACGGACGCCTGACCGACGGACACGGCCGTACGGTGGACTTCCGGAACACGATCATCATCATGACTTCCAACATCGGGAGCCACTGGATCCGTGAGCTGGTGCAGACGGATCAGGAAGCGATGCGCCGGAAGGTGATGGAAGAGCTGAACCGACAGTTCAGGCCGGAGTTCCTGAACCGGGTCGACGAGATCATAATCTTCAGGCCGCTGACGAAAGAAGACCTGAAGCAGATCGTGGAGATCCAGCTCCGCAAGCTGCGGGAGCTGCTGGCCGATCGGCACATCACTATCGAGCTGACGGACGCGGCCAAGGAATATCTTGCGAACAAGGGGTACGACCCTGTGTTCGGCGCAAGGCCGTTGAAGCGGGCTATCCAGCGGTACCTGCAGGATCCGCTGGCGGTGGAGTTGCTGAAAGGCGACTACAAGGATGGCGATCACATCCTGGTGGACGTGCAGGGCGGCGAGCTGGTGTTCCTGCGCCAGAGCAAACCAGAGCCGGTGACGGCGTAAGATGCCAATCGGGCGAGGTCGATGGCCTCGCCCGATTTTCGTTTCTCATCTTTTGAGCGAGCCAGCCATAAGCCCGCGCATGAAGTACCGCTTGCCGACACGTGAGCTAAGGTGACGAAGTTAGGCACCTTAAAGCGCGGGGCGGGATTCCCCCGCCCCGTCTACGATTGATCGACTACTTCCAGTTCTCCAAAGCTTCCTTCACGGTTCGCAGGAACCGATCGGCGGAAGCTCCGTCCAGGATGCGATGGTCGAACGTGAAGCTCAGGTAGCACATAGGTCTGATGGCGATCTGGTCGCCTTCCGGCGTCTCCAGCACCACCACCCGCTTCACTATGGCTCCAACTCCGAGGATTCCGGCGTTGGGCTGGTTTATGATGGGCGCTGCGAACAGGCTGCCGGTAACGCCGTGGTTTGTGATGGAGAAGGTTGCCCCCTGCACTTCGTCCGGCGAAAGCTTCTTGCTCCTGGCTCGTTCTGCCAGGTCGTTCACCGCCATCGCCAGCCCGCGCAGGTTCATGGAGTCCGCGTTGCGAATGACCGGAACGATCAGCCCGTTTTCCAGCGCCACGGCCATGCCCATGTGCACCCGCTTCTTGAGGATGAGCTTGTCCTCCGCCCAAACCGAGTTGGCCTCCGGCACCGCTTTCAGCCCGGCGATGGCCGCCATGATGAAATACGGCGTGTAGGTCAGCTTGATGCCATCCCTGGCGAATTCTTCCTTGTGGCGGTTCCGGTGCGCCACCACGCGGCTCATGTCCACTTCCATCACGGTTGTGGCATGAGGCGAGGTGCGCTTGCTCCTGACCATGTGCTCTGCAATGAGCAGGCGCATCCTGCTGAGCGGCACGACTTCCTCCTCCGGACCAGCGGGCGTGGGTGGAGCAGAAGGCTCCGGCGGTGCGGCAGGGCCGGGAGCTCCTGGCTGGGCCATGCTTTCCTCCAGAGGTCGGAACAGGATTCCGGTTCCGGGCTGTTCCCACGGAGGAACCTCCTTCTGCTTTTCCTGTTCCTCGATGTACTTCTGGATGTCTTTCTTGGTAACCCTGCCTCCCTTGCCGGTGCCCTTCACTTTGCTCAGGTCGATTCCGTGCTCGGCGGCCAGCCGGGCGACCACCGGCGATACCGGAGGTGCTTTCGAAGTCTCCTCCTTCGCTTTCTCCCTGGCTTCGATGTACGCCATGACATCCTTTTTGGTGATGCGACCGTGGAGTCCGGTACCTTTCACCTGGCTCAAATCCACGTCGTACTCCGCCGCCAGCCGCGCCACAACGGGCGAGATCTTGCCCGCTTCCGATTTCTTCATTGGCGTGGCTTCTTCAGCAGGAGCGGCTTCCGCTTCGGGGGCGGGGGGCGCTTCTGCCGCGGCGGGAGCGGCTGGCTTCACACCAGCCTTCGCCTCCTCCGGCGTACCGATGATGGCGATAGGCGTCCCGGCGTGGACTGTGGTTCCTTCCTCGACCAAAATCTGGAGCAAAACCCCGGATGCTGGTGCCGGTATCTCCGTATCAACCTTGTCTGAAGAAACCTCCGCCAGCGGTTCGTATTCCGAAACAGTATCCCCAACTTTCTTGAGCCATTTGCTGAGCGTGCCTTCGACGACGCTTTCGCCCAGCTTCGGCATCAGAACTTCTACCGACATGAGAACCTCCCTCTTGAGTCAGCGAATCAACGAATGGAGCGAATCAGCGAAAAAAGCAGTGCGCTGATTCGCCGATTCGCTTGTTCGCTTCATTCTATCAGTACGCTGCAAGCTCCCGCGCTGCGTTGGCGATCTTTTCGGCGCTCGGCATGAACCAGTTCTGCATCGGTGGGCTGAACGGCACGCCCGGAACGTCAGGGCCGGCCAGGCGCGTCACCGGTCCATCCAGGTATTCGAACGCTTCCTGGGCGATGATTGCCGAGACCTCGGCGCCGATGCCCAGGGTCAGGTTGTCCTCGTAGACGATCAGCGCTTTGCCGGTCTTCTTGACCGTCTCGACAATTGCCTCCTTGTCCAGCGGTGCCAGCGATCGGAGGTCCAGCACTTCCACGCTGACCCCTTCCCTCGCCAGGATTTCCGCGGCTTTCAACGATTCGTGTAACATCATGCCGAAAGTTATGATGGACAGGTCATCGCCTTCCCGCTTGATGTCGGCTTTTCCCACCGGGATTTCGTAGTATTCATCCGGAACTTCGCCTTTGACCGCACGGTAGATCTTCTTGTGTTCCAGGAAGATAACCGGATCGTTGAGCTTGATAGCCGTCCTGAACATCCCGAAGATGTCGTAGGGTGTAGATGGGGCCATCACGTAGAGCCCGGGCACGTGGGAGTAGAATGCTTCGACGCTTTGGGAGTGGTAGAGCCCGCCCCCAACGCCGCCTCCGTAAGGCATCCGGATCACCAGCGGCAGGAAATACTGGCCGTTGGATCGGTATCGCATTCGTGCGGCTTCGTTGACAATCTGTTCGAACGCAGGGAAGGAGAAATCGGCGAACTGGATTTCGGCTATGGGGCGCAGCCCGTTGATCGCCATCCCAATGGCCACGCTCACGATAGAGTATTCGGCGAGCGGCGTATCGATGATTCGCTCTTCGCCGAACTCTTCGTAAAACCCCTGGCTTGCACGGAAGACGCCTCCTCGGGGGCCGACGTCTTCACCCATCAGCAACACTCTATCGTCGTTCCTCAAAGCCTCAAGCATGGCATCATGAACAGCCTGAAGGTTGGTCATTACGCTCATTTTCATGCTCCTTTGCACTGTCTGGGTTCAACGCAAAGACGCGAGGAAAAGTCGAGACGCAAAGCTTTGAGAAATTTCAAAATCCTGGCGGCTTTGCATCTTAGCGGCTTTGCGTTTTTGTTTTCATGCGGTTTGCTCGAAGACAGGGTAAGCGGCTTCTTCGCCGGAAGGATAAGGCGCTTGCAGAGCGTAGGTGGTTGCATCGTCCACGATGGCTTTCACCTCCGCTTCCAGCCGCTCACGGAGATCGTCATCCATCAACCCCCGCTTTCTCAGCTCTTTCTCGAAGAGCAGAATCGGGTCTTTCTTCTTCCATGCTTCCACTTCCTCCCGGCTGCGATAGGTTCGGTCGTCATCGTCGGAGGAGTGGGGAACTGGACGGTAGGTCTTTGCCTCGACCAGGGTAGGCCCACCTCCGTTCCGTGCACGTTCTATGGCTTCCATCATCACGTTGTACGACGCCAGCACGTCGTTCCCGTCGACCCACACGCCCGGCATGTTGTAAGCGACAGCCCGATCCGCCACGTTTTCCACCGCCATTTCTTTGTACTGCGGTACGGAAATGGCGTACTGGTTGTTCTGGCAAAGGAAGACCACGGGGAGTTTGTAGATGCTGGCCCAGTTCAGGCCCTCGTGGAAAGAACCCTGACTGGTGGATCCTTCGCCGAAGCATACCAGGGTGACTTCGTCCTTCCCGAGCATCTTGGAGGCGTAAGCGGTGCCCGGGGCCTGTGCGACCTGGGTATCGACAGGGCTGGAGATGGAAACCAGCTTGTGTTCACGAGAACAGAAATGCTCCGGCATCTGCCTGCCGCCGCTGCTCGGCGCGCCTGCTTTGCCTAACAGGTCGAGCATCAACCCTCGCGGCGTCATCCCAAGCACAAGCACCATTGCTATGTCCCGGTAGTAGGGGTAAACCCAGTCGTAGTCCTTGCGAAGGGAGAATGCGGCCGCTACCTGGATTGCCTCGTGTCCGATGCCGGAGATGTGGAATGGTGCCTTGCCCTGGCGGTTGAGCATCCACATCCGCTCGTCCAGCCTTCGGGCAAGGAGCATGTAGCGGAACATTTCGATGAGGGTCTCAGGCGAAAGTTCCGCTGCATAGTCCCTGGCGGGTTTCTTGGAATACTTCTTGACCATCTCTATGCCTCCTTGCATAAGATATTTGGTTGTCCTGGCAAATAACGCCGAAAACGGCCGAATGTGCAATTCCTGTATTCGTCGGTCTGCACTAAGTATAATCCATTGCGCCAACGACGGCAAACCGAAGGGAAAATCACCCAAGAATTGACGTGGCTGGCGGCCTTCACCCCTTATCCTCGGAATCCATCCTTTCTCCCGCTGGCCGATCGGGGGGATCGTCCGGGTCTATCTCCCAGCCGGAGAGCTTCAGGTTGAGCTTGCTTCTCTTGTGGTCAACACATCTGACATCTCGATCCCAGTACCAGGCGCGCTCCGGGCCGGGTGAGCCGAAATAGAATTTCTTCCTGTACCGCACCCGGTGTTCTTTGCAAACCGGCCTCCCGCAGACAGAGCAACGGGGAAGCACGTTCTCGAAGACCCTGCCGCAAATGGCGCACGTGCGGAGCTCGACGGGTTGTTTCTTCCGTTTCGCCTGCCGTTCCAGGTCTTTCTCGATCAGATCCATCGCTTCGGCATAGCAGTTAGTGCAGGCGTATTCTCCGAACGCTTCCCGATATTCCGGTGGAAATTCCACTTTGTGTTCGTCGCAGATAGGCCTCCCGCAAATAGGACAATGCGCCGTAGCGGGAGCGCCGCAGATGTAGCATTTCTCAGCCATTTTTCTCTCGGTTGTTTACGTAATTAAGCGCCAGCCGGACGAAAGAGTCGGCGGCTTTTTCCAGTTTTTCCTGGTTCAGGTATAGCACGGCAGCCAGCGCGAGCATGGCGATGGTTACCCCGATGACAATCGGACCTGAAACTTTCAGCAATCCTGCCCCGACCGCAGCCTCGAGGAAGACGAAAGGGCCGCGGGTGAAAGTGGTTATCAGCAGGATTTTGTAGACCGGAACGCGGGTAAGGCCTGCCAGGAAGAAAGGCGAATCACCCACCGGCCCGAGCATCAAGATAACCCACAGAATCCAGGAATCGGCATGAGCTTTCCTTTCCCATTCCTCCAGCCGTTGCTTCCCTATCATAAACTCGACATAGGGTCTGCCCAGAATTCTGGAGAGCAGCATGGACACGGTCCCGCCGGTGAGCATCCCGACCAAAGCGTAGAATCCGCCCGCCGGGAACCCAAAGAGGAAACCGGCTATTACCTGTACCAGATATCCCGGTATCGGAGCCACCACTATCTGCAGGGCGTTCAGGAAGATCAGAGCAGCCGGACCCCATTTCCCCCATCTGGAAACCCACGCCTGGATCGCGTCTCGGCTCTTGAAAGTCTGGATGAGGACGGCGCGGTATTCCCATGCCAGGTACAGCAGCGCGATCCCCAGCGCGGTCATACCGGCCACGTATGCTATTCGGAAAGATCTCTTGTTCGGATTCATCCC
>JALWAP010000212.1 GCA_027016315.1 Anaerolineae bacterium | reverse complement strand
TCGGCATTGCATCCCAGGCGCTCGGGGTTGCGGAAGCGGCCTACGAGATGTCCCGGCAGTACGTCCAGGAACGGCAGGCGTTCGGCAAGCAAATCGGTCGGTTCGAAGGCGTTGCGTGGTACATAGCCGACATGAAGACCCGGATCGAGGCATCGAGGCTGCTCATCTACCAGGCGGCGATGGCGAAGGAGCGATCCAAAGAGACCGGCGAACGGTACACGCTGCAAGCGGCCATGGCCAAGCTGTACGCATCGGAAACGGCCATGTGGGTCACCACCAAGGCGATCCAAATCCACGGCGGCATGGGGTACAGCAAGGAACTGCCGCTCGAGCGGTATTTCCGGGATGCCAAGATCACCGAAATCTACGAAGGCACCAGCGAAATCCAACGGCTGGTGATCTCCAGGCTGGAAACAGGGCTCAGGGTGGGGTTCTGAGCAATCCCTGGCAGGGCGGACGAAACGGGAGGCGCAGAGAACTCCGAGGGAGCCTTCTGCGCCTTCCACCCACCGAACGCCTGACCCTTGGTCGGGATAACAAGCGACAAAAGCTCTTCTCCGCCCGCCAGTCAACCTGATCAACGCAAAGCTACCCAGCAAACTTTGCGCCTTTGCTTCTTTGCGTCCCAGCGTTATGCATCATGTGAATCGTTGGCGTGCCAGGTCATCACGTTATTCCGGGCAAATCCAAAGAGCGCGACGCTGCTCAAACGGGAAGAAAACCTGTCGGGAGAAACTGAAAGGAACGCTAAGACGGTAAGATGCGTAAGGTGCAAAAAACTTTGAAAATTCCTCCCGTCTCACTGGTCTTTGCGTCTTTGCGTTGACATAACTCTCTCTCCACGAGTGTTTTCTCAGCAGGAACGCAAGTAACGAAGAATCTCGAGCGTCCTCTACTTGCGCCTGAAGGTCTGGCCCGGCGGGTTGACGAAAGCGACCGTTTCTTCCATAATTGATACGGGTTTTCGATTCTCTCTTGGAGGTGGCGACATGGTCAAGACGCTGTACTTTTCCCTGGAAACCAGAGGTAACAACCATGTTATCGACATAACCGGCGAGGTAGAACGGAAGGTTTCCCAATCGGGGATCACCAACGGCATCGTCAACGTTTTCAGCCCCGGTTCCACCAGCGGGATCACCACCATCGAATACGAATCTGGCGCCGTTTCCGACCTGCAGGCAGCCATCGAAAGGCTCGTGCCAAGCAACATCGAGTACAGACACAACCTGCGATGGGGCGACGGCAACGGTCATTCCCACGTGCGGGCGGCGCTCCTGGGCGCCAGCTTCACCGTGCCGCTGGTCAACGGCCGGCTTGCGCTTGGGACGTGGCAGCAAATCGTCTTCGTGGACTTCGACAACCGCCCGAGGCACCGAAACGTGGTGGTACAGGTCGTCGGAGAGTGATCGTTATTGCATAACAAGGGACATTTCGGGAACCACACCAGTTCCACCATGCACACTTTCGTACATTTGCGGGGACCCTGAGCGTGCGCCCATTGAGGTTGCGATAGGCGACCTCGCCACACTTACCCACAAACATAGTGTTCCGAAGAGTAGATCACTATGCACCACATCGTCCCATAGAGACTATATTGGCAAGCCAACGCACAGCAACCACCGCATTTAAATTTCCTTACCCCGTGATGGGTTCACGGAGACCGAAAACGTATACACACCCAATAGGCGTCTGGGCTCCACGTATCGCAGCTCGGGCTTGTAACGCGACTTCCGGAAGTGTATAATTTTGACAATAGAATAGTACCGAGGAGGACGAGAACGATGCTGTACTACCTGATATTTGCCCTTCCTGCCCTGCTTTTCAGCTTTTGGGCGCAATGGAAGGTGAAATCTGCATACAACAAATACACAAGGGTGCCGAACAGGCGGGGGATATCCGGGCTGGAGTTCGTCCAGATGATCTTGCCTCCGCTCGGGCTCCAGCACCTGAAGATAGAAGGTGTCCCGGGAGAACTGACCGACCACTACGATCCCCGGGACAAGACTCTCAGGCTTTCCAGGGGAGTTGCGTACGGAAGGACGGTAGCCGCCCTTGCGATCGTGGCGCACGAAACAGGCCACGCCTTGCAGGACGCCCACCAGTACGCTCCTCTGAAGCTAAGGGGAGCGATGGTTCCTGCCGTTACGGCCAGCGCGTGGATCGCGCCGATCCTCTTCCTCGCAG
>JALWAP010000211.1 GCA_027016315.1 Anaerolineae bacterium | reverse complement strand
TGCATTTGCCTGAACTCAGCGCCTTTTCGAGGTTGTCCGAGAAAGGCGGCGATGCGAAGCAAACCTTCGCTCCTTCCCCTTCCAAAATCTGCCGTAGGGCGTCATCCACGGAGCCGGAGATCACGACGACCTTTTCGGACTTTCCCGCTTCCTCCACACTGTCTCCCACTTTCGGCGAGAATTTCGAGATGTAGTTCATCAGCATCAGCAGGTCGGACTTCTGGATTGGCACCTCCGCCAGGAACAGGTACAATTCCTCTTTGGCTGGCCCGTGGACGGGGGAAACCGGCGTGCTTTTCTCTTCGTCCTCCAGCTTCTCCTCTTTTTCAGGCTCCGCTTGAGCTGGCGCAAACGTGACCCAGACCACGTGGACACCGTCCAGATTGACGATAATTCTGTCTATTCCGAGTTCTTCTGCGCTAAGGTAGTATCGCCCGCTGCCCAGGGGGGATAACTCGCAGGCGTAGGGACCGTATTCTGGCTTGCTGCCGCTTTCCACGGTCTCGCCGGACCATCCATCGGCCCACACCCGGATTTTCACGCCTTTCCTGCCTTTGACCGAACATCGGATGACGCCGAAACCGGGGCCAATGCCGGTTTGCTCCACTTTGTAAGTCCACCGTTCGATAGGCTGTGGATGCTCCTCGGGAGTCTCTTCTTCGGTTTTGTGCTCCGGCTCCTCCGGTTCCACCGGCTTTGGCTCTTCTTCCGGTTTGGAAGGCTCTTCCGTGTGCTCTTCTTCCGGCTCGGCCGGTTCCGGCAGTTGGAATTCCACGGAAACGGTATCCCCGTCCGGGACTTCCACCACCTGCCCCATCCCTTTCTCCGGGAGCTCGATGGTGTACTTGCCGCTGGGCACGCCTTCGAACGCAAAATTGCCCGATTCGTCGCACGCGGTTTCCAATGTAATCGAGTTCCTGAGTACCACCTTCAACCCGGCCCCGTTTTCGACGTGGCCTCTTACCGTCCCAAGATGTTTCGATCGTAGCACGATGCTGGTTTTCTCAGGCTCTGGTTCTTCTTCCGATGGGAGCTTTCTCGGCTGTTTTGGCTCTCGCTTGAGCGCTTCCGCCACCGGGAGACGTCCTCCGGGCCAAATGACGCTGTACCACGAATGCGTCTCCCATCCGACGGTTCGTAACTGCGAGCTTGCCAGGAGCCAGAAAGCGGTGTTGAAGTAGTAGTCGGGCGCCGGATTGTGCTCTTCTGACGTCCCCATCATAATTCTGACCATCTGAAGCACTTTTTCTTTGTGCAGGTCTTTCGTGGTGGTGGGGTAGCGCGGATCAGAATCCTCGCCGATTATCGGCCCGTTTTCCGTGCTCAAAATGGGCAGCACGCGTCCCAGATGCTTTTTGGAGAGATTGGCAAGCCACTCATAAGCAAGCCAGGAAGAATGGTCGTCCATTATCGTGAACCCGGGATTCTTCCCTTCCTTCCTCTGCTCGTTCACGAACTCCAAAGTCCGCTTTCCCCATGTCGGCCCAGTCCACGCAGTCCTTCCGTAGGCGATGTACTCCTCCGGCGTTATCTCTTTCCCGGCCTGGTTGACCTCGTCATAGGGGTAGTCGATGGGATGGTTCATATCGTAGTTGTGAACGGCTATCCAGACAGGCCCCTCGAGCAGATGCTTTCCGCCCTGTTCGATGATCGCTCCGATCAAATCCCACTTACAGCCTACCGAAAGAGCCGGTATCGCTGGGAACCCGCCGAGCTTGATGATTGCTTCCATATCCTTGATCGCGTTTCGTGCGACGATTTCTTCGGCGTTGGGGGGCTTTTTCTTGTCTTTCCACTCTGTGGAAAGGTCTGGTTCGTTGTTGAACTCGAAATATCTGACCCCTGCGTCCACGAATTCTTTCACGATGGCGAGTTCCCTTTCACTCAAGGTGCCTTCTTCCACGTCCTCGGAATTTGGCTGGTAGCGGTAGATCCTCACGATTGGGGTGATTCCGTTTTCCAGAAATGCTTCCGCAACGTTCAACCCGCCGTCGTGAAGCAATTTGACCCACTTAACGCCCATCGCTTTGAGTTCTGGTATCCAGAAGTCTTTCACTTCCCCGAGCCCAACCGATGCCGCCGGGCCTGGAGCCCAGTGGATTCCGATTCCTGTGTCTTCGGGAGGTCTTGGATATTCGGACAGTTTCATTTCACTCCCCCCTTTGTGGTTCCATCTGTCGCTTTATACAGGGCTGGCCGTCAGCCCGCTCAGGCGGTGCCGGTTTCGTCCCTTCCCTACCCGTTCAACCTCTCTTCGAGCCAGCCCAACAGCTCTTCTCGCCCCACCTGAACCTGTTCCCCGGAACTCATCTCCCTCACGGTCACCTGCCCGCGCTCTATCTCTTCTTCGCCCAGAATGACGGCGTACTTTACACCCCAGCGATTTGCGTTCCTCAACTGCCCTTTCAGCCCCCGCTTGCCGAAAGAAAGCACCGTCGGGATGTGATGCGCCCTGAGCTTTTGGGCGAGCATGACAGCTTCGTCCTTCGCCTGGTTCCCTAAGTATGCCACGAACACCGAAGGAGATGGAGCGTCCGGCACCTTGACACCTTGCGATTTCAGCATCATCACGACCCGCTCGAGCCCGACGGCGAACCCCACCCCAGGGGTCGGCGGGCCTCCGATTTCCTCCACGAGCCCGTCATACCTCCCGCCGCCGCAAACTGCATTTTGCGCGCCGATACCTTCTGCCCAGACCTCGAACACGGTCTTGGTATAGTAATCGAGCCCTCGGACAAGCCTGTGATTGACGGTGTATCGCTTGCCTGCAGCGTCCAGATACCGCCTCAAGGCTTCGAAATGCTCCCTGCATTCGTCGCACAGATAATCGGTGATCCTGGGCGCGTTGGCTATCACCGGCTGGCATTTCGGGTTCTTGCAATCCAGCACGCGCAGAGGGTTCCTCTCCAGCCGCCTTTTGTCGTCCTCGCAGATTTCGTCGTAATGCTGCATATAGTATTCTTTCAGCGCTTTCACGTAGCCCGGCCTGCATTTCGGACATCCGGTGCTGTTCACCTGGAACGAAAGCCCCTTGAAGCCAAGCTCCTCCAAGAACTGCCATGCCATCGACATGATCTCGAAATCGAGTGCCGGGTCCTGGGAGCCTATTGCCTCCACATTGAACTGGTGGAACTCCCGGAACCTGCCAGCCTGAGGCCTTTCGTACCGGAAGAGCGGCCCGATGGAGAAGAGCTTGACCGGCTGCGGCTTCGTGTGCATTCCGTGCTCGACGTATGCACGCATGACCCCGGCGGTGAACTCCGGGCGCAAAGTCAGGTCGGTCTTTCCCTTGTCCTCAAATGAGTACATCTCCTTGTCGACGATGTCCGTGCCCTCGCCGACGCCCCTGACGAACAGGCTCGTGGATTCGAAAATCGGCGTTTCGATTTCCCTGTACCCGTAGATTTCCGCAATCTCCCTCGCTTTGGAGATCACATAGTTCCAGTATGGCCAGTCCTCCGGCAGGATGTCGAAAGTGCCTCTTGGTGCCTTGTATTGCTGTGCCAACTATGCCTCCCGAAATCACTTCAAGATGTAGTAAGTGCCTTTCTTCTCCCCGATCTTCAGGAGCACACCCCGGTTCACCAGGTCTACCAGATCGAGCCTGAGCGTTTCGGCAGATACGTGTGGGCAGAGCTTCCGGTATTCCCGGTTCGTTATCCTGCCATGCTCCTGGATGTATTGGAGTGCTTTGAGCTGCCTTTCGTTCATACTGCTTTCCCACTCCGGAGCGATGCTCGGGCGCTTCACGTTCCGCAGCGTTATCATGAACCGGTAAGGCGTGGAGTCGAGGTCGGGCGGCGGGTGGCCTTCCCTGGTCATCGATTCGAAAATCCGGTCCATCCCAAGCCCAAGTTCCTCGATGTATCCCCACTGCATCAGCCCATTGACGATTCTGGGGTTTCGCGAATAGTGTTCGTCCAGGATGTTGTCCAGTGTGATGTACCCCGGGAGACCGCCAGGGCTGACGATTTCCAGCCTGTCGGCGAACATCTTCACTTCGATCTTCCGCCCGGAGATCCTGTAGTCCCTGTGGCAAACAGCGTTGACCAGCGCCTCGCGCACGGCAACTTTGGGATATTCGGTGTGTTCCTCCCGTACCAGCCCTTTGACAATGGCTTCTTTGTCCATCTCCTCCCAGATCACCTGCCACGCCCGCTCTATGACCTTGGCCAAGTGGCCGTAGATCTCTTCCCGTCGACCGTAGCCTTCGCCTTTGGGCTCTGTGCCGCGGAAATGTACGAATACGAGCCCGCTTTGCGGGAGGAAGTATTCCGGGTTCTTCCCGAACAGCAGCATTCCGGCCACGGTAGGCTGCATCTGCTGATCGACCGATCCGATCGCCTGAAGCAGTTCTTCCACCGTCCCATCCCACTCCCGACCGGTGCGATCGCTTCTTTTCTGCATGTACTCTTCGATCACTTCGGGGGAAAGGTCGTCTAAGCTGGCGCCTGCTATCGGCTCTGACTCGAAATCGCCCGTGCTCCTGGTGGAGGCAAGGTGCCTGATTTCGTGCCCTTTCAGCGTTCTGTTCTCGGCTCCAGCCCGCACGACCACCCTGCCGTCGGACAGGGTGTGCATCTCCGGGCTCCGAGGGACTTCCATGACGAACACCTGGCCGCCGTTGGGAAGTTCCTCTTTGTGCAGGTTTCTGATTTCCACCGGTGGGATGCTGTCCAGGACGGCTTGCTGCAGCAGCCCCTCGATGTCCTCTTCCGAGAATTCGTCAGTCACCTCGCCGGACGGGGCGAGTCCAAGCACCACGAATCCGCCGTCGCTGTTGGCGAACGCCACCAGCGTTTCCGCGAGTCTCTTCCTATCGGGGCTTGGCAGGTATTCGAGCTGCTGCCCTGGTTTTCGGCTGGAAATGTCGACGAACATCTCTTGCTCCGATATCAGCTTTCCTCGCGCCCGTCTTCCGGTTCTTTCGGCTCCGGCCTGATCCTGGCCGCCGCAACTACGTAGTCGCCCTGTCGCAGGGAGATGACTTTGACCCCCTTCGATCCCCTGCTCATGGGCCTGATTTGCGATACTTTGAGCCTGATGCTGATGCCTGCGGCAGAAAGCACGGCGATTTCGTCCTCCTCCTGCACCACGTGCGCCACCGCAATCGGCCCGACCCTGTCCAGATACTTCGGCGATGTGGTGTAGACGCCCTGGGTTCCTCTGCTGTGTGGCGTGTACTCTTCCACCGGTGTACGCTTCCCGAACCCGTTTTTGGTGATGACAAGCAAATACCCATTCTGTTCTACCACGGACATGCCGACCAGCTCATCGTTCTTGCCGAGCCGCATCCCTCTTACCCCGGCGGCAGCCCTGCCCATCACGCGCACCTCCTTTTCGTGGAACCTGAGCGCCCGACCGTTGCCAGAGACGAGGATGATGTCGTCGTTGCCGCTGGTGGGGATCGCCCCGAGGAGCGAATCTCCCTGGCGAAGCTTGAGCGCAATTAGACCGCTCGGGCGCACTTTCTCGAATTCGCTCAGGTCGAGCCTCTTGACGGTGCCTTTCCTGGTCGCCATGAAGATGTATTCTGCTTTGCCGAAGTCCGAGATGGGCACAACCGCAGTTATCCGTTCGTCGGGGTCGATGTTCAACAGGTTGATTATCGGCGTCCCGCGGGCGGTCCTCCTCCCTTCCGGTATCTGGTAACCCCGCAGCGAGAAGACCCTGCCTTTGCTCGTGAAGAAGAGCATGTGGTCCAGCGTCCTGGCGAATACCATGTGCTCGAGCTGATCGTCTTCCCTGGTGTCCATCGCCTGGACGCCGCGCCCGCCCCGTCCTTGCGCCCGGTAGCTCCTGGCCGGGGTGCGCTTTATGTACATGCCGCGGGTGAGCGTCACCAGTATCCGCTCTTGCGGGATGAGGTCTTCTTCCGTCAGTTCCCCTTCAGCCTCGATGATGCGCGTCCGGCGCTCGTCGCCGTACTTCTCCTTGAGTTCACCCATCTCTTCCCTGATCAGGGCCAGGATAGCGTCCGGGTTTTCCAACAGGCTCTCCAGGTAAGCGATCCTTTCCTGGAGTTCCTTGTATTCTTCTTCGATTTTCTGGCGTTCCAGCGCCGCAAGCCTGCGCAGTTGCATGTCCAGAATCGCCTGCGCCTGGATTTCCGTGAGCGAGAGTCGTGCCATCAGCCTGGTTTTCGCTTCCTCGGCCGAGGGGGAGTTCCTGATTATGCTGATCACTTCGTCCAGGAACTGAAGCGCTTTCAGAAGCCCTTCCAGGATGTGCGATCGCTCTTTCGCTTTCCGGAGTTCGTATCTGGTGCGCCTTTCCAGCACGTTCTCCCGGTGCTTGATGAACTCCTGGAGGGCTTTCTTGAGCGATAGCAGCCTCGGTATGCCGTCCACCAGCGCCAGCATGTTGGCGCCGAAAGTCGTCTCGAGTGGGGTGAATTTGTAGAGCTGGTTGAGGATTTTCCTCGCTGGAGAGCCCTTCTTCAAATCCACCACGATCCGGAGGCCGCTTCTGTCCGACTCGTCCCGCAGGTCGCTTATCTGGGGTATCCGGCCTGACCGCGCCAGCTTTGCAATGCGCTCCACGAGCTGGCTCTTGTTGACCTGGTACGGGATCGAGCTGATGACGATGCGGTTCTTGCCTCCCGGGAGGGTTTCTATCTCCGCCTCTCCCCGCACGATGATCCTTCCACGACCCGTGGCGTATGCGTTCCTCACCCCCTCATGTCCCACTATCAACGCCCCGGTTGGAAAGTCCGGCCCCGGCACGATCTGAAGCAGATCGTCCACGCTAACCTGATCGAGCTCGTGCCATTTGTCGATCATGAAGATGACCGCGTCCGCTATTTCGTTGATGTTGTGAGGCGGGATGTTGGTTGCCATCCCCACGGCGATGCCGCTGGCGCCATTCACCAGCAGGTTTGGCACCTTGCCCGGGAGCACGGAAGGTTCCTCCAGAGAGCCGTCGAAATTCGGGACGAAATCCACGGTCTCTTTGTCGATGTCTTCTAGCAGTTCTTCCGCAATAGCTGAGAGCCGTGCTTCCGTGTAACGCATCGCTGCCGGGCTGTCCCCATCGATGGAGCCAAAGTTCCCCTGACCGTCCACCAGCGGGTATCGAAGCGAGAAGTCCTGTGCCATTCTCGCGAGCGCATCGTAGACTGCTGCGTCGCCGTGCGGATGATATTTCCCGAGGACTTCCCCTACGATCCTCGCGCTCTTCCTGTAGGGGGTGTTGTGCTTTAGCCCGGTGGAGTACATGGCGTACAGAATACGCCTTTGAACCGGCTTGAGTCCGTCCCTCACGTCCGGGAGCGCCCTGGCGACGATCACGCTCATGGCGTAATCCAGGTAGGCGTCCCGCATGGTTTGTTCTATGTCGATTTCCTTGATTTTACCGATGTTGAAGTCCATTTTACCCTTTCTACGATGCGGTGTGCCCCGACAGCCTTATTTCGTGAGACGAGAGAGCCTGCCAGCGCACTCCACAAGAGAATCACCTTACCAAATTATACACTAACCGGGGCTTTTCAGCGAGTTATTGGCTCGGGTTTCTGCCGGAGAGGGAGAGTGAATCGCTACGTCATCCTGCCGGTTTAGGCTAGGCTTGGCGTGCAGGGCGGTAAATGGTACACTGTCGTAGATCGATTTCACTATCAAGGAGGGAAAATGGCCGGAACATACCACGAATCGATGGATGAATTGCAGGATTCCACGAAGGACATGCACAGGGCTATCGTCTCTTTGATCGAGGAGCTCGAGGCTGTGGACTGGTACAATCAGCGGGTCGATGCGTGCAAGGATCGGGAATTGCGCGCCATCCTCGCCCACAATCGGGACGAGGAAAAGGAACATGCATCGATGCTGCTGGAATGGATCCGTCGGAAAGATCCGACTTTCGAGAAGGAGCTGAGGGACTACCTGTTCACGGAGAAACCGATAGCTCACGATTGAACATGTGCGCGCCGTAGCTCTGCGGCGACGGTCGATGGTGATCGAGCCGCCATTCGAGAAAGAGGTTGCCGATGAAGTCCCCACTGAGGCGCATACGTTTTTTCTACGGCTGGGTGATCGTGGCCGTGGCTTTCGTCTCCCTGGCGATCATCTTCGGCGTGCGACTTTCCTTTTCCGTGTTTCTGGTGGCTCTCACCAAGACCTTTGGATGGTCTCGGAGCGACTTTTCCGGGATCTATTCGATAAACATGATCGCCGTGGCGGCTGTGCTGCCGTTTGTCGGCAGGCTGCAGGATAGCTGGGGTGCAAGGAAGCTGTTCGCCGTTGGTGGCATTACCATGGCGATTGCCCTGGTTCTGAGCAGCAGGATAGACTCGCTCTGGCAGCTCTACATCGCCTACGGCCTGATGACTGCGCTTGGGATCGCTATCCTGAGCATTGGCCTGCATTCGGCGATGGTCTCGAGGTGGTTCGCTGCCAACGGCAGGCGCGGCATGGCGATAGGAATTGCGCTGGCCGGTTCCGGCGTCGGCGTGCTGGTGCTCACGCCTGCAACGGAACGCATCATCTCCGATTGGGGTTGGCGGGCCGCGTACCTGGCTCTGGCGGCGCTGGTGCTTTTCGTCGCTGTGCCGCTCAACTGGATATTCCTTCGGGACTCTCCGGAACAAATCGGGCTCAAGCCGGATGGCTGGGGAAAACCACCCAAGCGCTCCAAAGCCAATGGGAAGAAGCGTGTGGTGCTCAAGTCGTGGACGTGGCATTCCGCGTCCCGTACCGTCGATCTGTGGGCGCTCTACCTGGCGGCGTCGCTGGCGTTGTTCTCCTTGCGCATGGTGTCCGTTCACCAGATAGCGCACATGGTGGATGTGGGGTACTCACGCCGCGTGGCGGCGGATGCTGTGGGCATCACCGGCGCGGTCATCGCCGTGTCGTTCATTTTCTGGGGCACGCTTTCCGATCACATCGGCAGGCACACGGCTTATGCTTTGGGAGGACTTTCCAGGGTCGTGGCAGTGGGGACGTTGCTTGCGCTGCCCTTTTTTGGCCTGCGGGTGTGGCCGCTGTACTTTTTCGCTTTGACGTGGGGCATCAGCGAAGGGTCGTGCACCTCTTTGCTGACGGCGCTTGCGGCAGACATGTTTCCCGGACCGGCCATCGGAACCATTGTTGGCACCATGGCGGCGGCGTTCGCCATCGGTTCGGCGACCGGTTCCTGGTTCGGCGGGTTTGGATTTGACGTGTGGGGAAGTTATAAAGTACCCTTTTCTCTCGCGATAATTGGCACTTTGCTTTCGATATCGCTGGTGCTGTGGCTATCGCACAGGATTTCGAAGTTGAACGAGGAGCGAGTTCCATGAGTGAAGCGTTTGTTGCGTTGGAATCTACCGTCATCGCCCACGGTTTGCCCTATCCGCAGAACCTGGAAACTGCGAAGCGTCTGGAGGAAGTGGTTAGGGCAGAGGGTGCCGAGCCTAAGACCATCGCTCTGCTCGGCGGCAAGGTGAGAGTTGGGTTGACGGCGGACGAACTCGAGTATCTGGCGAAAGCGAAAGGCGTGCGCAAAGTCAGCCGCCGCGACTTGCCGATAGCGATAGCGATGGGGCAGGATGGCGCTACTACCGTCGCAGGGACCATGTATCTGGCGAATCGCGCCGGCATCCACGTCTTTGCGACCGGCGGAATCGGCGGCGTGCACCGAGGACACGTTTTCGACGTTTCGGCGGATCTGCTGGAGCTTGCCCAAACGCCGGTGGTGGTCGTTTGCGCCGGAGCAAAAGCGATCCTCGATCTTCCGGCCACGCTGGAGGTTCTGGAGACCCACGGCGTGCCGGTGATTGGCTACGGAACCGACGAGTTCCCGGCGTTCTACAGCCGGAGTTCCGGCCTGCCGGTGGATCAGCGGGTCGATTCGCCGGAGGATGTGGCAAGGATCTACATCGCCCAGCGGAGGCTTGGCCTTCCGACAGGAATGCTGGTCACCGTGCCGGTCCCGGAGGAGCACGAGGTCCCGCGGGAGGAAATCGAGCCGGTGATCGAACGGGCCGTGAGGGAAGCGGAGGAGAAAGGGCTTAGAGGCAAGGACATCACGCCGTTCTTGCTTGCCAGAATCAGCGAATTGACGGAAGGGTGGAGCCTGAGGGCGAACCTGGCGCTGCTGGAGAACAACGCCAGGGTTGCCGCAAGGATTTCCAGGGCGTTGTCAGAACTGTGGTCGTGAATCGAAAGATAGCCGATTGGCTGGACGAAAACCTGCTCCGGGTCGAGAAACCCGCCCGGTATATCGGCCGGGAGCTGAACGCCGTGGTCAAGGACTGGGATTCGGTCCGAACCAGGGTGGCGTTGGTGTTCCCGGAAGTGTACGACCTCGGCATGTCCAATTTTGGGATGGCAATCCTCTACGACATCCTCAACAAGCAGCCCGACGTGCTGGCCGAGCGCGTGTACACCCCATGGCCGGACATGGAAGCGTTGATGCGCAAAGATCGCGTCCCGGTTTACGGCCTGGAGACCTACCATCCTCTTGGTGAATTCGACATAATCGGATTCAGCCTGCCTTACGAACAGGTCTACACCAACATGCTGACCACCCTCGATCTCGGCGGGATACCGCTGCGCAGTTCGGAGCGGGACGAATCCTACCCGCTGGTGATCGCCGGTGGAAGCGCCTGCTACAACCCAGAGCCGATCCACGCGTTTGTGGACGCGTGTTTCATCGGGGAAGGTGAGGAGGGCATCCTTGACATAGTTCGGGTCTATCGGGAGTGGAAGGAGTCTGGCGCACCGAAGGCTGCGCTTCTCAGCGCTCTGGTGGGCGTGCCGGGAGTTTACGTGCCCTCGCTGTACGATGTTCGCTACAATCCGGACGGCACCATTTCGGCGATAGAGCCCCAGGAAGGCGCTCCGATGCCCGTGGTCAAGCGGATCGTTCCAATCCTGCCTCCGCCGGTGACGGATTTCGTGGTCCCGTGGCTGGATGTGGTGCACAACCGCGGGGTGGTGGAGATCTCCCGCGGCTGCACACGGGGATGCAGGTTCTGCCAGGCGGGCGTGGTGTTCCGCCCTGTGCGGGAGAGGCCGCTGCAGGAAGTCCTGGATGCGGTGGACGAGATCCTGCGGAAGACGGGGTACGAGGAGATCGCTTTCCTCTCCCTCAGCCCCAGCGATTACCGCTACGTTGGCGAGCTGGTGAAGGCCGTGGCCGAGAAATACAGGGACAGGCACATCTCCATCAGCCTGCCGAGCCTGCGCATCGAAAGCTTCTCCGTGGAACTCATGGAGATGCTCGAGAGCACTGGGCGGCGCACGGGATTCACTTTCGCCCCGGAAGCTGCCACAGACCGACTGCGCAATGTCATCAACAAGCCGATCCCCACGGAGGAGCTCCTGGCCGTGGCGGAGGAGGTGTTCAGCAGAGGGTGGACTACCCTGAAGCTCTATTTCATGATCGGCCTACCGGGGCAAACGATGGAGGACGTGGAAGGTATCGTCGATCTGGCGCATCGGGTGCGTGAGATCGGCAGGAAGTACGTTGGGCGGCGGACGCAGGTGCGCCTGACGGTATCCACGTTTGTCCCGAAGCCGCAGACCCCGTTCCAATGGGTACCGCTGGCGAGGCCGGAGGAGATTCGAGAGCAGGTCGATTTGCTTCGTCGCAAACTGCGAGGCGGCGGGTTCCATCTGAACTGGAACAGGCCGGAGGAGACGGCGTTCGAGGCTTTGCTCTCCCGCGGGGACAGGCGCTTGAGCGATGCGCTTCAGCTTGCCTGGGAGCGCGGCGCCAGGTTCGACGGGTGGGCGGAGCATTTTGATTGGGAACTGTGGCTCGGGGCGCTTCGGGATGTGGGGCTCGATCCCGAGTGGTATCTCTACAGGGAGCGAGGACTGGACGAGGTGCTTCCCTGGGATGTGGTAAATGCCGGTGTGGACAAGTCGTTCCTGAAGGCGGAATACCTGAATTCCAAAGAAGGGCTGTTGCTGCCGGATTGCCGTGAGCATTGTTATTCCTGCGGGATCATCCGCCATTTCCACCGTTTGCGGCGGAACACACCGGACGAAGCATGGCGGTGCCCGCCGATCGGCAAGGGGAAGAAGCGGCAGCCGGTGTCTCCAGGCCCCGTTCCGGTGGTGCCGGAGAGCGCGGAAAAGGCGGAGGAGAAAGCTTGAGAGGAGAGGTCAAAAGCGACGCTCCGGTTCAGCGGCTGAGGTTCACGTTCTCGATGGCCCCAATGCTCAGGTTCGTGTCGCATCTGGACATGGCCAAGGCATGGGAGCGCACGTTCAGGCGCGCCGATCTGCCCATGGCTTTTTCGCAGGGCTATCACCCGATGCCGAAGATGCAGTTTGCGGCGGCCTTGCCCGTGGGCGTGTGGGGCGAGGCCGAGTTGCTCGACC
This sequence comes from Anaerolineae bacterium, assembly GCA_027016315.1. GTDB lineage: Bacteria > Chloroflexota > Anaerolineae > S016-19 > S016-19 > S016-19. The sequence goes on along the minus strand of JALWAP010000211.1, from coordinate 10,347 downwards.
TGTGGCTGGTCGAGCGGGTGGCGCCGGCGCTGGCGCTTGAGCGGGTTGGGGGAGTCCTGCCTCCCGGGTTGAACTTGCGTGGAGTGGAAGAGGTGGCGCTGGGCGAGCCAGCGTTGCAGGCCGCCCTTCTTTCCGGCGAATACGAAGCGTGTGTGGAGGGCGCTGACAGGGAGCGCATAGAGGCCGCGGTCCGGGATTTCCTTGCCAGCGATTTCTTCGTCTACACCAGGCGTACCAGGAAGAAGACCAGGGACATCGACATCCGGCCGCTGGTGGAAGCATTGGAACTGCTGGAACCTCGGGATGGACGGACGTGCCTCCGGATGCTTCTCGGCCACAGACAGGGGGCTTCGGTCAGGGCGTTCGACGTGCTGGACGCACTTGGCGTCGATCCTCTGGCAGCCAGGGTGGTCAGGAAAGGGCTTGTAGTGGCGAAAGGTTCGGCGCATCGGCGTGCTGAATCCCGGTCTCAAGCGGGTGGAGAATAGCGCTTCTCGCTACCGGCGCTTGGGAGTCTAAAAGGGGAATCCGATGGTCACGAGAAAATGGTTGGTATGGCTTGTGGTGCTGGCGTACTTCGTTGCAGGGGTGCTGTATGCCGTGTTCACACCGGCCTGGCAGGTGCCGGACGAGCCAGCCCACTACAACTACGTCCGCTACATTGCTTCGCACGGGCGGTTCCCCGTGCTGGAGAAAGGAGATTATCCCGCTCGCTATCTCGAGGAGATCAAATCCAGGCGCTTTCCGGCTGATGTTTCCATCGACCCGATACGGTACGAATTCCATCAGCCTCCGCTGTACTACCTGCTTCAGGTGCCGGTTTTCATCGGATTTGGTGGCCGGATACTGCCGCTGAGGATATTCTCGCTGCTGCTCGGTGCTCTTTTGCTCCTGGTAATCTACCGAGCCCTTGCGGACTTATTTCCGGGTAGACGGTGGGTTGCTTTGATGGCGGCTGCTTTCGTCGCTGTGTTGCCGATGCACACGGCGATGATGGCGGGTGTGGAAAACGATTCCCTGGCCGAACTGCTGCTGGCGATTGCCATGTGGTTTTCGATCAGGCTGGTGCTCGGGTTCGACGAGCCGAACGCCCGCTCCCTGGCGAGGCTCGGGATCGTGCTTGGGTTGATCCTGGTCACCAAGACCACCGTCTACGTCGCCGTTCCGATCGCTTTGCTTGCCTTGATCCCTGTGGGGAAAGGGAGATGGCGTTTGCGTGGCTGGCTCGAAGGGCTTGGCCGGGTTCTCGTGCCGATGCTCTTGATCGCCCTCCCGTGGTATGCCCGGAATGTGGTGGTTTACGGCTGGCCTGATTTCCTTGGCCTGCGGCGGCACGATTTTGTGGTGATCGGCCAGCCGCGAACGGTGGACTGGATACTCAGGTTCGGCTGGCACCAGTACCTGCATCGCTACGTGACCTTCACTTTCGATAGCTTTTGGGGCGTGTTCGGGTGGCTTGGGGTCTTCATGGATCGAAGGATCTACCTGTTCTTAGAGATGCTGTCGGCGGCGGTGTTGCTTGGGCTTCTGGTGGCTTTGTTCGAAGCTCTCGTCCGCAAGTCGCCGGGTTTGAGCAAAAAGCAGTGGTTCGGGATAGGAATGCTCGTCTTGCTGTTCTTCGGAGTCGTGGCCGAGTACGTGGGCTACAACCTGATGTTCGTCCAGCACCAGGGGCGGTACCTGTTCCCGGCGCTCATGGCGATCGGGGCAGGGTGGGCTGTGGGCCTGCGAAAGGCTACGAGCGGGCGCACTTCCATGGTTCTTTCGGCGGCGTTTCTCGCGCTTGCTGTGGTTTTCGCCGTTGCCCCCGGCGCGTATGGAAAATGGGGAGTTTTATTGGCCGTTCTGTTTGCCTCGTTTTTCTTTGCGGTCTGGGTTCTCGGTAAGCGAAAACGTTGGGCAACGTGGGCGGGCATCGTGCTGGTCTACGCTACGCTTTACGCCGTGGAGGTGCTTGCCGTGTTCGCTTTCATCGTGCCGCAGCTTGCAAGGTGAGAAGAGTGTGATTTCGTGTAGTCGGGGTGCTATACCGCACGACATGCTTAGGTCGAGCAGCACTTTACGTAGAACATTTCCACTTGCAACCTGACAAAAGAAATCCGTATCTCAGGCTCGCTTGCCGCTGACTTTTTGCTCGCGTTCGTACAGCCAGTACGAGTAAACCGTTAGCGCCAGCGCCACGGCAATCGTGCCTCCGAGGATGATCCAGATGAAGATGCTGGACGGAAGGGCGGTTGCGGCTATCATGGCGATTCCAAGCGCTTTGAAAAGCGCGGCCCCGAGGCGATGGGTTTTCTCCCATACCCGTTCGCTGCTCAGGGTCCAGGGCGTGCGTATGCCGATGAACCAGTTGGGCTTCACGTGTTCCAGGAAGAATCCCAGGTATAGGAAGAGCAGGCCTATGCCTACGGGGAACACCACATTTGGGTTCAGGTGGACGCCGACGTTCCACAGAAGCTCGAACAGTTGGATGAAAATCAGGTAGAGCGTGAGTATCACTGCGAACGCTTCGTAGTAGGGCCGGAACGAAGCGATGTTCTTCCGCAGCGGATCGATCAGTGGGATCAGCGTGAGAAGCAGGCCGATTCCCAGCGCGATCAGCGGGATGAGGAATGCTCCCCAGAACCGTGACGTGTATCCGTCTACCTGCCCATGGCCGTTCCAGTGGGATGCCACGGTCGCAGGCAGTCTCGGGTAAAACCACAGCCCGATCAGAAAAGAGGTCAATACCAAAATCCACATCACCGCAAGGGAACGCTTGCTCATGGTTTTGCCTCCAGTGGCTTGTCAAGCGAGAGATTGTGAGCAATGTCTCTCGTGCATACGGACACTATGCGTCGTTCTGAGTAACTCCACAGCGCGTGGCGCTACTCAAACGGAAAGGAACAATCTATCCGTCGGTAGGGGCGCAGCGTGCTGCGCCCGCCGTTGTGCCCGACAACAGTGTTGTGCTGGATCTGCAGTACCGAATGAAATTCGGCACTTGAGGCGCCTTCGGCGCCGACCAGATCGTTGTCTGCGCCGAGAACGCTCTTTCGACGTAGGAGCGCTTTATGCGACACAACGCCCTGCTCGGCGGGCGCAGCCCGCCTCAAGAACCGGATTCATCCGGTGGAGCATAGACAACAACACCTTTGTTAAGGGACCCACCTGCACGCAATTTGTTTAGTAGCCAAGGCAGTAGAGCTCAGCAGCGCTGAGCTCAATGCCGAGGCGAAGAATCTTGCAACACTCTGGATAAGCCGGGGGCGTTCAGCAAAAGAACGCTCAAGATTCTTCGTCGCTGATGCTCCTCAGAATGACTAAAAGTGTGTGGCAGGTGGTGAAGTCGTCTGCCTTGAAAAGGGCGAAACATTGCCCCTCCTATCTGCTACCAACCGAAACATGCTTGACAGCCCAATAGAGCCTCGTTCAGAGGCGTAAGGTTCAGGCTTCTATCCCGAAGAAAGCCCGCAGTACGTACCCCACCAGGAAGCTGAACCCGGCTACGCCCAGGCTGATGACCGCCATTTCGAGAAATTGGTGCTTGAAATTCAGATCTCTTGCCACGGAAATGTAGTAGTTGAAGAGGGCTATGATCGCAACGGCGAAGATCAGCGTGATCCCCAGGCTCAGGTAGTAATTGCTCAGCAGAAGGAACGGCAGGATGAGGATTACCACGGTGCCCAGGTAGGCTCCCCCCGTGTAGAGGGAAGCTCTGACCGGGTCTTTGCCCTCTGGTTCAGCCTTTGTGGATAGATACTCGGAAGCGGCCATGGAAAGCGCTGCCGCGAGCCCGGTGATCAGGCCGATGACCGCTATCAGGCGGGCGTTTTGCAGTGCGAGCGTGAACCCTGCCAGCGCACCAGTAAGCTCCACCAGGGCGTCGTTCAGCCCGAGGACGACGGAGCTTGCATAAACGAGCCTTTCCTCGTCCAGCATGTCGAGCAGCTCATGCTCGTGGCGGTCTTCCTCCTTGATGACCCGATCGATTTCCGGGATGATGCCGCGCAGTTCCTCGTAGTTTTCCTGGGCTTCCGCCTCGCCGTTCTCCATCAGCTTTGCGCCGAACGTAAAACCGAAAATCCGGCTCAGCCAGTAGTACTTCCGAACCGCTCCCCTGTCCGGCTCGACGTCCTCACCGGTGTAGTGCTTCCAGAGGTTGTAGTGGGCAAGCTCCTCTTTTGCGATTTTCTCCAGCGTGGCTTGGTTCTCCGGCGAGCCAACCCATTTCGCAAGTTTTTCGTACAGTTCGTATTCCGTTATTTCCGTCCGCTGGAACTTTTTCAGCTTTTCTTTGATCTCTGGCGTGAGTTCGACGTTTCGTTCAGGCATTTCTCGCTCCTCGCTCTCGTTTCATCCCCAGGGCAGGTTTTTCTCTTGCAGAAGTGGGCTTCCGCCTTGGATGCCCATCACCGTCCCTCATGGCAATTGTAGCCTCAATTTCATGGGATGTCCATTCTGCCCCGTGTGCCCCGGTTTTTTGTTCCGTTTCCCTTTCCTGTGATAGCATTGTTTGTAAAGTCTTCCTCGGGAAGGAGGCAGCATGTACGAATCGATTCGGCAGGTCGTGGAGAGGGCAGGGCTGGATGGCTGGCTGTTGTACGATTTTCATGGATTGAATCCGATAGCCAGGAGGCTCGCGCGTTTGCCGGAGAACGGCGTTTTCACCCGGAGGTGGTTCCTGTGGATTCCCGCCTCGGGTAATGTGGTTTGGGTTGTATCGAGGCTGGAGCAGGATCAGTTTTCCGACCTCCCGGGCGAGAAGCTCGTTTACGTGAGCTGGCGTGAGCTCCACCAGCGGCTCAGGGAGGCGCTTGCCGGGGCTTCCAGAATCGCGATGGAGTATTCCCCCGGCGCAGCCGTACCCACTGTGTCAAGGGTGGATGCTGGCACAGTCGAGCTGATCCGTTCTTTCGGCGTGGAGGTCGTTTCCTCCGGAGACCTGGTGCAGGCGGTCGAGGCGGTGCTCGATGAGGGCCAGATCGCGAGCCACCGGAGGGCGGTGAGCCACCTGATGAGGATCAAGGACGAAGTGTTCGACCTGGTTGCAGAGAGAATTGCATCCGGCAAGCCGGTAGACGAGTACCAGGTGCAGCAAGAGGTTCTATCGCGCTTTCACACGGCCGGGCTTGTCACCGATCACCCGCCGATCGTGGCGGTCAACGGCAACGCCAGTAATCCCCACTATGCGCCTTCCGACGCCAGGCATGCGCCCATCGGGGAAGGCGACCTTCTTCTGATCGACATGTGGGCCAGGGAGGATGCACCTTGGGGTGTGTACGGGGATATCACCTGGATGGCTTACGTGGGCAGTTCCGTCCCGGAAAGGATGGCCGAGGTGTTCGACGTAGTCCGGCGAGCCCGCGATGCCGCAATCGAATTTGCCGATGCGGCTTTGGAAGAGGGACGGGACGTGTTCGGATATCAGGTGGATCAGGCAGCGAGGGATGTCATCGAGGCAGCCGGGTTCGGGGAGTATTTCTTTCACCGCACGGGGCACAACATCGGGCACGAAGTGCACGCCAGCGGGGTGAACATGGACAACCTGGAAACGCAGGACAGGCGCAGGCTGCTGCCAGGGATACTTTTCTCGGTGGAGCCGGGGATCTACCTGCCGGAGTTCGGCGTCAGGAGCGAGGTCGATGTGCTGGCGCAGGAAGACGGCGTGGAAGTAACGAGCCTGCCGCTGCAGGGCAAAATCGTGCCTTTGTTGAGGTGACGCATGGAGCAGATTCTCGATGCCATAAAATGGGACGATCGTGGGCTCGTGGCCGCAATCGTGCAGGATATGAACACGCTGGAGGTGCTCACGCTTGCGTACATGAACCGTGAGTCCTTCGAGCTGACGCTGAAAACTGGCGAGACGTGGTTCTGGAGCAGGAGCAGGCAGACTCTCTGGCACAAGGGAGAAACCTCCGGCAACACCCAGAAGGTTCGGGAGATCAGGCTCGATTGTGATGGGGATGCCGTCTTGTTGCTGGTGGAGCCTGCCGGGCCTGCGTGTCACACCGGGGCGAGGAGCTGCTTTTACAGGAAGTTGGGCCCACGTTCCTGGGAGATCATCCCCGAAGTCACCGGCCCGGAGTTCAAAGGCGGGTGATCGGCTGCGGAAAGCAGTGCAGAGAGGATTCCGCCAGTGTCGGTTCTGACGGGGAGAACGATCGTGGAGAGGGCGTTACGCCACCGCAACGGCGCAAAATCGTTGCTCTTTGCGTGCCATGGTGGTGCGCCTGGGATGAATTGCTCGAAATTTCACTTTCCATACCAGAAAAGGTAGAATTGCCGATGGGTGGATGGAACCGGCAGTCGGCTTCCATCCCCGACGTGTTACCGAAAAAAACGCTGCGGCGGTGTGATATGACGAAACGCTACGAATCATGGGGACGGTTCCCCAAAGTGAAGCATACCGAGGTCGTGCCTGTTTTTTGGCGCACTCAGGTACCCGACCTGGCCGGTTTTGGCAAGCCGGTGCTCCCTTTCGGGATGGGGCGGAGCTACGGAGACGTGTGCCTGAACGAAGGCGGCGTTTTGCTCGACGCCTCGTACATGTCGCGGTGCATCGATTTCGACGAGGAAAACGGACTCCTGAGGTGTGAGGCGGGTGCCACTCTCGACGAAATACTCAAACTTGTCGTGCCAAAGGGTTGGTTCCTTCCGGTAACGCCCGGAACCAAATACGTCACTTTAGGTGGGGCGATAGCCAACGATGTCCACGGCAAGAACCATCACAAGGCTGGCACATTCGGGAGGTACGTCACCAGATTCGAGCTGTTGCGGTCGGACGGCGAACGGCTGATCTGTTCGCCCGAGGAAAACGTGGACCTGTTCAAGGCCACCATCGGGGGGCTTGGGCTCACTGGGTTGATCTTGTGGGCCGAGATCAGGCTGAAGCCGATAAAATCCGCCATGATCGAAGTGGAAAAGATCAAGTTTGGCTCTCTGGACGAATTCTTCGAGATATCGGCTTCTTCCGACGAAGACTATGATTACACCGTAGCCTGGATCGATTGTCTTGCGACGGGGGAAAATCTCGGGCGCGGAATCTTCATGCGGGGCAATCACGCAGACGCGCCCGTGGAACTGAAACCCCACGACGATGGTAGACTCATCGTCCCTGTGGATTTCCCCGGATTCGTCCTGAACCCGCTTACCATGAAGCTCTTCAACCTTGGCTACTACGGGGTGCAGAGGAAGAAAATCGTCAAGTCGCTGATGCACTACGATCCGTTTTTCTACCCCCTCGATTCCATCAGGGAGTGGAATCGGATCTACGGTAAGAAAGGTTTCCTTCAGTACCAGTTCGTCATTCCAACCACGGAGCATCGCAGGACGATAAAGGCCATCCTGGAGAGAATAGCCCGGAGCGGGGTGGCGTCTTTCCTCGCCGTGCTCAAGGAATTCGGCGATATCCGGTCACCCGGTATGCTCTCGTTCCCCAGGCCGGGTGTCACCCTTTCGCTGGACATGCCGTTCCGCGGCGGGAAGACTTTGTTGCTGCTCGAAGAGCTCGACAAAATGGTTATGGATGCGGGCGGCGTTCTCTATCCAGCGAAGGACGCCAGGATGTCGGCGCTCGACTTCCAGACGTTCTTCCCTCAGTGGCGAGAGTTCGCCAGGTTCGTAGACCCACACTTCTCCTCCAATTTCTGGAGGAGGGTTACCCAGCCGATAAAGGAGGGCATCGAATGAGAAACGTGCTTGTGGTCGGGGCTACTTCAGCCATCGCTCAGGCGACGATAAGGCACTTTGCCGAAGACGGCGACAATCTGTTCCTGGTGGCGAGGAACGCAGAGAAGCTGCAAGCGGTTGCGGACGATGCAAAGGTCCGGGGCGCCTCGAAAGTGGAGACATGGTTGCTGGACGTGACCGAACTGGACAGGTATCAGGAGATGCTGGACGAGGCGGAAAAGTCGATAGGCGCCCTGGATGTCGTCTTCGTCGCTCACGGCACTCTGCCGGATCAGAAGGAGTGCGAAGCGAGCGTCGAAGAGACTCTGAAGGCTCTTTCCGTCAATGCCATCAGCGTGATTGCGCTTCTAACGCTCGTCGCCAATGATTTCGAGCAGCGTCGCCACGGCACGATCGCTGTGATCTCTTCCGTCGCCGGAGACCGGGGCAGGCAGAGCAACTACGTCTACGGCACTGCCAAGGCGGCCGTTTCGATTTTCACCCAGGGGCTGAGGAATCGGCTTTTCAGGTCGGGGGTAAAGGTGGTTACCATCAAACCCGGTTTCGTCGACACGCCGATGACCGCCCACATCCGCAAAGGGCCTCTGTTCGCGAGCGCTGAATCGGTAGGGGATAGGATCTACAAGGCCATCGTGAAAGGCGAGGACGTGGTTTACGTGCCGTGGTTCTGGACGATAATCATGACCGTGATCAAGCTGATACCGGAATCGATCTTCAAACGGATGAAGCTGTAATCAGGCGGCGGTGAAGTGCGCCGAAGGTGCATGGGCGTTTTCCAGCGCGCACTTCACCAGTTCACTTTCTTTCGTTCTTCCACGATGCGCTGGTAGACTTTCACCGTTTCCTGAGCTACGCCCTTCCAGGTGTACTTTTCTGCCACGACTCGGCGGGCTTTCTCCGCCACCTTGGCTACGGCATCTTCGTTTGACAGCACGAAATCCATGGTTTCCGCCAGCGTTACCGGATCGCCCGGTGGGACGAGAAAGCCGGTTTCCCCATGCGAGATGAACTCGGCCAGCCCCCCGACTTTGGAAGCCACCACGGGGGTCTTTGCGGCCATGGCTTCCAGAGCGACGATGCCGAACGGCTCGTACAGGCTCGGGAACACCGCCATATCCGACGACAGGTACAGCCGATGCTTGTCGGCTTCGCTTATGTAGCCCGTGAAGAGCACGTTGTTTTCGATCCCCATGCTCCACGCAAGCGATCGCAGCTCGTCCAGCTTTTCGCCTTTGCCGGAGATTACGAATTTCGTGCCCGGATGCTTTTCCAGAACGGACGGAGCCGCCTGAACCAGAACGTGAAACCCTTTTTCGTGCACGACTCTGCCGACGCTGAAGACCAGCTTGACCCCGGGAGGCGCGTACATGTACCGGAATAGGTCCAGGTTTTCGTCTTGATATCGCTCCACGAATGAAATGTCTATCCCGTTCGGGATCACGTCGATTTTCTCCGCAGGCAGGCCAAGGTCTTGCATCAGGAAATTCCGCATGAACTCGCTGCAGACGATGACCCTCCATGCTTCGAACGTCAGCCTCCATTCGGCTTCGTGGATCATTTTGGAAACGGGGCTTTGCAGGTTTCCCCTCATGCGGCCTTTCTCGGTTGCGTGGATGGTTGCCAGGAGCGGAACCCGGTACCTGTGCTTGAGCGCAATTCCGACGAACGAGGTGAGCCAATCGTGCACGTGTATCAGATCGAATCCGCCCCATTCCTCCCAGTGCTCCTGGACGAATGCAGCCATCCTGGAATTTGCCTGGAGGACGTTGGAATAGAAATCCCCGGCGTGTGTGTCGGATGGGACACGGCGCACGTGCAACAACCCGTCGTCTTCCGAAAGGGCTGTTTCGCGATCCCCTATGGTCACCACGTAGATTTCGACGCCCAGATCGGCCAGGTTTCTTGCCAGCTCCGTTACATGTATGCCCATTCCCCCGATGATGTTCGGGTGGTACTCCCAGGAAAGGATCAGAACTTTCATGCTCGAGCCTCCATGTGATCAGCGATTGGTCTTCAAAGTGTGCGCCAGCACAGGAAAGTCCTGCTTTGAGACGATTCCCGAAATCTCTTCGTTCACGCTCCGTCGGTCGAGGTGCCCGCTGCGATAAGCTCGGTCGAGCGCGTCGAGCGCGGTTGTGGCTGCGTCGTAGGCAGCGATGGCGGCAGAAGTGGGGGCTTGTCCGCAGAAATCCCGATATTTCGCTTCGAAATCTCCCGAAGGTTGCTTCCACGACGTGAGCCACGTGATTTCGGTCCCATGCGGCAGCAGCGGCAGAGTCCATGGGCGGACGAAATCCGGCCCGGCCAGGATGCGCTCGTGGGTTGCTTTTTCTTCTTCGCAGACTGTCCGTACTGTGCTTGTTGAATCGCCGTCGGCCACCAGGAGCGATGGCTTGCTTTCCCCGCGGCATTCCAGCAAGCCAAAGGTGGCTTTCGCTTCGCCGAAAACCATGCCGCATCCGTCGCCTGCAGCCGCCACGACGGCTTCATGGAGCGCTGCGTCGTCGGCGAACAGCCTGTGCACGAATCCGGTGGGAGCGCCGACAGGCGCTGGAACGAGGACCGGAACTTTTGGCGACGCGGCGGCCATGGCGTTCGCGGAAGCCCGTTTCCACGGCCCAATGACGACCAGCACGTCGTCATCTTGCTCCGCGGCCCGAAGTTGAGATGCCGCTT
>JALWAP010000210.1 GCA_027016315.1 Anaerolineae bacterium | reverse complement strand
TAACCAAACTCATCGGCAAATACTATCTCTGCTTGCCTGCGCTGCGCGTTTTTTATCTTGGGCCACTCCGTTGATTTCCAATCAGCAATCACTTTTTCGTCCCGTTCTATTGCTCTTGCTTCTGGCTTTTGGACGCTCCATCCCAAACGATGAAGCAGTCTTCCGACCGATGAGACGTGATAATGCACCCCAAACAAATCTCGAATGACCTCTTTCACTCGTGCCTGTGTCCAACGCTCTGTTGGAAAGCCGTATGCCTGGGCTCCTTGTCTCAGAACGGAAATAAGTTCCTGCTGTTGGGCTGGGGTTAGTTTCGCCGGCCGACCAGGTGGTTTACGAACCTGGCAGGCTGCCTCCCCTTCCTCCGCAAACCGCCGTTTCCACTGGGTCACCGCTGCACGGCTTACACCCAGTTCACGGGCCGCATCTGCAGGACGCCACCCCTCTTTCAGCAATCGGTAGGCTTCCTGCCGCCTTTCTGCCATTTGCTCTCTTGTAAGGTGTTTCGGTCCCCAACTCATGTCACTATGTTAACACACTTCTTCAATTCTCAACAGTCATGGTAAACACTCGTTGGACAATCAGCAAGAAGTGAATGTAATCTATCTCGTCCGCTTTAGACACGTTAACAGCCTACCTTCCCGTTAACTCTCGCAATCGCGAAAATTCCAGAATCTATACTTGTATTATCTCTCAACTAATATCCTTCAGCTCTTCAATCCCTGCTATTTTTTCGGCTTTCGGACAAACCCCTTCTCCATCAAATACTCCAGAATTCTCCGAGCGTTCTCCTCCGCTGTGTGATGCACCGTATCTAACCGAATTTCTGGGTTCAGTGGAGGCTCGTACGGATCGTCGATTCCTGTAAAGCCTTTGATCTCCCCTCTCCGCGCCTTGGCATACAACCCTTTATAGTCTCGCTGCTCGCATACCTCGAGCGGAGTATCCACAAACACTTCCACAAAACGATCAGCCCCAACCATCCGACGCACATCGTTACGGGTTGCCCGGTACGGACTTACCGCGGCGCAAATCGCGACTCCACCGTGCTTGACCACTTCAGCAGCGACAAAACCTATTCGCCGTATGTTCGTATCCCTATCCTCTTTACTAAACCCAAGTCCCTTGGAGAGATGAGTCCTTACAACATCGCCATCAAGCAATGTAACTTGCCGACCGTGTTCCATCAAGAGCTGAGTAAGGATCTCCGCAGTGGTAGACTTCCCGGAACCGCTCAACCCGGTAAACCAAACGCATACCCCCTGCTTATGGCGTGGTGGGTAGCTCTCGCTCAATATCTCCGCCACTTCGGGCCGGGTGAACCATTCGGGAAGCTTTTTCCCATTCCCGAGATATTCCTCCCGAACTTGTGTTCCGGAAATCGCAGCCGTACGTGCCCCTTCCGGCACTTTCGTCACCTCTTCGTACCGTCCCTCTTCTGGCAAATAGACCAACATGGTGAAGGGGATAATCTTTACTCCGATTTCATCGCTAAATTGCTCGGCTAACTCCTGAGCGTCATAAGGACCGTAGAAAGGCTTGCCGGTGGAGTCTTTACCCGGCCCCGCGTGATCACGTCCCACAATCAGGTGATTAGCACCATAATTCCGGCGAATGATCATGTGCCAAACAGCTTCCCTCGGCCCAGCCATCCGCATTGCCAGCGGCAACAGGCTCAACACCACCCGATCTGGATCATAGTACCGGCTTACCAACGCTTTGTAAGTTCGAACCCGCGTGAAATAATCGACATCCCCCGGCTTGGTCATCCCCACCACTGGGTGCAGCAACAGCGTTCCATCCACAGATTCAATGGCCCGCTTTGTCAATTCCTCATGGACCCTATGCATCGGATTCCGGGTTTGAAAAGCAACCACGTTCTCATGACCTGCCTTCGCCAATCGTTCCCTGGTTTCGGCAGGAGTCAGGCGTAGATCGCTAAAGTCGTAGTGCTTAGGCAGACTCAGAACACGCAACTTTCCGGAAATGTTCAAAGACCCCCACCGAGACATCTCCGCCACCAACGGATGACGCAGGTCTGTAGTCCCCAGGACTTTTTGAGCCATCTCATCCTTATCCCACTCGTAAATCTCTTCAATGGTCATTACAGCCAATAGCTCATTCTTGGCGTTCCGTATAGCGATGTCTTGGTCTAACTTGATATCTGGAGATGGTTCCACCGGGAACGTTATAGGGATTGGGAATACATACCCGTTTTCAAGACGCATCTCTTCCAAGACACGGCGGTAGTCTTCTCTCCCCATGAACCTATCAAGAGGAGAAAAACCTCCTACCGCCAGCAACTCCAAGTCGCACACAACCCGCTCGGAAACCTGAAGAGAGGGTAGGCGGCTAGCATAAGCTTTCAAGTCTGCCGCTTCCTCAGGAGAAACCATCAAATTTACTAGACTACCACCATACGGGGATATCAAACTAACCACGTGTTACCTCCATAAGATAGAATTTTATAAAATTGCAAGCTCCACGTCGCCTTCTGTTTTTCTCAGACAAGCACTTTCCCTACTTCTCAGCCCTGTAGGCCGTTCTCAATATACAATGCCGACTCGCCGGGACACACTCCCTGCTGGAGTGCACAAAATCAAGCGTCATGACTCGCCTTTCTCTCCCCTCCACCACTCGATCACGAACACAACAGACACCGCAAGCATAAACCCCACGACAGCGGCAAGGGTCGCACTCATTAACCGTCGCCTTGGTAGCGGTCTCGTCGGGGACACAGCCCAAACACCAACTTCTGCCCTATCATCAGGAACTTCCACTGCTAAAGCAACCTCTTGAAGTTTTTCACTCAAATCATGATATCGCTTTAGAGCAATATCTCGCTCTCTCGTAGCATCGGAAAGCTTGTTCTCCGCCACCTGCAATTGATATTGAGTGCTAAGGATCTCTGTATCCAACGAATCTGCATCCTCTTGAAGCTTTGCTAATTCCTCGCTCAGCTCCTTCTCCATTCCGTTCAGGTAAGAAATCCTTTCCTGCATAGAGTTAGTAGAAAACAAGCTACTGGCCTGGGATACCTGCAGTTGTACGTTCCCGCTCCCTCCCACAGATCTCAATGAAAGGGACAAAATTGCCAAGTCGTCGGACAAAGAGGGTCTCCCTTCATCCCTTTGCTCCAACCTTGATTTCATAGTAGAGACATCCCGGATAAGCAGTTTGATACTTCTTTCTTTTGCCAGGTACTGGGACTGCAAGCTCTTCAGGGAACTCAGCTTGTTGGACAAAACGGCAACTTTGTCTTCCTTTTCCAGCTCGGCCAAGGCGTTTTCCTTTTGCTGGAGGTCATCCGATGCTTCCAAGTACATGCGACGAACTGCGCTGAGGTCCTGTACTTTGTCCTTTTTCAGCGCTTCGTTCACCTTTGATACTGACAGAGATACCCATTCGTTGACCAGCTTCGAGGCTTTACCGGGGTCGGATGCCTTGGCTGTGAATTTTACACTAACATATTTACCGCCACGTGTCCCTGCAGGCAACTTAGAAACTCTGATATAACTCCTCAAATCTTCGTAACTCTGCAAATCATGGAACATCCCATGAATAGAATCATGTAACTGTCGTAAGACACTCCCACTACCTGCGACTTCCGAAAGTACATAAGCAGCCCTGTCCGTGGTAGCTAAAGCGGTCGATGAAGCCTCATATTGCATCGGTCTGAAAAAAGTGATAAATGCGAAAGCAGAAATAGCGGCCACAAGTGTTACTGACACTATAAACCAAAACCACTTCGATAATGTTTCGATAATGTTCCTTAAATCTACTTCGTTTCCCCAACAAGGATAATTTTCAACCCGTGTGTGCTCATGCTTAAATCGATCGTCCATACAGCTCTCCAAAGGGAATGAATTTACACATGCTCCGCCATTCCGTCACAAAACGGCCTCTATTGACAACATATTATAATTGTAAAATAGATTCTGAATTTACTAAGACCAACTAAAAGGTATCACGTCTCCCCCACCACCGTCAAATTCAACGCCGTAAGCCGAGGAGGCTACCGTTTTTGGCGCCATACTGAGTGTATTCATTAAGAGCAGTAACTCACAAAGCAATTTATATGTAGCGAAAACCACAAAAAGGTATGCTCCTCGAAAGCCCCCTAACCAGGCGCTAACCGCGCTGCAAGGGATTCTTGCTCAGTCTCGCCCATGATCTACGCACCTGGGGAACATTTCTGCTCACCCCACCAAGCCTGCCTCTGGATTTTAAAATGCTTTGACATCGATCATTTCCTGGTGTATCATCGGCTCGGCACGGGGTTTCCCCTGGTTTCCCATTCCGAATAGCACAGCCGGACAAAACGTGAGGATTTACCCGGCTGTACTTGCTGCAAAGCACCTGCGAAAGTGAAAGGAGTCTTAGAGATGCTGAAAAGCCTTTTCGACAACAGCGATGGCCTCGACCTGCAGAAAATCATCGAACTGGTGGATGCGCTATGGGACGATCGAGACAAAATCATCGACAGCACCAACCTGGTCTGGGAAAACCGGCAACGATTCTTAGACAGCCTCGAGTACGTAAGCGACAACAAAGATCGCATCGACGAGATCGTGGATTTCATCGATAGAGATCGCCAGCATATCACAGATGCCATCGACTTCATCAAGAAAAACAGCCACCACCTGGAAGATGTCATAGAATTCATCAAATCCAACCGAGACCATCTGGAGGACATGCTTCACTACATCAGCCAGAACCGGGAGCAACTCACGCACTTCCTCCAACATCTTCCCGAGGTCATGGACGAAGCAGGTGAGAGCATAGCAGTGGCGGGAGAAAGCGCCGTGCGTGCCAGCACATGGCTCACAGGTTCGAACCCGGAAGACGATGCCATCAGCGCTTATGAAATCACTGCCAAGGCCGCGGTCGCGCTGGACCGATGCAGCCTGCAACTGGAAAACGTGGCCTCCATGCTGCAAAACCTGGGACAGCAAATCGACGATATACACATTCCATCCATCGAGCCACGCTTCACCAAAGTCATGGGGTTCCACGTCATCACCGGGCTCAACATCACCGAATCAGTCCTGGCGGATGACATTGCCAGCCGTTTTGCAGCGGGTGCCGACCGGCTATCCGAGATCGGGGACGAGTTCAGCAATACGGCAGACCACCTGCGCAACCTGGGATCCTCGCTCACACAAGCAGGCGACAAGCTTACCCACGTCGGAAGTCAGCTCCAACGCAGTGGGAACGTCATCCGCAGCCTTGGGCAGAAAGGCTCCGGGCAACGGGCTCGTTCCATCGAAATCGACGTGCCGCGCCTGGATATGAAACAACACAAAGCCCTGGAAAAGAAAATGGAATCCGAAATCAAGGCGTTGCGAAAAGAGGTGGAGAAGTTACGTAAAGAGCGGAAAAAGCAGGCGAAGCGAGCCAAAGCATCGAAAGCAAGGCGCGCCAGGTCGTCCACCAAAGCGCACAGCAAGAGAAAAACATCCTCGCGCAGGAAAGCTTCCGGCAAGTAAGCGTCCCAAACCCAGGCCAGCTTTTGACTGCCCAACTGGCAAGCTGTAAGATTCCCCTGGTCGAAATCACCTTCGCTCTAGGAGGCAGTTCGAATGGGCAAAATCGTCGTTGTTGGCTTGGGGCCTGGAGACCCTTCGTTGCTCACCAGGAAAGCCTGGAACGCGCTGACTTCGGCCGGGGAGGTCTATTTCAGAACCGAGCAGCACCCTGTAGCCACGTCTCTGCCCACCGAGGTAACCATTCGGTCATTCGATTCCGTCTACCAAAAACACGAAAGCTTCGAACAGGTCTACGTCGAGATCGTGGAGAGAGTGGTCGAGCTCGGCAAACGCCCCGAAGGGGTTATCTATGCCGTCCCCGGGCATCCTTTCATCGGCGAGTCGACCACTCCCAAGATTGTCAAGGCGGCTGAAGAATTGGGAATCGAAACGGAAATCATCCCCGGGGTCAGCTTCCTCGAGCCGGTATCCTCGCTGATCGGGGTCGACCTGATGAACGGCTCTCAGGTCATGGATGCCATGCTGCTGGCGCGGGATTTCTTCCCGGTGGTGCTCCCGGAGTATCCGCTGATCATAGCCCAATGCTACAGCAAAATCCTGGCAAGCGACGTCAAAATGACTTTGATGGCATTCTACCCCGACGAGCACCCTGTGATCGTGATCTCCAACGCGGGGAGCGATTCGGCATCGATCGACCAGGTGAAATTGTACGAACTCGATAGGCTAACGAGCTTCGGATACGCCACCACCCTCTACCTTCCACCGATGAACAAAGCTGCATCCTACGAGTCGCTCCAGAAGATCGTCGCGAGGCTGCGTGCACCCGGAGGATGCCCGTGGGACAGAAAGCAAACGCATCAGTCGCTGAGGAACAACCTGCTGGAGGAGACGTACGAAGTCCTGGAAGCTCTCGACGCCGGAGATGCAAAAAAACTCCAGGAGGAACTGGGCGATTTGCTGTTGCAAGGGGCGCTGCACATCCAGATCGCGTCCGAGGAAGGGGAATTCAAGCTGCCCGATGTCGTATCGGGGATAGTAGACAAGCTGATACGGAGACATCCCCACGTTTTTGGGAACAGGGCGGTCTCCGGCGTGGAGGAAGTGCTCGAAAACTGGGAGGAGATCAAAAAGCGGGAAAGGGAGCAATCGGGCGAATCGAGGAAATCCTTCCTCGACGGAGTGCCCTCCGCCCTGCCGGCGCTGGCGCAAGCCCAGGCGTACATCACCCGAGCACGAAGGAAGAGCCTGCCGGTGAACGCTCTGGTAGACGAGCGGACGATTTCCGCGCTCATGGGAGAAACTTCCCAGGAAAAGCTCGGGGAACTGCTGTGGGCTATCGCTGCCTGGGCCGATACCCACGGCATGGATGCCGAAGCCGCCCTCCGGGAGGTCAACGCCAGGAAGAAACGGGAGCTTTCCGACCTGGACATGCGGATGGAATTCACGGCTTGAATCGGGGCTTGAATCCGGTCGGCACTCAAAAGTTGGGCAAGAAGAGAGAAAACTCCACACGCCTTTTCCACCAACACGGAGACGACAAAGGCACACGAATCGCAGTTCTCCGGATTTTGCGGTTCCCGGGGTTCTACGATATAATCCGTTCGGTTGCGGACACCGCCGGTCGGTTTGGCCGGCTTTTTTTGGGGGAACAAGTGGCAATCTGGACAGTCCCCGGGCTGATAGACCCTCACGTTCACCTGAGGGAACCCGGGCATACACACAAAGAAGATTTCACCTCCGGCACCAAATCGGCATTGGCCGGAGGGATCACCATGGTTCTGGACATGCCGAACACCATTCCCCCTACCACCACCAGAGAAACCCTCATCGACAAGCGCCGCCTGGCGGAAGAAAAAATCCTTTGCGATGTTGG